>NZ_JAUSZF010000001.1:320000-620000 GCF_030817315.1 Sphingomonas faeni | reverse complement strand
TTGCCGACCTGGTCTGGGGGAAACAGCGTAAAACGGCGCTGGCCGGCGACTACGCAGGCGAGATTGGTCGAGCCATCATAATGTGTTGCGGTCTGGGATCCGTTCCCGATCCACAATCGTGGCGCAGCGCCGCCAAGCGGCAGGTCCAGCGGGTTCGCCGCCGCCCAGCCCGGCATATGCTCGGATGCCGTTGCTGCATTTGCATAAAGGACATGCCGCTCGCGTTCAGGCAGTTCCGCGAGCCGGAGCAATTCGCTCAGCAAGATACCGAGCGACGCCTTTTCGCGGTGGAAGTTGAACCCTTCCAAATTGTCGCCGCGATAAAAGAATCGCCCGCCAAACTCTGGGCCACCGATCAGCACCTCCATAGGTCGGCCGCCATCACCGAGACTTGCGAGATACCGTGCCGTCGCCTGGTGACCCGTCTTACCAGCGCGTACGCTCGCCCAATGCGCCACCTGTCCGCGGAGCACGACCGGCGTATCGCGCGGCGCGATTTCGGCGGCGAATGTCGTGGCATCGACTGCGGGTCGTTCGTCGACACGCGCATCGGTGGCAGCAGGCTGATCGATTTTCATGCTGATCCGATTACCTTAAGCCACATTCATGCGCTACATTGTGGAAGACGTTATAGGTTAAATATCAACGTACTTACGGGGTGGATGCAGACCGAGCGGCGCGTGTGGCTCAACGCGCCGCTGCGGCCATTTCGGCGTTCCTGCGCTCCGAAGCGGCGAGCGTCTTTGTCAGCAGATTCACGAGAGCGTCGTTATCGTCAAGCACGTTGAGCCCAGCACGCGTCGAACCGCCTGGGCTTGCGACCCGGTCGGCAAGTATCGCCGGCGACACGTCAGCCTCGGCGGACATGATCGCAGAGCCCTCCAGCGTCGCGATCGCCAGACGGGTGGCCTGGTCCGCCGGCAACCCTAGTGCGGCGCCAGCCTTGGCGAGCGCGTCGGCAAAGCGGAATACGAAGCCGGGGCCGCTGCCTGCGAGCGCGGTCACGGCGTCGAAATGCGCTTCGTCGGCGATCCATTCATAGTGGCCGAGGGGGGCGGCAAAGGCTTCGGCGGCAGCGATCGCATCGCTCGACGCGCCGACCGTGTAGAGCGACGTCACGCCCTTGCCGATTGCGACCGGGAGGTTGGGCATCGCGCGGACGATCGTGTCGGCCGCGAACCGCTGGGTCAGTGCGGCATGATCGACACCCGCCAGGATCGAAAGCAACAGCTTCGGAGCCCCGCGCAGCGGCGCCATCAACGCTTGCGCCGCGTCGATCTGCTGCGGCTTCAGCGCCAGCATCAGCGTGGCCGGCGCAGCCTCGTCAGGTAGCACGGTCAGCGAACGAACGCCGTCGGGGGCACCTCGACCGCTCCGCGTAATCACCGTCACGCTAGCGGGATCGAGCCCGGCCGCGATCCAGCGCCGCAGCATCGCGCCGCCCATGTTGCCGCAGCCGATCAGCCACAACGGACCTGCCGGAAAGTTAGAACCCGAGTTCATGCCTCGCCGTGCGTTTCGATCAACGCCGCAGCGATTGCGTCCTTGGGGCTCTTCCCGCCCCACAGCACGAACTGGAACACCGGATAGAAGCGCTCGCACTCCTCGATCGCCGATTCGACCAGCAGTTCCGCCGCGTCGAGCGACATCGTGCCGTCGTCGCCGCCATCGACCATCGCCGCATGCCGGAAGAGCAATATGCCGCTTGTCGACCAGAGTTCGAAATGTCCGATCCAGAGCTGTTCGTTGACCAGCCCGATCGTCTCGTACACCGCCTGGCGACGCTCGTCGGGCACCTTGATGTCTGGAAAAGCGAGGAATTGCAGGACGCTATCGTCGTCACGCCACAGCGCGCGCAGTTCGTAGGTCGCCCAGCTTCCCTTGACGGTCGCGACGATCTCGTCGTCGTGACGCTCATGCTCCCAGCCATGCGCGGCGTAATAGCTCTCGAGCATGTCGATCGGGGCGGCATCTTCGTGGTCGTGGTCGGCGTGTTCAAGCATCATAGGGTCCTGGCGGTCCTTATCGCACGACAAAGGGTGCCGAGGCAAAAACGCCCCGACAACCCCATCGGCCCCAATTCTGCGGAAAACTGTGGAAAAGTCAGTCGACCGACGCCCCAAGCGGTGCGTTTACCGTCGATTGTGCCGCAAACTTGGCTTCGAGCGCATCGAGCCGGGCCTTCAACACATCGTTCTCGTCACGCGCCGCAGCGGCCATCGCCTTTACGGCGTCGAACTCTTCGCGGCTGACGAAGTCGAGCCCGCCGAGCCATTCGCGTGCACGTTCCCGCGCACCGGAACCGGCTTCGCGACCGACGCCCGCAAGCGTACCGGCAGCACCGTTCAAGACCTTGACGATATCGTCGAACACGCGGTTTTCGGACTGCATTGCTTCAAAATCCCAAAGACTGTTGCACGGACTGCTGCGTCACAGCATTTGGGACGTATGCGGCGCAGGTGCAAGGGTTTCGGCACCGGGGTTCAATTGCCCGATGCTGAACGCGAGCACGCCGGCAAAGCTGATCCACACCATATACGGCACCATAAGCCACGCTGCGGCGGGACGGATGCGCGCGAATACGAAGGTCGCGGCGATCGACAGCGCCAGCATCGCGACGATCACGAGTACCGACAGCCCGATCTTGTGTGCGCCGAAGAATATCGGCGTCCAGGCGAGGTTGAGCACGAACTGAGCGACGAACAGCGCAACGGCCAGCCCACGCAACTGTGCACCGCGCGCATTGAGGATCATCGCGAGCGCCAGCCCGATCATGATGTAAAGCGTGGTCCATACCACCGGGAAGACCCAGCCGGGCGGGTTCAACGCAGGCTTGGCGAGCGCGACGTACCAGGCATTCTCGCTGCCGACGCTGACCGATCGTCCGGATAGGAAGCCAAGCAGCAGGATCAGGGGCACGGTCACGACCGCCCAGCGGAGGAACGACATCCTCAACTGGCCCTTCGAAGCGATACCGCCCACACACATCCTTCCATCTCAATGCGGGCTCGTCCTGCCGCGCCTTTTGCGACCGGTAAACCGTGCGTACGCGGTAATCGTTCCGCTAGTGATTCATTCCGGCACGAGGGGTGCCGGCAACTCGCGCTAAGTCGCTGATACGGGGTGGTTCGCGATCGTGCCGGCAGAGTGAAGTATAGGAAGTATAGACGCTGGGAGAGTTTCGTCGGGGTGGTTTCGTGGGTAGGAAATCCAGCAGTCGAGGTGTTGGAACGCTGTCAGGATCGGCGCGTGTAGGACAGCGAACATTGGTCCATCACGTAGCAGATCAGATCGACCATGCCGCCGAGGCAGCTCCTCCCCGCGCGGCCGACGTCGTTCACGCTCCGTCAGGATGACGGTGATGATTGGGTATCGGCAGGCACTTCGACATCGGACTGTTCCATGGTCGAGCCCTCGCCATGCAGCGCCGCAATCAGGAACTCCACATTGCCCTCGGGTCCGGTGATCGGGCTCTCGACGACACCGATCACGCTCCACCCCTGCCCCGTCAACCACGCAGCGACCTCGTCGCAGACGCGTTGGTGGATCGCGGTATCGCGGACCACACCGCCCTTCCCCACTTCACCACGTCCTGCCTCGAACTGCGGCTTCACCAGCGCCAGCAGCCGTGCGTCGGGCTTGGCGAAGGTCATTGGTCGTTCGAGCACCTTGGCCAACCCGATGAAGCTCGCATCGCAGACGATAAGGTCGATCGGCTCGGGGATGTGCGCGGGCGTAAGAATGCGTGCGCTGGTCTGTTCGTGGACGACGACGCGATCGTCCTGGCGAAGCGACCAGGCGAGCTGGTTGGTGCCGCTGTCGACCGCGTAGACCTTGGCCACGCCGTTCTTAAGCATGACGTCGGTAAAGCCGCCAGTGGAGGAGCCGACGTCGATCGCGACCGCGCCGCTCACGTCCCAGCCGAAATGCGCGAGGCCGTGGGCGAGCTTGATCCCGCCGCGCGAAACCCAGGGGTGATCGCGACCGCGCACGTCGAGCACCACGTCGTCGGGGAGAGTCTGGCCGGGCTTGTCGACCTTCTTCGTACCCGCGAACACCAGGCCCGCCATGATCAGCGCCTGCGCCCGCGTGCGCGACTCGACGAGGCCTCTGTCGACCAGCATCTGGTCCGCCCGTGTTTTTACCATGCGCGTATCTTTGCCATGAGCGTGCGTATCGTCGCCCGGTCCGACTACCGCAAGCTGCCTTCCTTTTGCCGCAATGTAATTGCCCATCTGATTAGTAGGATTACGTTGAAGGGATGGGATCGTGACCGGATGGCGTGCCCTAGAGCGTCGTTCGGCCACGCTCCCAACCTCGAAGAACGAGGTTTTGGAGAAGGAGAAGCGCTGTGGGTAGTTTCGCACCGTATGATTCCGTCCAGCCGACGATCCTGACCGTGCCCGGTCTTGGCGGCTCGGGTCCTTCGCATTGGCAGACGTTATGGGAGGATGCGCGACCCGATACGGTACGCGTCGAACTTGGCATGTGGAACACGCCGCATCGCAACGCCTGGGTGACGCGGCTCGACGAAGCGATCCGCCGCGCGGACGCACCGGTGATCCTGGCTGCGCACAGCCTTGGATGCCTGGCGGTGGCGTGGTGGGCGGAACTTAGTCCTCAGCCTTATGGCTGGCCGGTTGCCGGCGCGCTTCTGGTGGCGCCTGCGGATGTCGATCGGGGCGGCGCGCAGGCGGAGTTAAAGGGCTTCTCGCCGACGCCGCGCACGCCGTTGCCGTTTCCGTCGATCGTGGTGGCGAGCAGCGACGATCCCTGGGTCACGCCTGAGCGCGCGCACAGCATGGCGGCGGACTGGGGCAGTCACTTCGTCGACGCTGGGCCGCAGGGGCATCTTAACGCTGCGAGCGGGATCGGCTGGTGGCGCGAGGGGCAGGATCTGCTGGAGCGGGTGATCGCGGCGAGTGGTGATGGGCGGGGGCAGGCTTTGCCGCCGAGTAAGGCGCGGTCGATCCTTGCGGTGAGTGCGACGGACGCTGCGCAGACCCACTATTTGGGTGGGTGATTGCTAGCCTGAAGCCGCACCACCCCGGCGAAGGCCGGGCCCAATTGGTGAGGTCGTAGTAACGAGGGAGAGCACTCCGTTACCGACGTTTCCCAATTGGGCCCCGGCCTTCGCCGGGGTGGTGCTCAGTTACGAAATCCGGTTCACGAAATCCGAGAACCGTCTTCGTCGAACAGCTCGGGATTCGCCGCCTGCTCGGCTTTCGCCGCCGCCAGCCCACCGCGCATCCGCCGCCACATCGCGATATTCAGCGACACCATCACGATCACCGCCAGAGCGATGATCACGATGGCCTTGGTCGGGCCGGTCATGCGCGTACTTCGGCGACCCCGCCCGAATTGTGACGGAGCGCCTTGAGGACGGTGTCGACCAGCGCGGTCGCGTCGAGGCCGGCTTCGGCGTACTGGACTTCGGGCTTGTCCTGGTCCTGGTACACGTCGGGCAAACGCAGCGTGCGGAGCTTGAGCCCGCCGTCGATCAGGCCCTCGTCCGACGCCATCGTCAGCACGTGCGCGCCGAAGCCGCCGACCGAGTTTTCCTCGATCGTTACCGCGACTTCGTGCGTGGTCAGCAGCTTGCGGATCAGGTCGACGTCAAGCGGCTTGGCGAAGCGCAGATCGGCGACCGTGGTGCTGAGGCCCTTGGCTTCGAGAACCTCGGCTGCCTTGAGCGCCTCCTCGAGACGCGTGCCGAGTGACAGGATCGCGACGGTCTTGCCTTCGCGCACGATGCGGCCCTTGCCGATCTCCAGCAGCTGCGGGATCTCGGGCAGCGCTACGCCCGTGCCGTTGCCGCGTGGATAGCGGACCGCGATCGGGCCGGTGTCGTACTGCGCCGCGGTGTGGGTCATGTGGACGAGTTCAGCCTCGTCCGCCGCCGCCATCACCACGAAGTTCGGCAGCGTCGCGAGGTACGTGACGTCGAACGATCCGGCATGAGTCGCGCCGTCCGCACCGACCAGCCCTGCGCGGTCGATCGCGAAGCGGACCGGCAGGTTCTGGATCGCGACGTCGTGGACGACCTGATCGTACGCGCGCTGGAGGAACGTCGAGTAGATCGCGCAGAATGGGCGCATGCCTTGTGCAGCGAGGCCGGCGGCGAAGGTGACGCCGTGCTGCTCGGCGATACCGACGTCGAAGAACCGGTCGGGATAGGCCTTGGCGAATGCGTCGAGCCCGGTGCCCGACGGCATTGCCGCGGTGATCGCGCAGATACGCGGGTCCTTCGCGGCCTCGGCAACGAGCTGCGCGCCGAACACGTTCTGGTATTGCGGCGGCCCCGGCGGCGCCTTGGTCTGCACGCCGGAGATTACGTCGAACTTCTGGACGCCGTGATATTTGTCCGCGGCGGCCTCGGCGGGCGCATAGCCCTTGCCCTTCTTGGTGACGACGTGGACGAGAATCGGGCCCTCCTCCGCATCGCGGACATTCTCGAGCACCGGAATCAGGTGTTCTAGATTATGACCGTCGATCGGACCGACATAATAGAAGCCGAGCTCCTCGAACAATGTGCCGCCCATCGTCATGCCGCGGGCGAACTCGTCGGTCTTCCGCGCGGCGTTGTGGAACGGGCGCGGCAGGCGACGCGCGAGCTTCTTGGCGAGTTCGCGGATGCCGAGGAATTCGCGACTCGATACGATCCGCGACAGATAGGCCGAGAGGCCACCGACGGGCGGCGCGATCGACATGTCGTTGTCGTTGAGGATCACGACCAGGCGGTTGCCGGCCTGCTCGGCGTTGTTCATCGCCTCGTACGCCATGCCCGCGGACATCGCGCCGTCGCCGATTACGGCGATGCCCTTGCCTGGCGTGCCCGCGATCTTGTTGGCGACCGCGAAGCCCAGCGCCGCGGAGATCGACGTCGAGGAATGCGCTGCGCCGAACGGGTCGTATTCGCTCTCGCTGCGCTTGGTGAAGCCGCTGAGGCCGCCACCCTGGCGGAGCGTGCGGATGCGATCGCGGCGCCCGGTCAGGATCTTGTGCGGATAGCATTGGTGGCCGACGTCCCAGACGAGGCGGTCGCGCGGGGTGTCGAAGACGTAGTGGATCGCGGTGGTCAGCTCGACCACGCCGAGACCCGAGCCGAGATGGCCGCCGGTGGTGCCGACCGCGGAAATCGTCTCGGTACGCAGTTCGTCGGCGAGTTGGCGGAGCTGGTCCGGGCGCAACTTGCGGAGGTCGGCGGGTGTCGAGACGGTGTCGAGCAGCGGTGTCGCGGGAAGGTCGGCCATCGGACGGGCTTAATGCAGCGCGGGTATCGTGTCGATTGTTACCGTGTCTTGACGTAGCATTCGCGCTGAAATCGCTCGGGAAGTGCACAATTATGAACTTTACGCACCGTGTTGCCGTCGAGGCGGATATCCCCGCGATCGCGGCGCTGATGGCGCGGGCGATCGGCGCGTTGCAGGGGGATTTTCTCACGCCGGCGCAGGTCGAGGCAAGCCGCGCGGTGATGGGGCTGGATACGCAGCTGATCGCGGACGGGACGTATCTGCTGGTGGAGGCGGACGGGCGGCTGGCCGGATGTGGCGGGTGGAGCCGGCGGGCGACACTCTATGGCGGCGACCATAGTACGGCACTGCGTGATGCGGCTCTGCTGGACCCGGCGCGCGATGCGGCGCGGATCCGGGCTATGTATACCGATCCGGATTTCGTCAGGCGGGGTGTCGGGAGGTTGGTGCTGTCGGTTTGTGAGGCGGCGGCGCGTCAGGCGGCGTTTGCGCGGGCGGAGATGATGGCGACGCTGGCGGGGGAGCCGCTGTACCGGGCGTGCGGGTATCGGCCGATCGAGCGAATCGAGACGCCGGGGGACGTGCCGGTACCAATGATCCGGATGGGGAAGGATCTGGGCTAACATCTTCCCTTCTGTCCCCCTCCCTGAAAGGGAGGGGTTGGGGGTGGGTCGCCTTCCGTATCAGGCGATGCTGGCCAAAGCCCACCGACCCACCCCTACCCCTCCCTTCCAGGGAGGGACGGACTGAAACCGGGGTAAGCCCTACTTCGCCTCGCACTCCGCACAACGGCCGCGGACCTCGATGACCGGGCGCACCGGGGAGAAACCTGCTGCCTCCGCCGCGTTGCGAACGCCTTTAGTGATCGTGTCGTTGTCGAGATGCGTGGTCTGGCCGCACGAGTCGCAGACCAGAAAGATGCAGTCGTGCAGGCAATCGGGGTGCGCGTTGGCGACATAGGCGTTGGCGCTTTCGACCCGCCGCGCGAGGTTCGCGCCGACGAACAGGTCGAGGATGCGGTACACGCTGTTCGCTGCCACCCGGCGGCCTTCGGATTTCGAAACGGCTTCGGCGATATCGTAGGCGGAGGCGGGTTTCTCGAAACTCGCCAGCGCCGCGAACACGCTCGCGCGCATCGACGTCCATTGCTCGCCGGCCTTTTCCAGCGTCGTCTGCGCTGCGATGGTAAGATCGGCGCCTTGCGGTTCGGTGTGGTTGTGAGCGTGCGCCATGCTGGATGAAGTAGGATGCCGGAGGGGTTCCAGCAACCCGCTCAACTGTCGGCGCGGCGGTTGAGATCGTGACCGAAGGCGAGCAGGCCGACGCCGACGATCGTCCACAACGTCTCGCCGCCGCCGCTGTCGTGCGGCAGCGTCATCGCGCCGGCCATGATGCCGAGCCCGAGCGCGCCCATCGCGGCGGGCATCATATAGCCGTGATTGAGCACGCCACGGCCGAGCGCCAGCGCACCGAGGCCGATCGCAATCGTCAGGCCGACCTCGTGGAAGATCGGATCGAGCAGAAACCCGCTCGCGGTCGACATCAGTGCGACCAGCACCGACGTCGCCAGGCAGTGCACCATGCACAGGCCCGACAGCCCGATCGCATAGCGATCGAGACCGGCGAAGCGGTGGGTATGGCTGGCCGAGGGCGTCATCGTTCGTTGGATATAGACGGACGGTTGAAAGGATACAACATTACATCCTTTAATTTCTTGGCGATGTGGCGGATTTTGAAGCGGCATTCCCTCTTCCTTGTTCTCCCGCGAAGGCGGGAGCCCAGGCTGGACTCCCGCCTTCGCGGGAGAACAAGGAAGAGAAGCGTGGCTCTAGGTCCCGGCGCCCGAACCTCCGCCAACAACATGAAGCAATGCCTCACCACGAAGCGATGGCGCCAAGCAGCGCAAAGCACTATCTCAGCGCCATGCTTCAACCCAGCGCCGCCTTTCTCACCAAAGCCCGTCCTCGTGCGGTCGCCCTGTGGCTTTACGCGGTGGCGGCGCTGATCGTCGCGATGGTCGTCATCGGCGGGATCACCCGGCTGACCGAGTCGGGGCTGTCGATCACGCAGTGGAAGCCGATCAGCGGGATCATCCCGCCGCTCAACGACGCGCAGTGGCAGGCCGAGTTCGACGCTTACAAGCGCATCCCCGAATATGCCGCGTTCAACGCGGACATGACGCTCGGCGGGTTCAAGGCGATCTTCTTCTGGGAATATCTGCACCGGCTCTGGGGCCGACTGATCGGGCTCGCCTTCGCGGTTCCGCTGATCTGGTTCGCGGTGCGCAAGCGTATCCCGTTCGGATACGGCTGGCGCTTGTCGGCGCTGCTGGCGCTCGGCGCGTTCCAGGGTGCGATCGGCTGGTGGATGGTCGCGTCGGGCCTGTCAGTCCGGACCGACGTCAGCCATATCCGGCTCGCCGTGCATCTGCTCACCGCGCTGACGATCCTCGCGGGGATCGTGTGGACCGCGCTCGACCTGATGGCGCTGCACCGCAATCCGCTCGCCGCCCCTGCCCGCCTCGCGCCCGTGGCGATCCTCGCGCTGGCGCTGCTGTTCGTCCAGCTCGTCTATGGCGCGTTCACCGCCGGGCTCGATGCCGGCTATGCGTTCGCAAGCTGGCCGCTGATGGGCGACGGGCTGTTCCCCGCCGACGTGCCGATGGTGAACCCCGCCTGGAGCAACGCGGTCGACAACCCGATCGTGGTGCAGTTCATCCACCGCTGGTTCGCGTTCGCCGCCGCCGCCGGGCTGATCTGGCTGGCGATCAAGGCGACCAAGACCGGTAGCAGCGCGGGATTTTACGTGGTCGGACTCGTCACGCTCCAGATCATGCTTGGGATCGCAACGCTGATGACCGGCGTGCAGATCGACGTCGCGGTCGCCCACCAGGGCAATTCCGCCCTGCTCCTGATTGCCGCAATGTTTGCCGCCCACGCCGTAGGTACGGCACCCCGCCTGAATCAACGGGGCCTGAAGCAGCGGGTATAATAATACCCGTCAGGAAACCGGCGGAAAGCTTGACTTGAAGCCCCCCTTTCAGCATTAGGCCGGCATTCGCGCTGCGGGATCCTTCCCTTGGTGCGCTTGCATTCAATCTGGAAGGTCTAACGCCCATGAAGGCGCTCATGAAGACCACCAAGTCGGCGAAGCCGGCTGAGGTGGAAAAGCAGTGGCATATAGTCGACGCGGAAGGTCTCGTAGTCGGTCGTGCCGCATCGATCATCGCCAACGTCCTGCGCGGCAAGCACAAGGTGTCGTTCACCCCGCATGTCGATTGCGGTGACAACGTCGTCGTGATCAACGCCGACAAGATCCGCTTCACCGGCAACAAGGCCGCGAAGAAGATCTATTACAAGCACACCGGTTACGCCGGCGGCATCAAGGGCATCACTGCCGCCAAGGTCCTCGACGGCCGCTTCCCGGAGCGCGTTCTCGAAAAGGCCGTCGAGCGCATGATCCCGCGCGGCCCGCTGGGTCGTGAGCAGATGCGCAACCTGCGTATCTTCAAGGGTACCGAGCATCCGCACGAGGCACAGAACCCTGCCGTGCTCGACATCGGCAGCATGAACCGCAAGAACAAGGTGGGCGCATAATGTCCGACAACCGCCAGTCGCTCGCCGATCTCGCGAGCCTGACCAACCAGCCCGCGCCGGCTGCCCCCGCCGAGCAGGCTCTGCCGACCAGCGAAGGCGATCTCGCCGCACCGGTCTCGAACGAGCCCGTGCGCGAGCCGATGCCGCTGCGCGAGCAGATCCTCGACAAGCAGGGCCGCGCTTACGCGACCGGCCGTCGTAAGGACGCCGTCGCCCGCGTCTGGGTCAAGCCCGGCACTGGCAAGATCACGATCAACGGTCGTGACCAGGAAGTGTATTTCGCACGTCCGACGCTGCGTCTCGTCATCAACCAGGTGTTCGGCATCACCGAGCGCGAAGGTCAGTACGACGTCGTCTGCACCGTCAAGGGTGGTGGCCTTTCGGGCCAGGCCGGCGCGGTCAAGCACGGCATCAGCCAGGCGCTGACCCGCTTTGAGCCGGTGCTGCGCGCATCGGTGAAGGCAGCAGGCTTCCTGACCCGCGACAGCCGCGTCGTCGAGCGCAAGAAGTACGGCAAGGCGAAGGCCCGTCGTAGCTTCCAGTTCTCGAAGCGCTAATCTCGCTTTCAGTATCTGCTTATCAGAAGGGCGGTCCGGCAACGGGCCGCCCTTTCTGGTTTTGGGTTAATCCTGAAGGAAATAGATCGTCCGGGTAGCTGCCCCGAAGCGCAACGATCTCCCCTCCGTGAAAGGGAAGGGTTGGGGGTGGGTCGGCCAGCTTGAGCCTCAAGCGGTCGAATATGCGGAAACCGACCCACCCCCTGCCCCTCCCTTCCAGGGAGGGGAGCGCGTTGCGGACGAGGCATTGCGGATGCGGACACCACGGCAATCGAGTTCGTCGATCGGCCCGACAGGCCGACATCGCTTCAAGCTCTTAGTCTCGCGCATGCTTCATGGTCTCCCGCGAAGGCGGGAGCCCAGTCTGGGTCCCCGCCTTCGCGGGGAAACACTCTATCTGTATCAAAGCAGCGCCGATTGTCTCACCGGCTTCGGCAGAGCCTCACCCCAACGCCACGACGATCTCGTCAAGCGAGGCGTTGCGGATGCCGCGACGGTTGAATTCGTCGAGCATGATGGTCCACCAGTCATGGAAGCGCTTCAGATCCGCGGCGTCGCGTACGTAAGGGGTGTGGCCCGGTGCCAAGGACGGCAAGTGGAACGACAGGTTGAGCAGCCTCACCCCCTCGCCAGCCGCTACCGCGACGGCCTCAAGGGCATCGACGATTGGCATGTCCTCTGGCGTCAGTGCAATCCGGGATAAAAGGCGGGCGCGGGCGAACAGGCTCCTACCCTTTGGAATGCGTCCGAGCGCCCGGTACAGGCGCGGGCCAGCGCGACGCGCGTGGCCCGTGAAGACGGTGGTCAGTGGCAGTTCTAAGATACCGCCCAACCGATAGGCGCCGGCGTCCGCCATCGTAAAATCGGGGCCGCCATCCGCCCGGTAATCGTAGCCGGGGCGGACCGAGCTATCGATCCGGTAGCCGAGCCCCGCAAGCAGCGCGAAACTGTTGGGGCCGAGGCCTTAGCGCCCGGCGCGATAGACGCGTGGCACACTACCGAACGCTGCCGTGATTGCCCGCGTCAGCGTCTCGAGCTTGGCGGCTTCCGATATGCGGGGCAGGTTGCCGGCATAGCTCGATCCCGGCGGCGCGCCGTCCGCGAACGGTGGATTGACCCAGGCGTGGAGCTGCGTGCCGATCTCGGACCGCCCGTCCTCCAAGACATGCGCAAGGATCTCGACCGACGCCGGGTCGGTAGCGATCGGATAGTCGACCATCCAGGTCAGTGCGACGCCGCGGTCGGCGAACCGGCGGTGCGCGTGGGGAAAGGCCGCTATCGTAGTGGCCGCGCGGTTGTGGCGGTCGAGGGGGGCGGTCCAGTCGAATTCCTCTTCGACGTCGACGAAGACGGTGAAGTGGGTGCCGAAATCTTCGAGCCAGACGACGCGCTGCGCGTCGGTCGGGCGCGGGGGGGCGATACGTCACCGGTGTTCGTCGGCTATCGGCTCCACATCCACCATATTCGCGGCGGGAAGTTGAAGGGTCAGGCGGTCCAGCCCGATCGTGAGCACGCCGCCAAGTTCGACCGCGAGGTTCTGGGCAAGACGGAGCGCGAAACCCGTGCCCAGCAGTGGCGCGCCGTCGCCCTCCTGCTCGGCGTCGATGCTCAGCAGGACATTGGTCGCATAGGCGGCAAGCGCGGCGGGGCGGTCGAACTCGATCGTCACGGTGTGGGCAACGGTGTCGGCAACGGGGCGGACGACGATGCCGAGATGTTCGCCGTTCCGGCCGGCCGAGACCAAGGCAGCGAGCAGGCGGCCGACCAGTCGTTCGACAGCGCGGTCGTCGCCGAGGACCTCGCAATCGCCCGCCGGCATCGCGACGTTGAGGCTAGTGCCACGCAGCGAGGCCAGCGGCGCCAGATCGCGCGTAACGCGGTCGAGCAGCGGGCGAACCGGCACCGTCGTCGGTCGCAGGTCTAGCGCCCGACCCTCGATTCGCGCCGCGGTATCGAGATCGTCGATCGCGGAGAGCAGGTCGCCGGCCTGCGTGCGGATCGCAGTGGCACGCTCGCGGTAGGTCGGCGACACGGGGCCGAGCAACTGCGTCTCGATCAGCTCCGCGAACCCCGCGATCGCGTTGGTCGGCGTGCGCAGTTCGTGGACGAGCTGGCGGAGCGAATCGGAGACCGGCGAGGATGCGGGTTTGGCGGGCGCCGCGGTCTCGTCGGGGCGCGGGCGGCGTCCCGTTCCACGGAAGCCGATGAAGCGGCCCGACGCGTGTTCGAACGCGGGCACGCCCGACAGCCGCCACGATCCGAACGCATCGGACAGTCCGCCGACTTCGAGTCGCGCATCGCTGAACCGCGAGCGGCGACGGAACGCCCCCGCGGCGACGCCGTCGAGCTGCGCCTCGCCCTGTTGCGCCGCATAGGCGAGCGACACGCCGACCAGTGCCGAACGCGCGACGCCGTCGACCATGCGGATGATACCCTGCGCGTCGGTTTCGAAGCGGAAGCCCTCGACTTCGGCAACCGCGGGCGTCGGCGTAGCGGCCTCCATCGTGCGATCGCGATTGAACGCCTCGATCCGCGCGACGAGGTCGGAGATCTCGAACCGGTCGGCAGGCGGCGGTCCAGCCGGCTCGATGACGGTCGGCTCGGTCTCGGCGAGCTCGGCGTGGCGGAATGCCTCGGCCACGAACGGCAGCCCGCGCGCAACCGCGCCGAGCGTCAGGAACGGGGTTTCGCTGAGCGGCGCGGCGTAGAGGGACAGCTCGGGAAGCTCTTCGACCGGTTCATCGCGGACTGGCGCCTGTTCGATCGGCGCCGGCGCGGGGGCGATCGGCTGAGCGACGATCGACTCGGGGGCGATCGGCTCGACCGGTTCGGTCTCGGCGATCGCCATCTCGACCGGCGTTTCGGGTTTCGGTAAAACGAAGTCGGTCGGGCCGAAGTTTAGCAGCCCGCGCTGGACCTCTGCCGGCAGGTCACGACGGTGACGCAGGACGGAGCGGCTCTGCGGCGTCAGTCGCGGCAGGAGGGCAAGCCATTCGTCGGGCTCGAGCGTCGCTGTTCGCAACACGGGTGCGGCGATCACCAGCGCGTCCTCCGCGAAGAACCCGACGAGGCGCGCATCCGGCTTCGCAAACGCGAGGGCGCGCGCACTCGCGGCACGGACCTCGACCGGCACCGCCAGACGCAGCAGGCGCAACCGCGCGATGGCAGGTTCGTCGACCACTGCCCGACCACGACCCATCAGGTCGACCAACTGCCGCCATGCCGATTGCGCACCGAAATCGGTGGCCATGTCGGCGGCAAGGATCGTCTTCAGGCTATCGTCGAACCGCACATCGTTCCCCGGCTTCCGCGGGCTTAGCACGCACTCCGTACCGATTCCTTAACGCGCCCGATAATCCGAAGGAACAACCCATTTTGGTGTGCAAACGCCTTCGTCGCATTGTGGGACAATTGCGTTTCACCGCAACAATCTTATGGCTATGAGGAATGAATCGCTTGGTTTGCGATGCCTATCGGGAGTTGCGTGAAATGAGTTTTGACCGGATCGATCGCCAGATCCTGTCGCTGTTGCAGGCCGACGGTCGGATGACCAATGTCGACCTGGCCGACCAGGTGGGGCTTACCGCCCCGCCTTGCCTTCGCCGTGTCCGCGCGCTCGAGGAAGCGGGGGCCATTCGCGGCTATCACGCCGATCTCGACGCCAGCCGCCTGGGCTTCCCGATCACCGTGTTCGCGATGGTGTCGCTACGCAGCCAGGCCGAGCACGACCTCGCCGCGTTCGAGCATCACATCGCCGACATTCCCGAAATTCGCGAATGCCACATGCTCAACGGCGAGATCGACTTCATCCTGAAGATCGTCGCGGCGGATTTGAAGAGCTTCCAGGAGATCCTGACGACCCACTTGACGCCTGCGCCGAACGTTGCGAGCGTGAAGACGTCGCTGACGATCCGGACGGCCAAGGCGCTGTCGGGGATCCCGGTGGTGGTGGATTAGTCTTCGCTTCTCGATCCTCCCCTTTGCGGCGGAAGATTGAGGGGTTGGGCTAACCTTCGCCCCTCCCTGGAAGGGAGGGGTTGGGGGTGGGTCGGGTTCCGCTGGGTTCAGACCTTCGTGGCACGAGCCGGCCTACCCACCACCTGCCCCTCCCTTTCAGGGAGGGGAGTTCGGACGCCGCACTTGGCGGTCGTAGCTACAAACGAAAACGGTTCGAGACGCCCTAGCTTATACAGCCGGCGCGCCGAGCCAGGTCGTCCACAGACCGGCGACATCGGCCTTTGGCGACGCCTTGACCGCGGAGAACGCCGTCGCGGCGCCGGCCTTGTCACCCGACCGCGCGAGCGCGATGCCCATGTGCAGGTTCACGTCGTCGGCATCGACACCGCCCTTGGTCAGCGCCAGGCGATACAGCTCGATCGACTTCGCGTAGTTGTTCTGGCCGAGATACGCATCGGCCGTACCGGCGGCAAGCTTGCCGTTGGGCGCGGCCGCAGCGCGCTTCTCGAGACCGGACAACGGACCATCGTTGGCGATGTTCTTGTTCGCATCCGCCAGCAGACCCTTGGCCATCGTGTTCGACGCCGGGATCTTGCCCTGCGCCAGGCCTTCCTTGATCACCGCCTGCGCTTCGCTCGGCAGGCCGCGACGGTTCACGCTGTCGGCATATTGCAGATAGTCGGTCTGGTCGGCGAGTGCGTTGGTCGCACGCATCAGGCGGAACACATCGACCTTCTGCGCCTCGTCGAGCGGGATCAGCGCGTTAGCCTGGATGCCCGACAGGATCAGCACGTCACGCCAGTTCTTCGCGGTCGGATACGCGGTGATCCACTTCTTCAGCCACGCCATCGTATCGGCATTACGCTTTGCCGCGTACGACTTTGCGACGGCATAGCGGTAATATTCCTCCGGCGCCTTCTGGCCCGATGCGGTCATCTGCGCGATGCTGGCATCCAGGTCGGCGGTCGCACCGGCGACGTCGCCGCTGTCCATCTTCGCCTTGATGATCTGCAGCGGCAGGTTCGGATCGTTGTAGCCGAGCTCCTTCGCCTTGGCGAAATACTGAAGTGCGATCGGATACTGCTTGCCGTTGAACGCGAGCGCGCCGCGGCGATAGGCGTAGCGGCCGCGATCGGCGGCCGGCGTCGCCGGGTTGGCGATCAGCGCGTCGAGCGGCTTTGCGAGCGTCGTCTCGTTCATTGGTGCGTTCGGGTTGGCGGTCTGCGCGGCGACCAGCTTCTCGTTCTCGAGCTGATAGCGGAGCGCGGCGCCGATATACTTCTCGTAATCGGTCTTCGCGGCGGCATCGATCTGATCGATCGCGGTCTGTGCGCCGGCGTAATCCTTGGCGGTCAGCGCGGTCTGCGCGGCGATGCCGGGCTTCTGGACTTCGGGGCTCAGCTTCATTGCCGGCGCCGCATCGGTCTTCTTGTCCTTAGCGAACGCAGGCGCCGACAGCGCAAGGCCGCTCGTGCCGGTGGCGAACGCCGCAATCAGTGCAAGCTTGGAAATGGTCTTCATGCGGAAACTCTCCCTCTGCGTCGGCCCGCTTACGTAAGTGGCGCGCGACGTCGCTATATGATCCGCCATGCATACGTTCAAGCGAGCGGCTTGGATCCCGCCGATGTGAGATTGCGCGTGAACGTCGATTGAACGCGCCCCCGGCCGTCGCTAGATCGCGGCGATGATCGCTGTCCTATCGCCCGCCAAGACGCTCGATTACGAGAGCGCGCTGCCCAAGCTCGAGCCGACCGCGCCGCGGTTTGCCGACGAGGCGAAGACGCTGGCGCACGCCGCCGCGCACCTGACGCAGAAGAAGCTGTCGGAGCTGATGCATATATCGCCGGCGCTGGCGAAGCTGAACGCGGACCGATTCCGCGATTTCGATACGCTGCCCGAGCGGCCGGCGATGTTCGCGTTCGCCGGCGACGTCTATACCGGGCTGGAGGCGAAGACGCTCGACGAGGCGGCGGTGGATTATGCGCAGGATCATGTGCGGATGTTGTCGGGCTTGTACGGGCTGCTGCGACCGCTCGACCTGATGCGGCCTTACCGGCTTGAGATGGGCACGCGTTGGGCGCCGCGGAAGACGAAGCTGACCGACTGGTGGGGCGATCGGATCGCCAAGCTGCTCGCGGACGACGTCGAGGCGGAGGGATCGGGGACGATCCTCAACCTCGCCAGCCAGGAATATTGGGCGGCGGCTGACGGCAAGCTGCCCTCCTCCATACGCGTCGTCGCGATCGATTTCCGCGAAGGAGAGGCGGAGAAGTTCGTCAGCTTCCACGCGAAGAAGGCCCGCGGGATGGTCGCGCGGTGGCTGGTCGAGCAGCGCGTCGACGACATCGAGGGCATCAAGGGCTTCGACAGCGACGGCTATGCGTATGACGCCGCGGGCAGCAGCGACGCGCAGTTCCGGTTCGTGCGCAAGTGAGCAGCGCTGTCGTCATCGGTGCCTCGGGCGGCATCGGCAAGGCGATGGAGGAGGCGCTGATCGAGGAAGGCGCGTTCGACAAGGTCTACGGGTTCGCGCGATCGGAAAGCGGCGACCGGCATCTCGATCTGGAGGACGAGGCGAGCATTGCGGCGGCGGCTGCGCGTGTCGGGTCGCCGACGCTGGTGATCGTCGCGACGGGATTGCTGCACGACGGCGACAAGGGTCCCGAGAAGGCGATGCGCGAGCTCGATCCGGTGTGGATGGCGCGCAACTTCGCGATCAACGCAATCGGGCCGGCGCTGGTGGCGAAGCATTTCTTGCCGGTGACACCGAAGGCGGGGCGGATCGTGTTTGCGGTTCTCTCGGCGCGGGTTGGGAGCATCGGCGATAACAAGCTGGGGGGCTGGTACGGGTATCGGGCGTCGAAAGCGGCGCTGAACCAGTTGGTGAGAACGATTTCGATCGAGGACAAACGGCGCAATTCGAGCGGGATCGTGGTGGGGCTGCATCCGGGGACCGTGGACACCGGGCTGTCGAAGCCGTTCCAGGGGAATGTGACGCCGGGCAACCTGTTCAAGGCCGACCGCGCGGCGGTGCAGTTGCTCGACGTGATCGATGGTCTGCGGGCGCCGGACAGCGGGAAGCTGTTCGCTTGGGACGGGGTAGAGGTAACGCCGTAACTTCTGCTCCCCTCCCTGGAAGGGAGGGGTTCGGGGTGGGTCGGCCGGTTGCAGATCGCTACAGCTCGCCAATGCGGAAGCCGACCCACCCCCTGCCCCTCCCTTCCAGGGAGGGGTAAGAAGTGAGGGCCTTCTTTCTTGGAAGGCTGGGGCTTGGGTAAGAAGTGAGGGTCCTCCATGACGCCGATTTCACCCATCCGCCATAGGGCGGTCAGGTCCCCCGGCGCATGCTCTGCTCATCGTCCACCAAGGCCGAAGCAGAGAGGATACCCCCATGACCAAGTCCCTCCCCCTCGCGATCCTCGCTGGTAGCGCGCTTCTGTCCGGCGGCGCTGCGATCGCCGCGACGCCAGCCAAGACCGTCCAGCCCAAAACCGTCGCGACGCACACCCCCACGACGAAGACCACCACGCCGACCGGCAACACCAGGGTCGCCAAGCACACTACGACCGTCAAGAAAGGCCGCATGGTCAGCGCAAAGCTCGCGAACGGCAAGACCGTCACCTATGATTGTTCGCTCGCTGGCAACAAGACCAAGACCGCCTGCAAATAACCCGCAAATTAACGATGAAACCCTTCTCTCTCGCGTGCGTACGCGTGCGCGGGGGTAGTAAGGTGCCCCCCCCTCGGCTAAGGTGTGTCACAACACCGCAACAAGCCGAAAGCGTTCAGATTTGACCGACGAGACTATCCTCGCCGAACCCCAGGGCGGCGAGCCCGCCGGCATCGCCACGATCTCGATCGTCGACGAGATGAAGTCGAGCTATCTCGACTATGCGATGAGCGTCATCGTCGCGCGCGCGCTGCCCGACGTCCGCGACGGCCTGAAGCCCGTCCATCGCCGCATACTGTACGGCGCGCATGAGAGCGGCTTCGTCGCCGGCAAGCCGTATCGCAAGTCCGCGCGCATCGTCGGTGACGTGATGGGTAAATACCATCCGCACGGCGACAGCTCGATCTACGATGCGTTGGCCCGCATGACCCAGGACTGGTCGATGCGCGTGCCGCTGATCGACGGCCAGGGCAACTTCGGCTCGATGGATCCCGATCCGCCCGCGGCGATGCGCTACACCGAGGCGCGCCTCGGCAAGGTGGCGAATGCGCTGCTCGGCGATCTCGACAAGGATACGGTCGACTTCACGCCCAACTATGACGGCTCGGAGCGCGAGCCTTCGGTGTTGCCGGCGCGGTTCCCGAACCTGCTGGTCAACGGCGCGGGCGGCATCGCGGTCGGCATGGCGACCAACATTCCGCCACACAATCTCGGCGAAGTCATCGACGCGTGCCTCGCGTACATGGACAATGGCGCGATCACGACGGAGGAATTGTTCGAGATCGTCCCCGGCCCCGACTTCCCGACCGGCGCGATCATCCTCGGCCGCGCGGGCGCCAAGTCGGCGTACGAGACCGGCCGCGGCTCGATTATCGTCCGCTCGCGCCACATCGTCGAGGAGGGCAAGGGCGACCGTCGCTCGATCGTCCTTACCGAGATCCCGTTCCAGACCGGCAAGAACGGCCTGGTCGAGAAGATCGCCGAAGCCGCCAAGGACAAGCGGATCGAAGGCGTCAGCGACATTCGCGACGAATCGAGCCGGATGGGCGTGCGCATCGTCATCGACCTGAAGCGCGACGCGACCGTCGACGTGGTGCTCAACCAGCTCTGGCGGCACACGCCCGCGCAGTCGAGCTTCCCCGCCAACATGCTGGCGATCCGCGGCGGCCGTCCCGAGCTGCTCAACTTGCGCGACATCATCGGCGCGTTCATCACCTTCCGCGAACAAGTCATCACGCGGCGGTCTAAATTCGAACTGGCCAAGGCACGCGAGCGCGCGCACCTGTTGCTCGGCCTCGTCATCGCGGTCACCAACCTCGACGAGGTCGTCAAGATCATCCGCGGCTCGTCGAGCCCGGCGGAAGCACGCGGCAAATTGCTCGCCCGCGAATGGCCGGTGGAGGAGATCGCGCCGTACATCGCGCTGGTCGAGGCGGTCGAGGACAAGCAGCAGGAGGGCATCTACAAGCTGTCCGAGCCGCAGGTCCGCGCGATCCTCGATCTCCGCCTGCACCGCCTTACGCTGCTGGGCCGCGACGAGATCGGCGACGAGCTGAAGGCGCTCGCCGCGACGATCGGCGAGCTGCTCCACATTCTCGGCGACCGGGCGAAGCTGTACGAAGTGATGCGCGGCGAGCTGATCGCGATCCGCGACGAATTCGCCACGCCGCGCCGCTCCGAGATCGCCGCCGCCGCCAACGGCATCGACGACGAGGACCTGATCGAGCGCGAGGACATGGTCGTGACCGTGACCATGCAGGGCTATATCAAGCGCACCAGCCTCGACACGTTCCGCGCGCAGGCCCGCGGCGGCAAGGGTCGCGCGGGCATGTCGACGAAGGACGAGGACGTCGTCACCGAGCTGTTCGTCACCTCGACGCACACCCCGGTGCTGTTCTTCTCGAACCTCGGCAAGGTGTATCGCTACAAGGTCTGGCGCCTTCCCGAGGGTGGCCCGGCCACGCGCGGTCGGCCGATGATCAATCTGCTGCCGCTGGCGCCGGGCGAGACGATCTCGACCGTGCTCCCGCTGCCGGAGGACCTCAGCGAGTGGAGCCGCCTGCACGTGATGTTCGCGACGCAGCGCGGGCTCGTGCGCCGCAACGCGATGGATGCGTTCACCAACGTGCCGTCGAACGGCAAGATCGCGATGCGCTTCGAGCCCGGTGAAAATGGGGAGGCTTCGGAGGACAAGCTGATCGGCGTTGCGCTGCTCAGCGAGCATGACGACGTGCTGCTCGCGACCAAGTGCGGAAAGGCGATCCGTTTTGCCGGCGACGACGTCCGCGAGTTCCAGAGCCGCACCTCGACCGGCGTGCGCGGCATCACCCTGAAGAACGACGACGAGGTGATCTCGCTGTCGGTTCTCCACCGTGTCGGCGCGACGCCCGACGAGCGCGAGACGTACCTCAAGTTCGCACCCTGGAAGGGCGAGCGCGAGGGCGATCACGGGATGGGCGACGAGCGCTACAACGATCTGAAGGACCGCGAACAGTTCATCCTGACGGTCTGCGAGAACGGCTATGGCAAGCTGTCGAGCGCCTATGATTACCGGCGCACGGGTCGTGGTGGTCAGGGCATCACCAACATCGACAACATCGCGCGTAACGGCCCGGTGGTGGCGAGCTTCGCGGCGGCGAAGGGCCATCAGCTGATGCTGGTCACCAACCAGGCCAAGCTGATCCGCACGACGCTGGCGTCGCTTCGCGTCATCAGCCGCAATTCGGCCGGTGTGAAGCTGTTCGACGTGGCGAAGGGCGAACATGTCGTCTCGGCCGCACGGATCGAGGAAACCGAGGAAGACGCCGAGGTCAACCTGGCCGACGCGACCCCGGAGATCGCACCCGACACCGGTGCGACGATCGGCGAAGACACGGCGGCTGGCCCGGAGGACGGCGAATGAGCCGCGATCCGATCGCCTACAAGGTGCTGACGGGGGAGCAGCTGGCGACCTTGGAGAGCGGGAGCTTCGCGGGCGCGCCGGTGGATGTGGCCGATGGGTATATCCACCTCTCGACCGCGGAGCAGCTGACGGAGACGGTCGACAAGCACTTCGCCGGCCAGTCGGACCTGCATGTTGCGGCGATCGATCTCGAAGCGATTGGCGACGACGTGAAGTGGGAAGAGTCGCGTGGGGGACAGCTGTTCCCGCACGTCTATGGCGGGCCGTTGCTGCTGGAGACGGTGCTGTCCTACGGGCCGCTGGAGCGCGATGATGCGGGCAAGGTGAAGCTGCCCGTCGCGGGGTAACCTGCTTCCTTGTTCTCCCGCGAAGGCGGGAGTCCGGTCTGGGCTCCCGCCTTCGCGGGAGAACAAGAACGCGCAAGTTGGCAGCAGATGGCCGCTTCCAACACCACCCCGGCGAAGGCCGGGGCCCAGGTGGGGAGCGCTGCTAACGGAGGGGAGCGCTTCGTTACCTCAACCTTTCCACCTGGGCCCCGGCCTTCGCCGGGGAGGTGCTTGGTGTTCAGGTCAACTCGTTGCGAACCTCACCCAGCGGCGAACGCAGCCCGCACAAACCGCGCACAAGCCTCAGGCGCGGTGATCGGGATCATGTGCCCGCCCTCGATCGTGTCGATCTTAGCCCCCGGAATAACCGCCGCAGTCCGGTGCCCATTCCACGCAGGATCGAGAATCGCATCCTGCCGCCCGAACAAAATCCGCACCGGCAAGCCGATCTCAGCATACCGCGCGACCATCGCCCTCACATCGTCGTTAGCCCCGGCCAGATCCGCCGCCGCCGCCGCGATCGCGATCGGCCGCGCCGACAGTGCGCCGCCGCCCCGCGTCACGAAATCCTCCGGCACGGCCTCTGGCGCAAACACGCCCTCAAGCGTCTTCTTCGCGGTCAACCGGCTCAGCGGGGTACCCAGCACCTGCGCGAACGCCAGACGCGCGCCCGACGGGATCCTGGCCAGCCCACGGAAGCTCTCGGGCACCTGTTCCAGCGGCTGCGTCAGCGGCGCGATCAGCGCCAAAGCGCGGACCAGGTGCGGATGATCGAGCCCGACCGCGAGACTGAGCGCACCGCCCAGCGAATGCCCCACCAGCAACGGCCGATCGAGCCCGAGCTTCTGGATGAAGTCGGCGATGATCGCGCCCTGCCCGATGATCCCCGGCATTGCCCCCGTCGCGGTCGAGTAGCCCGAGCCCGGCCGATCGACGACGATCACGCGGTAGTCGTCCTTCAACAGGTCGACGAGCGCATAGCTGAAGTTGCGCAACTGTCCGCCGAGGCCGTGGACCATGACGATCGTCGGACCGGATCCGACATCGATATAATGCAGCCGCGCGCCCGCGACGTCGAGGAAGCGACCCTCCGCGGGCACCAGCTCCTCGGCCTTCCGCGCGACGCGGCTCGAATAAAGCGACAGCCCGATCCCGGATACCGCCGCCAGCAGCGCCCCGCCGATCAATCCCTTGCCCGTCCGCCTCATCGCCATCTCCTTCAAGTCCATAGTGCGCTGAACGCGCCGCCGTGTCCAAAGTCGCAGTCGCAGTCGCGCAGGCGGATGAACGCGACCGACCGATCGCGAGACCGCATGGCCCGTTGCCTCGACGCCCGATGATAAGAAGAATGGTGCACCCAGAGCGATTCGAACGCCCGACCCTCAGATTCGTAGTCTGATGCTCTATCCAGCTGAGCTATGGGTGCATCGCCGTCCCGTGTCCGGTTCGACAAGCCCGCCGTGAAGCGGAAAATCCTGGTGCACCCAGAGCGATTCGAACGCCCGACCCTCAGATTCGTAGTCTGATGCTCTATCCAGCTGAGCTATGGGTGCACTGGAGGGGCGCTGATAGCAGGCATTTTCGGGGGCGCAAGGGTTTGCCGCGAGAAAGTTGTGTCGGAGGGCGTGGACGCATAGAGCGGCGAACATGAAACTCGCCTTCTCGCTCCGCTCGCTGTCGCTGTTCGCCCTGCTCGCGGTGGCGGCGTGCAGCAAGGATACCACCGCCTATCCGTCGCTTGGACTGCGCCCGGTGGAGAAGCTCGGGTTCGCGGAGCCCGAGGTGAAAACGGCGGTCGCGACGCCCGACCCGGCACTCGACACGGACATCGTGGCGATCGCCGGCAAACTCGATGCCATCAGCACCGGGTTCACGCGCGATGCAGCCAAGGCGGAGGTGCTGGCCCGGACTGCACGCGGCGCTGCGGTCGGCAGCGACGCTTGGCTGGCCGCGCAGACCGCGCTGGCCGGGCTCGACGACTGGCGCGCGCAATCGTCGGCGCTGGTGACCGACGTCGAGCAACGCGCCACCGACCGCGCCGCCAAGCTGCAAGCCGAATATCCGGCGCTGACCGTAATCCGCGACAAGGCGCAGGCCGAGAACGATCGCCAGGGCGCCACGATCGCACGCATCCAGGCGAGCCTGCCGGCCGCCTGATCGAGAGGCTAGAACCCCTTCAACAACGGCAGGATCGTCGAATAATCGTCGGTCCACGCGGTAAAGTCCTTACGCGGCACCAGCTGCGCCCATTTGGGATCGCCCGACCGCAACGCTGCGATCGCACGCGGGTCACGCGACAACGCCACCCAGTCCGACGCCGACGCGCGATCGACGAGCAAGCTCGACGGGCGATATTTCAGTTCGACCGCAATCCAGCCGCCCTCCTGCGCCGCCGCCGCGATCACCGGTTCGAGATCGATGAACCGGTTGGAGATATGGGCCAGCAACAGGCCGTTGCGGGACAGCACGCGGCCATAGGTCGCGAACGCCTCGCGCGTCATCAGGTGCATCGGCACCGAATCCGACGAGAACGCATCGAGCGCGAGCAGGTCGAGGCTGTCGGGCGCATCGTGCGCGAGTGCGATCCGCGCGTCGCCCATCCGGATCTCGGACTTGGGCAGGCAGCGCGACAGATAGGTGAACTGCCCCGTATCGCGCGCGATCCGTACCACCGCCGGGTCGATCTCGTAGAAACGCCAGCGCTGGCCCGGCCGCGCGTAGCAGGATAGCGTCCCCGTCCCGAGGCCGACTACGCCGATCCTGGCCTGCGGACCGTATAAGGCCGGCGCGGCGAGCATCGCCTGCCCGACGCCCGAACCGGCGGCGTAATAGGTGGTCGGCGTCCGCTCACGCTCGGCTGACCCCCGCAACTGGATGCCGTGCACCGTCGTCCCGTGATCGAGCTCGCGCACGCCGCCATTCGGCCCCGGCGTATTGCGCACGGTATAGACGCCGAAATAGCTACGCACCCGCGCCCCCGGATCGAGCGAGAACTCGAGCGACCGGTACCCGCCGAACAATACGAGCGCGCCCGCCAGCACGACCATGTACGGCCGCCGCGCACCGATCGCGACGAACCCGATCGCTGCAATCACGAGGAAACCAAGACCTTGGCTGTTTTCGCCGAACAGGCCGTCCGGGTTGCTGATCCGCAAGCCAATGAGAACGAGCATCGCACCGACGATCGCCAGCAGCGCGACGTGTTTCGCAGACCCCTTGCCCATCCAGAGCGCGCGGAACCGCCCGAACAGATACATCTGCGGCACCAGCGCACCCGCCGCGAGGATCAGCAGCGGATATTCATACGTCCAGTCGAACACCACCGGCGCGATCAGCGCGGCGAACACGCCACCGAGCGCTCCCCCAGCCGACATTGCCAGATAGAACCCGGTCAGCCGATCGGGCACCGGCCGCTTGCGATACAGCGCGGTGTGCAGCGCGACGGAGATCATGAACAGCAGCACCAGCGCGATTCCCGCGCTGAAGAACGGCCGTTCGCTCACCCCACCCATGATGATCCCGCCGAACAGCAGGATCGTGATCGGCGCGATCCGCGTCAGCAGGTCGGCGAGCCAGCGGTCGTTCGCGAACGCCACGCTGAAGCTCAGCAGGTACAGCCCGAGCGGGATCACCCACAGCAACGGCATCGCGACGATATCGGTGGTGATATAGGTCGACGTCGCGAGCATCATTCCCGACGGCACGAGCGCCAGCGCGATCCAGTGCGCGATCCGCCTGGCACCCGGCGGCGCGCTGGTTGCCGCGACATGATCGACCGCCGCAGTCTTCGGCAGGCGGGTGGCGCAGGCGAGCACCAGCACGATCAGCAGCAGATACCCGCCGCTCCACAACAGGCTCTGCCCGTGCACCGCCATCAGCGGCTCGACCAGCAAGGGATAGGCGATCAGCCCCGCGAAACTGCCAAGATTGGACGCGGCATACAGCGCGTAGGGATCACCGCCGCCACTCGCCGCGCTGAACCAGCGCTGGATCAGCGGCGCCTGCGCGGAGACCGCGAAGAACAACGGTCCGATCGACAGCCCGAGCAGCCACGGCACCCACAAGGCGGGGAGCGCGTCCGCCGGCAGGTCCATCGCGATCAACCCGATCGGCAACCACAACGCCGCGACGATCAGCACGCCGAGGTGGATAGCCGCCTGAGCCCGCGGCCTGACCCGCCCAAGCCAATGCGCATACGCATAGCCCGCGAGCAGCAACGCCTGGTACACCAGCATCGCCGAGTTCCACACCGCCGGCGCGCCACCGAGCCGCGGCAACGCCATCCGCGCCACCATCGGCTGGACGAGGAACAGCAGGAACGACCCCGTCAGGATCGTCGCCACGAACATCGTCCGGCACCAGCGCGCCATCAGCGGCTTGGCGTCCGCGCCGACCGTGTCAGCCATTCAGCAATTTCGCCGCATGTGCCGCGTGGTAGGTCAGCACGCCCGAGCAACCGGCGCGCTTGAACGACATCAGCGTTTCCAGGACCATCACGTCGCGCTCCGCCGCGCCGGCCGCGACCGCGTGCTCGATCATCGCGTACTCGCCCGACACCTGGTAGGCGAACACCGGAACCTCGAACGCCTGGCGGACGCGGACGATGATGTCGAGATACGGCAGGCCGGGCTTGACCATCACAGTGTCGGCACCCTCCGCAAGGTCCATCGCGACCTCGCGCAGCGCTTCCTCGGCGTTGGCATTGTCCATCTGGTAGGTCTTCTTGTCGCCCTTCAGCAGCCCGCGCGAGCCGACCGCGTCGCGGAACGGGCCGTAGAACGCGCTCGCATATTTGGCGGCGTAGGACATGATCTGGACGTTGTGGTGCGAGTCCGCCTCGAGCGCATCGCGGATCATGCCGATCCGGCCGTCCATCATGTCCGACGGGGCGATGATGTCGGCACCCGCATTCGCCTGATTGAGCGCCTGCGCCACCAGCATCTCGGCAGTCGTGTCGTTGACAACATAGCCCGCCGCGTCGACCAGCCCGTCATGGCCGTGGCTGGTGTAGGGATCGAGCGCGACGTCGGTCAGCACGCCGACCTCCGGCACCGCATCCTTCAGCGCACGGATCGCCTGGCACATCAGATTGTCGGGATTGAGTGCCTCGCGGCCATCCTCCGTCCGACGCTCGACCTGCGTGTACGGGAACAGCGCGATGCACGGGATGCCGAGATCGCGCGCTTCGCGGCCCCGCGCGACGATGCCGTCGACCGACCAGCGCGACACGCCTGGCAGGCTGGCGATCGGTTGCTCGACGCCGGCTCCCTCGGTGACGAACAGCGGCCAGATCAGGTCGGCGGGGGTCAGCACGGTCTCGGCATGGAGGCGGCGGCTCCAGGCGGAGGCGCGGGTGCGACGGAGGCGAAGCGCGGGATAGCTTGCGGTCATGCAGGCGGCTTTGCGGGATGCGTGGCGACGGATCAAGCGTTACGGCCCCAAAACGGAAGGCCGAGCGTTACGGCTGCGAAACCGCATACCGTGCGTTGGGGGTCTTATGTCGAACGATACGATCACGTCTGCCGCGCTCGTCGTCAACGCGAAGTCGCGCAAGGGCCAGAAGCTGTTCAAGCGTGCCTGTGCGGCGATGTCGGGACTGCCGTACGAGGTCGACGCGCATGCGGTCGAGGATCCCAAGGACCTGGAAGCGACCGTGCTGCGGGCGCTGGCGAAGAAGCCGGACCTGCTGATCCTCGGCGGCGGGGATGGCACGGTGAGCGGGTTGGTAGACCTGATGGTCGGCCATGACGTGATCCTCGGCGTGTTGCCGCTCGGCACCGCGAACAGTTTCGCCCGGACGCTCGGCATCCCGCTCAACATCGAAGGCGCGGTCGAGGTGATCCGTACCGGCAAGCCCCGCCGGATCGATCTCGGCATGATCGACGGTGATTATTTCGCGAACTGCGCCGCGATGGGCATCAGTCCGAAGATCGCCGCCACCGTCCCGCACGGGCTCAAGAAAGTGCTCGGCAAAGTCGGTTATCTCAGCTGGGCGGCGTATCAATATTTCCGCTTCCGGCCGTTCACGCTGATCGTCGGCGAAGGCCCGACCGCGGTTAAGATCCGGGTGGTCGAGGTGCGGATCTCGAACGGACCGTATCATGGCGGCACCGAACTGGTGGATGCCGCGGCGGTCGATTCGGGCGAGATCGTGGTGCAGGCGGTGATGGGTCACGTGAAGCGGCGGCTGGTGCAGAACTGGTACGCGAGCGTGTTCCGGCTCGAGTCGCGGCATGAGAAGGTCCGGGATTTCCGCGGAAAGAGCTTGAAGATCAACACGATTCCGCCGCTGCCGATCTCGATCGATGGGGAGGTGCTGGCGAAGACTCCGGTGACGGCGAAGGTGGCGGCGGGGATTATTCGGGTGATGGCGCCGGCTTGAGTCGGGGGTCGTTCCCTCCTCCTTGTTCTCCCGCGAAGGCGGGAGCTCAGTCTGGGTCCCCGCCTTAGTGGGGAAACAAGTTCGGTTCACGATAGGCCACCCTACCAGCCGCCACCCCGGCGAAGGCCGGGGCCCAGCTGGGGGACGTCGCCAACTAACCGCTGCGTTTCGTTACTGCGACCTTTCCAACTGGGCCCCGGCCTTCGCCGGGGTGGTTAGATTTAAGGCGAAGTAAGGTTTTTCCCTACTTAACCCGACGAACGGTGAGTACCTTAACCGGCGCAGCAATCATCTGCCCCTTCATCACCCCCACCCCAGCCGTCGGCGACGTCGGCGCGGCAAGGATGCGCTTCACCACGTCCATCCCCTCGACGACATGCCCGAACGCCGCGAACCCCGCCGTGTCCCCAGTCCCCGCCGGGTTGGCGTCCAACGACAACACCGGCCCGACCGTAATGAAGAAATCCGCCGTCGCACTTCCCGGCGCGAACCGCGCCATCGAGATCGTCGCATCGACGTGCGACAGCCCGGTCTGGCTGGTCGGCTCGTGCTTCACCGGCGGCAACAGACGCTTCACCTCGCCCTGCGGCCCACCTTGGATCAGCCCCCCTTCCGCCCCGAGCTTCATCGCGCGGTAGAACGTCACCCCGTCGAGCCGCTTCTGATCGACATAACGCAGGAAATTCGCCGTTGTCAGCGGCGCGCGCTCCTTCTCGAGCGCCAACGTGATCGCCCCCTCGCTCGTCGTCATCACGATCGAGACGGTCGCTGGCGCGGCGGGCGGCGGCACGGTCGGAGCCTCCTGCGCCGAGACGGAAACGGCGCCGAGAACGGCAAGGGCGAGCGTGACGAATCTGGAGATCATTCCCAACGCTACCGCGTCGCCCACGCGCTGTCAGCGGCCTCGCGACACGATATTGCCCGCGCCAAAGTTTTGCTTGGGTTTGCACGCCCGCGCGCAATGCGTATCCGGAGAGCGATGACCGATCTCGCCATTCTCTACGAGCACCCGCTCTGGTTCGAACCGCTGTTCGCCGCCCTCGATCGCCGCGGCGTTGCGTTCACCCGCGCCACGCCCGACGGCTTCTGGAACCCCGCCGACCAGAGCGCCCCCGCCCCCGTCGTCTTCAACCGGATCGCGATGTCGAGCTTCCTGCGCGACGACGAGCATCCGATCTTCGACACGATGGCGATGCTCGATCACTGGCGCCGCACCGGTGCGCGCGTGATCAACGGCACCGACGTGCTGGCAATCGACGCGTCCAAGGCGCGGCAATTGTCGCTGATCGCGTCGCTCGGCCTCGCGATCCCCGAGACGCGCGTCGTCCACCGCGCCGCCGACGTTGTCCCCGCCGCGCACACGCTCCGCTTCCCGTTGGTCGTGAAGGCCAACATCGGCGGATCAGGCGCAGGCATCGTCCGCTTCGACAGCCTCGACGAACTCCACGCTGCAGCCACTGACGGGGGCCTCCCAAGCAGTGTCGACGGCGTCCTGCTGGTCCAGGAATACGTCCCTGTCCGTGACGGCGCGATCACCCGGATCGAGACGCTCGACCGCAAGTTCCTCTACGCGATCGAAGTCGCAGGCGGCGGCGCGTTCGATCTTTGCCCGGCGGACGCGTGCGTCGTCCCCGGTTCCGGCATCAAGATGGCCGCGGTCGAGCCCTCGCAAGCCTTGAAGGACGCCGCCGAGGCAATCGCCCGCGCGGTCGATCTCGATGTCGGCGGGGTCGAGGTGATGATCGACGACCGCGACGGCGTCGCGCGCTTCTACGACATCAATGCGCTGTCGAACTTCGTCGCCAAGCCACTCGATGTGCTCGGCTGGGATCCGCACGACCGGCTCGTCGATTACCTGATCGAACAGATCGAAAAGGCCCGCTGATGCGCTATGGTTACTGGACTCCCGTCTTCGGCGGCTGGCTCCGCAACGTCCCCGACGAGGGAATGGAGGCGAGCTGGGCGTACACCAAGGCTCTGACGCAGAATGCCGAGCGCTGGGGCTATGACCTCACGCTGATCGCCGAGCTGAACCTCAACGATATCAAGGGCGTCGAACAGCCCGCGCTCGATGCGTGGTCGACCGCGGCGGCACTGGCGGCGGTGACCGACAGCATCGAGCTGATGGTCGCGGTCCGCCCCAACTTCCACCACCCCGCTCTGTTCGCGAAGGCGGCGGCGAACATCGACCGGATCTCGGGCGGGCGGCTTGCGCTCAACGTCGTGTCGTCGTGGTGGGCGGACGAAGCCAAGCAATACGGACTCCAGTTCGATCAGCACGACGATCGCTACGCACGCACCGCCGAATGGCTGACCGTCGTCGATGGGTTGTGGACGCAGGAGCGCTTCGACTTCGCGGGCCAGTTCTACACCACCGAACAGGCGATCTGCTCACCCAAGCCCGCCAAGCGCCCGACCGTCTATGCCGGCGGCGAGAGCGAGAAGGCCAAGGCGATGATCGCCGCGCAGTGCGACGCCTACGTCATGCACGGCGACCCCGCCGAAGCGATCGCGCCAAAGATCGCCGACATGGCCACGCGTCGCGAGGCAGCAGGCGGCGCCCCGATGCAATACGGCATGGCGGCCTACGCGATCGTCCGCGACAGCGAGGCGGAGGCGAAGCGCGAACTCGAGCGGATCACCAGCGTCACCGAACTCCCCGCGGGCTATGCGAATTTCGACCAGTGGCTGTCGGGCACGCAGCTCGAACGCGAGTTGAAGATCCAGGAATACTCCGTCTCCAACCGCGGCCTGCGCCCCAATCTGGTCGGCACGCCCGAGCAATTGAAGGAGCGCATCGCGGAATACGAGGCGGCCGGTCTCGACCTGCTGCTGCTCCAGATGAGCCCGCAGGCTGAAGAGATGGAGCGGTTCGCGGTACAGGTCATGGGCTCCGCATGATCCGCCTCACCGACGTCGTTAAAACCTACCCGGCAAGCAATGCGGCTGCCCTGGACGGGATTTCGCTGGAGATTCCAGCACGCGGCGTATTCGGCGTCATTGGCCAGTCGGGCGCAGGCAAGTCGACGCTGATCCGCCTGATCAACGCGCTCGAACGCCCGACTTCGGGCCGGGTCGAAGTCGATGGCGTCGATGTCGCGGCACTGTCCGCGGCGGACCTGCGCGCACTGCGACGCCGGATCGGCATGATCTTCCAGAATTTCGGCCTGCTGTCCTCACGCACGGTAGCGGCGAACGTCGCGTTCCCGCTCGTGCTGGCCGGTGTCGCCAAGTCCGAACGCGAGACCAAGGTAGCCGCACTGCTCCACCGCGTAGGTCTCGCTGATCACGCCACCAAATACCCCGCCCAACTCTCCGGCGGCCAGAAGCAGCGCGTCGGCATAGCCCGCGCGCTCGCCACCGATCCCGATATCCTTCTCTGCGACGAAGCGACCAGCGCACTAGACCCCGAAACCACCCGCTCGGTTCTGACCCTCCTCCGCGAACTCAACCGAGACCTCGGCCTGACGATCGTCCTCATCACCCACGAGATGGACGTCGTCCGCTACGTCTGCGACCGCGTCGCCGTCCTCGAACGCGGCCGCATCGTCGAAACCGGCGAGGTCACCGACATCTTCGCCAACGCCACGCACCCCGCAACGAAGCGCATGCTGGCGGCGCTGGCGGCATGAGCTTCTTCGCCAACATCGACTGGTCGGACATCGGCCAGGCGTGCCTCGACACGCTGATCATGCTCGGCGGGTCGCTCGTGCTGACGATCGCGTTCGGGCTTCCGCTCGGCGTCCTGCTCTACCTCACCGGCCAGGGCCGCCTGTCGCAGAACCGCGCCGCCAACGTCGTGCTGGGGGTCATCGTCAACATCCTCCGCTCCGTCCCGTTCATCATCCTGCTGATCGTGATGATCCCCCTCACCGTCATGCTCGTCGGCACATCGCTAGGCGTTGCTGGCGCGATCCCGCCGCTCGTCGTCGGAGCCGCGCCGTTCTACGCGCGCCTCGTCGAGGGATCGCTCAAGGAAGTCGACCGCACCACGATCGAGGCGGTGCAGGCGATGGGCGCCACCACGCGCCAGATCGTCACCGGCGCGCTGATCCCCGAGGCGCTGCCCGGACTGATCGCCGGCGCCACCGTCACCGCGGTCGCGCTCGTCTCGTTCACCGCGATGGCGGGCGTCGTCGGCGCGGGTGGGCTCGGCGACCTCGCGATCCGGTTCGGCTATCAGCGTTTCCAGACCGACGTCATGGTCGTCACCGTCGTGTTGCTGGTCGTGCTCGTCCAGATCATTCAATATGCCGGCGACGCGCTCGCTCGCCACTTCACCCGCCGCTAGGATTTCGTATGAACCGTCGCACCCTGCTCGCCTCGTTCTCGCTGCTCGCGCTCGCCGCATGCGGAGGCGCCAAGACCAATGACGGCAAGACGCTGACGATCGCCGCGACCGCGGTGCCGCATGCCGAGATCCTCGAATCAATCAAGCCGACGCTGGCGAAGGAAGGCGTCGACCTCCAGATCCGCGTCTTCAACGACTACGTCCAGCCCAACCTCCAGGTCGAGCAGAAGCAGATCGACGTCAGCTATTTCGAGACCAAGCCGTATCTCGACCAGTTCAACGCCTCGCGCGGCACGCATCTCGTCACCTATGCCGGCGTCCATGTCGAACCGCTCGGCGCCTATTCGCGCAAGTGGAAGTCGATCGCGCAGATCCCGAACGGCGCCACCATCGCGATCCCGAACGAGCCGAGCAACGGCGGCCGCGCGCTGTTGCTGCTCCAGAAGGCCGGGCTGATCACGCTCAGGAACCCGACCAATCCACTGTCGAGCCTCAACGACATCGCAACCAACCCGAAGAACCTGCAGTTCAAGGAACTGGAGGGCGCCACCCTGCCCCGCACGCTCGGCGAGGTCGATCTCGCGCTGATCAACACCAACTACGCGCTCGACGCGAAGCTCAACCCGGTCCGCGACGCGCTCGCGATCGAGGACAAGAACAGCCCTTACGTCAATTTCGTCGTCGGCCTGCCCGGTGGCGAGAAGGACCCGCGCGTCGTGAAACTGATCGCGGCGCTGCGCAGCCCGGCGACCAAGACCTTCATCGAGCAGCATTATCGGGGTGCGGTGCTCCCGGCCTTCTGATACCGGCGCGGCCTCGTTAGCGTAATCCTTGAGGCTCCATGACGGTCGTCGCCGCGTATCTCTATCGTCATGGCAAGCGCGTCCGCGCGGTCTCGATCGACGAGAAAGTCGATTGCCCCGCGGATCGGTCGGAGTTCGTCTGGATCGGCATCTGCGACCCGACCGACGCCGAGATGCGGACGCTCAAGGAGCAGTATAACCTCCACCCGCTGGCGGTGGAGGACGCGATCAAGGCGGACCAACTGCCCAAGGTGGACGTCTATGGCGACCAGCTGTTCGTGGTCGCGCGCACGGCGCAACTCGAGGACGACAAGATCGCGTACGGCGAAACCGCGATCTTCGTCGGCCACAGCCACATCATCAGCGTCCGCCACGGCTCCGCACGGTCGCACAAGGCGCTCCGCGAACAGCTCGAAGCCGCGCCGACCTTGCTGATCAACGGCGTCGACTATGTCCTCCACGCGATCCTCGACTATGTCGTCGACGGCTACCTGCCGATCATGGAAAGCATCGAGGACGAGGTGCTCGCCATGGAACAACGCACCATCGACGCGTTCCTAGGCCGCGACGAGATCGTCCGGATTTTCGGCTTGCGTCGAGAAATGATCCGCTTCCAGCGGATCCTCGGGCCGATGGGCGAGGTCGCGGGCAAAATCGTCCGCCTCGATCTTCCCTGCATCGACACCGAGGCGAAGCCGTATTTTAGCGACGTGCTCGATCACGTGCGGCGGGTGCAGACGATGGTCGAGGGCCTGCGCGAGGTGCTGACTTCGGTGTTCGAATTCAGCAACCTGCTGGAACAGCAACGCACCGGCGCGATCACCCGCCAGCTTGCAGCGTGGGCCGCGATTTTGGCGGTGCCGACCGCGATCGCCGGGATCTACGGCATGAACTTCGAGAATATGCCCGAGTTGAAGACGGAATACGGGTATTTCGTCGTACTGGGTGTGATCGCGGTCGTGTGTTCCGCGCTTTACGTGAAGTTCAAGCAGGCGAAGTGGTTGTAGGGCGGACGACCACTTCGAGCGCCATCTAACCTGAGTAGTCACACATCTTCCCCCCGGCGGAGGCCGGGGCCCAATTGGGGGCCGCCAATGACGGGCGTTACGATCCGTTACCGCGACCTTTCCAATTGGACCCCGGCCTCCGCCGGGGGGGTAGGTGCTGGAATGGAAGACGTTTAGCTCAAACCTTGACGAGCATCTTCCCCGTATTCCCGCCCGAGAACAGCCCCAGAAACGCATCGGGCATCGTCTCGAGCCCCTCGTGCACCGTCTCCTGCCGCTTCAGCGTACCCGCCGCCAGCATCCCGCCCATGTCCTTGTAGAACTCCTCAGCTCGGCTGATGAAATCGCTGACGATGAACCCGCGGATCTGGATGCGGTTACCGATCAACCGCGCGAGATACTTCAACTGCGTCGCCGCCCCGCTGTTGTACACATCGATCATCCCGCACACCGCGAACCGCGCATGCATATTCGCATGTGCCAGTGCCGCGTCGAGATGCTCGCCGCCGACGTTGTCGAAATACACGTCGATGCCCTTCGGCGCGGCCTGACCGAGCGCCTTCACCACCGGCACGTCGCCCTTATAGTCGATCACCGCATCGGCCCCGAGCGACTTCACCCAAGCGCATTTCTCCGCGCCGCCGGCCGAGCCGATCACCGTCATGCCCTTGGCCTTCGCGACCTGGACGACGGTAGACCCGACCGCGCCCGCCGCTGCCGACACGAACACCGTGTCGCCCGCCTTCGCCTCGGCAACCTGGAGCAGACCGAAATACCCGGTCATCCCCGGCATGCCGAGCTGCCCGAGAAACGCCTGTGGCGGCACGTCGAGCGCGGGCAGCTTCTGCACCTGCGCGGCGGGCACGACCGCCTCGTCGCGCCAGCCTGCCATGTGCAGCACCATGTCGCCGACCTTGATGCCGTCGTCGTTGCTCTCGACCACTTCGCCGACCGCGCCGCCCTGCATCGCCTCGCCCAGCGCGAAAGGCGGGACATAGCTTTTCACGTCGTTCATCCGCCCGCGCATGTACGGATCGACCGACAGCCAGCGGTTGGCGATACGCACCTCGCCGGCGCCAAGCGCAGACTGGTCGAGATCGATCATGGCGAAGTCGGTATGCTTCGGCATGCCTTGCGGACGTGCCTTAAGGCTCCATGCACGGGCCATAAACTTGCTCCTGTGTTGATTATTCGTGTTGCGGGTATGGCGAAACGTGACCGCAGCGCAACCCGCAAAAAAGCCCGGACGTTGCCGCCCGGGCTCATTGTCGGCTGACGTCATGCAACGGCAGCCAATGCTCTCAGACGGTTAGTACGTGGTCGAACCGGACTTGCCGAGCGTGTCCGACGTCGTACCAGTAGTCGTCGAACCCGGGGTCGTCGTGCCGGTGGTCGATGCCGTACCGGTTGTCGAGCTGCCCGCCTGCGTGGTCGAGCCGTAACCGGTGGTGCCGGCATCCTTCTTGTCACCGCCGGTACGATCGCCACCCGTGCGATCACCGCCCGTACGATCACCATAATCGAACATGGCCGAGTTGCGCTCTTCCTCTTTCCACGCCGCCTTGGCTTCGTCGGCCGACTTCGACAGCGTCACTTTGCCGTCGACGGTCTTGATCCAGCGCGACGGGATCGAGTGATGGACGCCACCCGCATCCCTGTCGTTCTTGGTCAGCAGGATGCGGTCACCCTTCACCTTGTCGACCGTACCGACATGGCTGCCGTCCGAACCGACGACTTCCATATGCTCGGCGACCTGCGACAGCGAACTGCGCTGGCCCTGGCGCTCGGTGCGCCATGACGAAAACTCGTTCTCGAACTTGGAACGGTTCTCGTTGCGATACTCGTCATAGTCGCGGTCGAGCGCCGCGATCTGCGTGCTGCGCCAGCTATGATAATGGTCGTCGTGCGTGTTCGACGAGCGGTTGCCGAACGCGCGGTTCTCCCCGCTGCCATAGGAACGATCGTCATAGCGGGCATCGGCCTTGCGGCGACCCTCGGCCTCGTCGTCACCGAACCACGAACGGACCTCGTCACCCGCGCGCGCGATGAACCCACGATCGTCATAGTCGTAGCCCTGCGGCTGGCGACCATAGCCACGGTTGTCGCCGCGCGACGTGTTACGGTGGTCGCCGTACGATGTATTACGGTTGTCGTCGTCTGCGTGACGGTTGGAACCGACGTCCTGGAAACGGCGACCGTCCGACGCGTAGCTACCGTGGTATTCGGTATCGCCCGAGCCCTGACTGCGCCGGCCATAACGCTGCTGCTCCGAGTCATGGCGACCATAGCCCTGCTGGCCGTAATTCTGGCTCGAGCCCTGGCCGTAACGCGACTGCCCATAGCGATCGCCGCCCGACGGCTGCTGGCGATCGTTGTGACCGCCGTAATAGTCGCGGTCGCCCTGATCGCGGTTCTGCTCGCCGCGATATTGATCGCGACCATATTGACCACGGCCCCTCTGGTCGTCGCGCCCTTGATAGTCGCGACCGAACTCACCGGCGGCTGCGTAATCGCGCGCGCTGGATCGGCCGTAATCGCCACCGTCGGAACGGAAATCGCGACCGTAATCCTGCGAGTTCGGCCGACCGTAATAGTCGCCCGATTGACGATCTCGGGTATTGCGTTCGTAGACCATAGGAACCTCCTAATTGCTGTCCTGCGGCTGCCGGCCCCGTCGATCGTTTTGGTCGATCGCGGGCCCGTACATTCCGAAGATTACAAATGCCAAAAGCGCGGAATGTTCCTGGGTTTGCAGAGGCATGGCGGCGACACGACGCTGGTTCGCGACGACATGCAGGCGTTGGTCGGGCTAGCTTCACCAACCGGTTGCAACCCACAAATCGAGCCGCTAAACCGCCAATCACGGCCTGCGGCCGACCGCGCGGGGCCGTAGCTCAGATGGGAGAGCGCTGCAATCGCACTGCAGAGGTCAGGGGTTCGATTCCCCTCGGCTCCACCAGCGCCAAAACCATGTAGAATTTGGTATTAGGCGGTTCGCCGCACCCGCACTCCGGTGAGTGCATCTCGGCCGTTCGACCGTCGGTGTTTCGCCATATCAAGCTCGCTCATTTCGATGACAACTTTCCCAAGGCGGGGAAGTAGGATTGTGGTTCGACCGGGCGCAGCGGGGTCTCGGCGTTGGCGTCGAATAGGTGATCCAGCATCGCGGCCATCGCCGCCTGCCCCTTCGCCGTGATCCCGATATGGACGCGGCGGTGATCGGTCGGGTCGGGATGGCGCACCAGCAACGCCGCCTCCTGGAGACGATCGATCCGTCGCATCGCGCTGGCAGCGCTCTCCCCCGACATCAGGATCAGGTCCTTGACGTGCAACCGCTCACCCGTCGCGACTGCGATGAACAGGTCGATCATCATGTCCCAGGCAGGATCGACCAACAGATCGCGCGGCAGGAATGCGCTCATCGTCGCGCGCAACCGACGCGCCTGACGCGCCCGAGCGAGAAGCGCCGGCGAGACCGGGACGATTCCCGCCGCCCTGTCCCGCCGCGCCGCGAGATCGACCGCACCGTTGGAACGCGACGTGCTCATCGTTCCCTCAGCGCTTCCTGCGCGCGATTGAGCGGCTTGAGCAGATATTGGAGGACGGTCTTGCTGCCGGTGTGGATGTCGACGGTCGCGACCATGCCTGGCGTGATCGGGAACGTGCGCCCGGACTTGTTGGTCAGCGAGTCCGCCTTGGTCTGCACGAACACCCGGTAATAGAGGATGTCGGGCTTCACCTCATCCCGGATCGTGTCCGGCGAGATGCTTGTCACCGTCCCCTCAAGCCCGCCATAGACCGAATAGTCATAGGCGGTGACCTTCACGCTCGCATGCTGGCCGGGGCGGATGAAGGCGATGTCGCGCGGCTGGATCCGCGCCTCGACCAGCAGGCGTTCGTCGAGCGGGACGATCTCCATGATCTTGCCGTTCGGGGGCACGACGCCGCCGATCGTCGAAATCTCGATATTCTTCACCACCCCGCGCACCGGCGAGCGCAGCGTCAGGCGCTGGAACGTATCGGACCGCCCACGCACCACCGGCGCCAGCGAATCGACCTGCTCGGTGACCTTGGCGAGATCCTGTCGCGCCTCGACCATGTATTGCGACCGGAGATCGGCCTTTTTGAGTTCCAGGTCGGCGCGCTGGCGTTGCAGGCGGAGGACCTCGACGTTGCTGGCGGCCCCGACAGCAATCAGCGACTGGCCAATCGCGACCTCGCGGCCGATCAACTGGAGCGACTGGTCGATCAGGCCGAGCGACGACTGAAGGCTGCGGCGGCGCGTGTCGTACAATCGGGTCTCCGCGGCCTTGAGGTCGGGATAGCGCGCCAACTCGCCCGGGAACTCCAGCGGGGTGCCGTTCGCCTCCGCGCGCAGCCGTGCCGCACTGGCGAGCGCGGCACGGTATTTCGCGGCGCTTTCGTCCATGGTCGAGCCCGCCTGGGTCGGGTCCAGCTGGGCGAGCAACTGCCCCGGCTTGACGATGTCGTCCTGCCGCACGAGCATCTTGGCGAGGATACCGCCCTCGAGCGATTGCAGCACCTGTTCGCGGCTGGTTGGCACGACGCGCGCCTCCCCGGTCGCCACTTCGTCGAGATCGGCAAGCCATGCCCAGATCAGCGCCGCTGCGAACATTGCCGCGAGTACCCAGACGAGACGCGTGGCCGAAGCCAGCCGCGCCTCGCCTTCGCCGCCGAACAGATGGTCGTCTTCGGCCGTGATGGTGGTCATGCCGCAGCACTCCGCGTTCCGCGCATCGTCGCGAGCACCTGATCCTTGGGCCCGTCGAGAATGATCCTGCCGTTGTCGATGACGATGATGCGGTCGACGATGTCGAGCATCCGCATCCGGTGCGTGGCGACTACGATCGTCCGCGTCCGGCTCCAATGCCCGAGCCGCTCGATGAAGTGACGCTCGGCACCCTCGTCCATCGACGCGGTCGGCTCGTCGAGCAGAGCGACCATCGGTTGCCGCAGCAGCAGCCGTGCGAGCAGCAACGCCTGGACCTGCCCACCCGACAGGCCGAGCCCGCCTTCCTGCACGACATGGCCGAGCCCATCGCGCAGCCAGCGGACCATGCCCTCGGCGCCGACCATCGCGAGGATCTCGACGATCTCCGCATCGGACGCGGACGGTGCACCGAGCGTCAAGTTCTCGCGCAGCGTGCCGTGGAATAACCGGCTGTTCTGCGTCAGCAGGCCGATGTCGCGGCGCACGTCGGCCGGGTCGATCTGGTGCAACGCAAGCCCGTCGAGCAGGACTTCGCCCGACACCGGCTGGAGCATGCCCGACAGGCCCTGCAACAGCGTGGACTTGCCCGCGCCGTTGCGCCCGAGCAGCGCGATGCGCTCACCCGCGGCGATGTCGAGACTGGCGACCGACAGCGCCGGCGGGGCGTTGGGATCGGCGTAGGTGAACACGCCGGACCGGATCGTGAAGTCGCCGGTCACGGCCGGCAACGGGATACGGTGGTCGCCGTCCGCGCTGTCGACGGGCAGTGCCATGATCTGGTTGAGGCTGCCCATCGCGACGCGCGCATGCTGCAACCGGCCGAGCAGCTGCGTGACCTGCGCCATCGGTGCCATCATCCGCGAGCCGAGGATCGAGGTGGCGACGAGCACGCCGGTCGTGATGTCGCCGGCGATCACCAGCGGCGCACCGACGAAGATGATCGCGGCATAGACCCCGTTCTGCACGCTCTGCGTCCATACCGAGAGACCGTTGGTGACGCCGCGCAACCGTAGCTGCGCCTCGCCGGCGACCGCGTTGTAGTGGTTCCACTGGTGGTGAAAGCGTTCCTCGGCCTGGAGCGCCTTGATATCCTCGATCCCCTGCACCGCCTCGACGAGCATCGCGTTGCGGAGCGAGGATTCGCGCATCGATTCGGTCGCGAGCACCCGCAGGCGGCGTTGCGCGAGCAGCCCCGGCAGCAGCAGCAGGACCAGCGCGCCCAGCGGCACCAGGGCCAACGCACCGCCGATGTACCAGAGCACCGCGAGGAACAGCAGGAAGAAGGGCATGTCCGCGACCGTCGCGACCGTGGTCGAGGTCAGCATGTCGCGCACCTGATCCAGATCGCGGAGCTGCGAGATGAACGTGCCGGTCGACGCCGGCCGTGCGCGGTTGCGGACGCGCAGGGCATGCCCGAACACCCGGTCCGAGATGCGCAGGTCGGCGCGCTTGCCGAGCACGTCGACGATGTTGGTGCGCAGCCGTCGCAGCACGAAGTCGAAGCCGATCGCGATCAGCACGCCGACGAACAGGATGGTCAGCGTCGGGATCGACCCCGCCGGTACGACCCGGTCATAGACCTGCATCGAGAACAGCACGCCCGCGAGCCCGAGGCAGTTGGTCACCACCGACGCGACCATGACGTGCCCGTAGGACGGTGCATCGCGCATCAGGATCTGCCGCAGCCAGTGATCCTGGAACGGACGGATATACGTATCGACGCGCATGTCGGGCGCGGAACGGGACGGACGTGGAATGACGAACCCGGTCGCCGACTCCATCAGTTCCGCGAGCGTCAGCCGGGTCTGGCCGCCACGGTCGCCGGGCAGCGTCAGCCGGACCTGGTCGTCGGCATCGATCCCCTCGATCAACGCGATCTCGCCATCGGCAAAGCGCACGATCGCGGGCAGTCGCCAGCTCGTCAGGCGTACCGCGCGCGGCGTATCGAACCGCACGGTCAGGCCGGTCGCGCGACCGAGCGTGCGGATGCGGGTCTCGTCGTCGCCGCCCAGATCCCATTGCACGGCCAAACGCGCGCGCTGTTCGGACACCGGCAGCCTGTAATGCCGCGCCACCCGCCCGAACAATTCCAGCCAGCTGTCGATCGCCATCACCGGCGCCGCGGCGAGCACCGCGGTCACAGCGTCACCCCGCGCAGGGTCGTGCCCGAAAACCCGAAGGCATCGCGCATCCGCCCGGACAGGAACAAGCAGTCGACCTGAAGTCGCCGAACATCCTGCGTCGTGTTGATCGCCTCGAAGCGGACCTGCTGAAGTTCCTGTTCGGCGTTGAGCAGATCGACCAGCGTCCGCGTGCCCATCTCCAGATACTGGATCCGGTAGAGGCGATTGGTCTCGCGCATGTTGCCTTGCCGAGAAACCAGCGTGTCGATCACGCGCGTGAGGCTGTCGATCTGCTGCTGCGCCTCGGCCATGCCCTGGCTGGTATCGAGCCGCGCACGCCGCGCACTCGCCTCGGCTGCATCGCGTTCATACCCCGCGCCGCGCAGCCGCGCCTTCGTGATGCCGCCGGAGAAGACGTTGCTCGAAACCCGCAGGCCGAAATTATAGATGCTGCGCTGGCCGAACGGCGACGCGATGTCGCTGGAGGCGTCGCCGCCGAGCGACACGGTCGGATAGCGATCCGCGCGGCTCCGTCGGACCGCTGCGTCGGCCCGGTCCACCAGCGCATCGGCGACCATCACCGACGGCACGGTGTTCCATTCCGGCATCGGCCTGGAGCAACTGCGCATCAACCAGTCCGGCACGTCGGGCGCGATCGCCGCCGGTGGCGTGTCGCGATTGAGCAGATAGGCGAGGTTGCTGGTCCACCGCCGCTTCGACGCCTCGATCTGGGTCAGCGTGGCGCTCGCCGCCTCGACCCGCGCTTCCGCCTGGAGCGCATCGGACTGGGTCGCGGCGCCCATCTTCGAACGCTGACCGACCAGCGCGCTGATCTGTTCGATCCGCGACGCCTGGTCGAGCGCGACGGCGTGGAGTGCGGTCGCGCGCTGAAGCTCGATGACGGCATAGGCGCTTTCGCGGATCAGCGTATCGACCGCGAGCAACAGCTCGGCTCGCCCGCCGCGGGTCCCTGCCCGTGCAGCCGCGACGTCGCTCGACACCTTGCCGAAATCATAGAGCATCTGGGATGCGCCGATCTGCGGTCTCGGGCGCCATGTGCCCGAAACCCGGCTGTCATAGCCGCTGCCGAGGCCGGTGCTGACGGTCGGAAGATAGCCGGCGCGGGCCGCGTTGATCTCTTCGCCGCGGGCGCTGAGGACGCCCGCCGCCTCGGTGATCGACGGATGCCAAGTCAACGCTTCCTTGGCGGCTTCGGCCAGCGTCAGCGGCCGCGCCGGGTTCGCGGTCGCGACGGGCGCGATATCCGACGCCGGGCCGGTCTGCGCATCTTCCGCCCTGCCGATACCTGCCAGGCCCATCGACATCACGCCGCCCATTGCAAGTATCGATCGTACGTATCGTGCTCTGTAGTGCATGGGTACCGGGTCCTCTGCGTCGAACACACAGAAGACCCGGTACCTTTAACGAACCGTGTAAGACCAGCGCCTTTATACCATTGATATCATTATATTAAATCCGTTCTGATTTCTTAATAAACAGAATTGGTATTGGTGCCATGCCGGTCCGGATCTTCCGGCGCGACGATATAGTCGAGCGGATCGGCGACCGCGGGCATTGCGACATCGATCGCGAAGGCCGGATGTCCCGCGTCTCCGACACCCTCCAACGCCGCAGGCTGTTCCGGCGGGAGGAAGTTCGCCAGGACGTTCTCCAACTCGCCCTGCCCTTCGAACACGTCGTAGATCGCACGACCGATCGCATCGCTATCGGGCGCGACGGTGACCGAGGCGTCCGCGTCGATCCCACTCGTCACGAACGCATCCAGCGCGATCACGTCCGTTTCGATGCCGACGATCTGGCTCGATACGCTAGCCGCCGCGATCGTGCCGTCAGTCGGTACGTCGATCGTCACGGTCAGCGTGGACGTCGCCACGGTGCCGTTCGGCTGGATCACCTGGTAGGTGAACGTATCGAACAGATCGACCGTCGAGTACCCGAGTGTCGCACTGGGGCTATAGAGGTAATCGCCCGTCTCGTTGACCGTCAGCGTCCCATACTGTCCGGTCAGCACCGCCGCGGTATCGCCGATCTCCGTGAAGCCGGCTCCTGAATCGACCCGGATCCCGGCAAACGGCGTGTTCGCGGTATCGTTGTCGAGCAGATTGCCCTCCGCCGTCGAAGCGCTCCCCAGCGTGAACTGGTCGAGGAACGTCGTCGTCGCGCCGACCGACACGGTGCTCACGAACGACCCTGCCGTCGCGCTGCTCGATATGGTGTACGAGTATCGCCCGACGGGGAGATCCTCGACCGTGAACACCGCGCCAGTACCGATCGGCAGTCCGACGACCGCAATCTGCGTTACCCGTTCGATCACGGTGCCCGCTTCGTTGCGCACGGTCAGCGTGTAGGTCGGCAAGACCGAAACACTGGGTGCGCGGGCAACCGCGATGGACACGTCCGCCACGGTGTTCGCGGCCACGGTGAAGGTGCTACCGCCGGCGCCCGTCGAGAGAAGGCCCAGTGGACCTGTCGAGTTGAACGAGAACGCCGTCGTCGGCGCCGTCGTTGCGACGACGTTGTCGTACGTCACCGCGGCGACCGCGACGTCGGCGGCGGCCACCGGCGCACCGGCGATGTCCGGGCTGCCGATCGCGATCGACAGGACGGCGCTTTCGCGTTCGCCGTCGGTCGGATCGATCAACGTGTAGGTGAACGCATCGGTCTTGCCGATCGCCAGCGCGCTGGCATCCGGCGTGTAGGTATAGCTGCCGTCCAGGTTGATCGTCAGCGTGCCCCAGGCCCCGTCGACGACCGTGCCGTTCGCCGCGACCGCCGTGGTCACGCCACCGATCGTCACGCTGTCGACCTGCGTGCCCGGTCCGACGATATCGACCGCGCCGCCTGCCCCTTGATCGGTGATGACGTTGCCGGATGTGGCGGAGGGAACCACAGCGGGGACTGCGGTGAAGTCCGAGTCCACGCCGGCGACGGCGAGGTTACCGAACAGCGCCGCGCCCGCCGTGCCCGAGAAGGTCAGGAACGCACGGTACTCACCCGGTCCCAGCGTTTCGGTGGCGCTGAGATTGCCGTCGAACACGCTGATATCGAGCAGCGAGGCATTGCCCGATCCGTCGACCGCGACCCAGTTGGTGCCGTCGAAGCGCTGGACGACGACCGCGTAATCGCTGGCGACGCCGATATCGAGCAGGTCGGAGTTGTAAGAGAAGACCGCATCCAGGCTGTGCCCGGCCTCCACCGTGAACCGGACGTCGGGGACCGAAAGCACCTCGGCCTGAAGATTGACCAGTCCGAGCGAGACGAGCACCGGATAGGTCGCACTGCCAAGATCTACGGACGACGTCGGCGGGACCAGGTCGATCGATGCCGTGTTGGCGTTGTCGAAGGCATCGATGTCGAACGGCGCGACGACATTTCCCGGCAGCGATATGTTGCCTGCCGCGTCCTCCTGCGTCACCCCGAGCGTCGTCCCACTGGTCTGGGCCGGCACGAGCGTGACGGTAAAGCTGCCGTCCGCGGCGACCACGCCATTCCCGATCACGGGACCGCTACCGACGCGCACCTCAACGCGCGCGCCCGGTTCGCCCGTGCCAGTGACCGTCGTCCCGTCGCCAGCGACCAGCAGCGCGGTCGGCGCTGCGGGTGCGGTCAGGTCGGGGGCGACCGCGCTCGCCGGATCGGAGAGGTTGTTGGCGCCGTCGCGCTGCGTCGCGACCAGCGTCTCGCCGTTGCGTTGCGGTTCGTCGAGCGTGACCTGGTACGACCCCGTGCTCCCGACGACCGCGGTACCGATCGGCAGCCCGTTGCGCGTGATCGTCACGGTGGCGCCAGGCTCGCCCAGGCCTGTCACGATGTCGCCACCGGCACCGATGTCGATGCTCGGCGCGTCCGGCGCGGTGAGGTCGGGTGCGATCGCGGGAACGGGTGGAGAGACGTTGCCCGCCGTGTCGGACTGGACGACGCTCAACACCTCGCCGTTGCGCTGTGCGGTATCGAGCGGTGCGGTATAATTGCCGTTTGCGTCGACAATCGCGGTACCGATTTCCAGGCCGGCAGCATTGCTGACGGTGATCGTGGCGCCGGCGACACCGGCACCGACGACCGCGTCGCCCTCGGCAGAGACGGTGGCCGTCGGCGAGAACGGTGCCGTATCGTCGGGTGCGACCACGATCGTCGGCAGCGACGGGTTGTTCGCACGGTCGGTCTGCGTGACCGTCAGCGACTGGCTGTCGGTCTGCGCAATCGACAGCGGTACCGCATAAGTGCCGTTTGCGGCCACGATCGCGGTGCCCAGCAGGCCACCGTCTGGGCCGGTGACACGCACCGTCGCACCCGCCTCACCGGTACCGGTGACGAACCCGCCGTTCGCCGAAACGGTGGCGGTCGGTGCGCTCGGTGCGGTAATATCGGGTGCCAGGACGGAGGACGGCAGCGAGAGGTTACCGGCCGCATCCGCCTGCCGCACGGTGAGCTGTTCCCCATTGGCCTGCGGAGTGCTCAGCGGCGTGGTGTAGATGCCGTCCGCGTTCACTGTGGCCGTTCCGATCGTACCGCCTCCGGGGGCCGTAATCGTCACGATCGCGCCGGGTTCACCGGTGCCGGTCACGCTGGTGCCGTCCCCGGCGACCACCGCCAAGGGCGCACCAGGCGCCGTCGTATCGGGGGCCGTGATCCCGGTCGGCAGGGAGCCATTCCCTGCCCGATCGGTCTGGACCACCGTCAGCGCCTGACCATTGGCCTGCGCCGACGCCAACGTCACGGTAAAGCTGCCGTCGGCCGCAACGACTGCCGTTCCCAGCAGGCCGTTCGGGCCCGATACGCGGACCGTTGCGCCGGCCTCGCCCGTCCCGGTCACGCTGCCGCCGCCCGCAGCCAATACGGCCGCCGGAGCATCGGGTGCGGTCGTGTCCGGTGCCACTGCCGAGACCGGTGGCGAGACGTTGCCGACGCCGTCAGCCTGCGTCGCGGTGAACGCCTGGCCGTTCAGCTGTGCCGGGTTCAGGACGATGCTGTAGCTGCCGTCTTGCGCAACCGTGATCGGCCCGATCGTAGCGCCGTCGGGTCCGACGATCGTGACGGTAGCGCCGGGTTCGCCGGTACCGCTTGCGCTCGCGCCGTCGGGGGCGATCACCAGCGTCGGGATTGCTGGTGCCGTAAGGTCCGGTGCCAGTGCCGTAGCCGGCGGCGAGACGTTGCCGCCGCCGTCGGTCTGCGTCGCGGACAGGACCTCGCCGTTCAGCTGTGGCGTACTGAGGGTCGTGGAGTATGTGCCGTCCACACCGATGGTCGCGACACCGATCGCGGCCCCCGCCGGATCGGTCACGACGATCTGCGCGCCGGGTTCGCCCGTGCCGGTCACGATCGTGCCATCGCCGGAGACGATCGCGGTCGGTGCCGCCGGCGTGACGAAGTCCGGGGCGATGGTGGACGCCGGGCCCGACACGTTGCCGGTCGGGTCCGCCTGCGTTGCGGTCAGCGTCTCGCCGTTGATCTGCGGATCGGCGAGCGTGATGGTGTACGTACCGTCTCCGGCGACCGGCACCGTGCCGATGGGGGTACCGCCCGGCCCGGTGATCGTCACCGTCGCACCGGGCTCACCCGTACCACTGACGACGGTGCCGTCCCCGTTGATCGCGATGGTCGGGGCAAGTGGTGCCGTGAGGTCCGGTGCCAGCGCCGTGGCGGCGGGCGATGGGTTACCGGTCGGATCCGCCTGGACCACGCTCAGCGTCTCGCCATTGACCTGCGCTAGGGTCAGCGTCGCCGTATAGGTACCGTCCGCGCCGACGATTGCCGTCGCCACGACTGCGCCGCCAGGCAAGGTGACCGTCACGGTCGCTCCCGCTTCGCCGGTGCCGGTGACCGCAGTGCCGGTGTCGTTGACGTCCGCCGTCGGAAGCGCGGGTGCGGTCAGGTCCGGTGCGGTGGCCGCCACGGGCAGCCCGGCATTGCCGTCCTGATCGACCTGCGTCGCGCTCAGGACTTCGCCATTGACCTGGGCCGTGGTCAGCGTGGCGACGTAATTGCCGTCTGCGCCGACCACCGCAGTCCCGATCGCAATCCCGGCGGGATCGCGGATCGTCACGGTCGCGCCGATCTCACCGGCGCCGGTTACGGTCGTGCCGTCAGCGGATACGTCCGCCGTCAGGCCTACGGGCGCATCGAAATTGGGCGCCGTCGCGGTGACCGGCGGCGAAGGGTTACCAGTCGGATCGTTCTGGATCGCACTCAGCACCTCGCCGTCGATCCGCGCCGGATCGAGGACCAGCGTATAGCTGCCGTCGGCCGCGACGATTGTCGTGCCGATCGTGCTGCCATCCGGGTTGCGCACGGTCACGGTGGCGCCGGGCTCGCCGGTACCGTTCGCGGCCGTGCCGTCGAGCGTGATCGCCAGCGTCGGCGCGGCCGGTGCGGTGATGTCTGGCGCGGTCACCAGCGTCGGCGGCGATGCGTTGCCCGATGCGTCTACCTGGATGGCCTCTAGCTGTTCGCCATTGGCCTGCGCGGGCGAGAGAGCCACCACGAAGGTTCCATCGGCGGCGACGGTGGCGGTGGCGATGGTCGCCCCGGTAGGACCGTCGATCGAAACCGTCGCCCCCGGTTCGCCGGTGCCGCTCGCCTGCGTGCCGTCGGCCGAGACCGTCACCACCGGCGCTGCGGGCCCGGTGATGTCGGGTGCGGTGATGGCGACCGGACCGGACGCATTGCCCGCCGCATCGGCCTGGGTCACGGTCAGCGCTTCGCCATTGGCTTGCGCCGGGGTCAGCGTGACGGAATAGCTGCCGTCGGCGGCGACGAGCGCAGTACCGATCACGGCACCGCTCGCGTTCGCCACGGACACCGTCGCGCCCGCTTCGCCGACACCCGTCACGACGCTGCCATCGGCCGCGATCGCCACCGTCGGCACGTCCGGCGCGGTGATGTCGGGCGCCAACGCATTGGCAGGCGCCGAGACGTTGCCGGCCGCGTCGGTCAGCGTCACCGTCAGGGTCCCGCCATTATCCTGTGCATCCGCGAGCGGTACCGTGAAGCTGCCGTCGGGCGCGACGATTGCCGTGCCGATCACAACGCCGGCCGGATCGCGCACGGTCGCCGTGGTTCCCGCCTCGCCCGTGCCGGTCACTGCCGTGCCATCCGCGTTGACGCTTGCGAGCGGTGCGGTGGGGACGACCAGATCCGACGCGGTCAGTGCGATCGGTGGCGAGACGTTGCCCGCCCCGTCCGCCTGCGTGACGCTGAGCACCTCGCCGTTGATCTGTGCCGCGCTCAGCGTCGCGGCATAGAAGCCGCCCGCGTTGACGAGCGCCGTACCGAGCGGCGTGCCGTCGGCCGCGCGCACGGTGATCGTCGCGCCGGCTTCACCCGTCCCCGTCACCACGTTACCCGTCGCATCGAGCGCCGCGGTCGGTGCGATCGGGGCGGTCAGGTCGGGCGCCACAGCAGTTGCTGGCGGCGAGACGTCGCCATCGACTTCGGTCTGCGTGACGCGGATGGTTTCGCCGTCGATCCGTGCCGGCGTGAGCGCGACACTGTAGCTGCCGTCGGCATTGGCGACGCCGTTCGCGATCACGGCACCGTCGGCGTCGTAGACCGTGATCGCAGCGCCGCCGATCGCGGTGCCGGCCACGGTCGTACCGTCAACGCCTACCGCAGCGGTCGGTGCGTCGGGATCGGTGTCCGCGACAAGATCGGGTGCGGTCGTCGTGGCTGGGGGCGAGACGTTGCCCGCAGCATCGGCCTGCCGGACGGTCAGGACTTCGCCATCGACCTGTGCCGGCGACAGCGCCGCGGTATAAGTGCCGTCGACCGCAACGATCGCGTTGCCGATCACGGCACCCAGCGGATCGCGGATGACGATCGTCGCGCCAACCTCACCGGTTCCGGTGACGCTGAGGCCATCCGCACCGACCGTCGCGACCGGCGCATCGGGCGCGGTGAGATCGGACGCGGTCAGCGGCGTGGGAACGGAGGTATTGCCGGCCGCATCCGTCTGCACGACGGACAGCGACTGGCTGTCGACCTGCGGCGTGGCGAGGACGACCGTGTAGGCGCCCTGCGCGGTGACGATCGCGGTGCCGATCTCCGTTCCGCCCGCATCGCGGACCGAGACGGTCGCGCCGACTTCGCCGGTACCGGTCACGATCGTCCCCGAAGGATCGAGCGCGGCATCGGGCGCAGGCGGCGCCGTGATGTCGGGCGCCGTCAGCGCGAGCGGCGCAGAGGCGTTACCGGCCGCATCGGTCTGCACGACGCTCAGCGCTTCGCCGTTGGCCTGCGCAGGCGTGAGGGTGACGTCGAAGCTGCCATCCGCCGCGACGATCGCGGTGCCGACCGTGGTACCCGCGGCATCGACGACGGCGATCCGTGCGCCGACCTCGCCGGTACCCGACACGAGCGTGCCGTCGCCGTTGATCGCCGCGTCGACGGGCGCGGGCGCGGTGAAGTCGGGCGCGATCGTCGTGGCGATACCCGACACGTTGCCGGCGGCATCCGCCTGCGTCGCGGTCAGCGTCTCGCCATTGACCTGCGCCGTGCTCAGTTGCGCGGTATAGGTACCGCCCGCGTCGACCAGCGCGGTGCCGATCGCGACCCCCGCGGGGTCGGTGATGGTCACGGTCGCGCCAGGCTCGCCGGTTCCCGTCACAGCCGTGCCGTCACCGTTGACGACCACCGTCGGTGCGGCGGGTGCGGTCACATCCGCCGCGACGACGCTGACGGGCGCGGAAATGTTGCCGGCCGCATCGGCCTGAGTCACCACCAGCGTCTCGCCATTGGTCTGCGGCGCGGCGAGCGTGACGACATAGCTGCCGTCGGCGCCGACCGTCGCGGACCCGATGACCGCGCCACCGGGTGCGGTGACGGTGACGACGGCACCAGGCTCGCCAGTGCCCGCCACAAGCCCGCCGTCGCCGGACAGGGTCGCGGTGGGCGTGCCGGGTGCGGTGATGTCGGGCGCGACCGCATCGACGGACGGCGAGACGTTACCGGCCGTGTCGGTCAGCGTGACGGACACGGTCTCGCCATTGGCTTGCGGCGTGGCGAGCGGCGCCGAATAGGTCCCGTCGCCAGCGACGGTCGCGCTGCCGATCACGACGCCCGCGGTGTCGCGGACCGTGACGGTGGCGCCAGCCTCACCGGTGCCGGTGACGGCGCTACCGTCGGGCGCGACCGTGGCGACCGGTGCGTCGGGCGCGACGAAGTCGGGAGCTGCGAGGTTGGCTGGCGGCGAGACGTTGCCCGCCGCATCGGCCTGCGTCACCGAAATCGTGCCGCCGGCATCCTGCACCGTAGTCAGCGTAACCGCGTAGTCGCCGTTGGCATTCGCGGTGGTGGTGCCCAGCACGGTGCCGTCGGCGGCGCGCACGGTGATCGCCGCCCCTGCCTCGGCGCTGCCGGTGACCACGGCGCCGGTCGGATCGAGCGTTGCGACGGGAGCGTCGGGCGCAGTCAGATCGGGCGCGATGGCGAGGGCCGGAGGCGAGACGTCGCCGTCCGCATCGGCCTGCGTGACGCCGATCGTCTCGCCGTCGATGCGCGCCGGTGTCAGGGCGACGGAATAGCTGCCGTCGGCATCCGCTACGCCTGTACCGATGATCGTTCCATCGGCATCGTACAGCGTGATCGCGGCGCCCGCGACGGCGACACCGGTCACGGCCGAGCCATCGGCAGCGACGGTGGCGGTCGGTGCGTCGGGCCCGTCGTCCAGGACCAGGTCGGGTGCCGTGGCCGTCGCGGTCGGCGACACATTGCCGGCGGCGTCGGCCTGGCGCACCGTCAGCACCTCGCCGTCGACCTGCGCAGGCGTGAGCACCGCGGCATAGGTGCCGTCCGCGCCGACGACCGCGGTGGCGATGACCGCGCCGACCGGGCTGCGGATCGTCACGGTCGCGCCGACTTCGCCCGAGCCGCTGATGCTGGTGCCGTCGCCGGCGACGATGCCGGTCGGTGCGAGCGGAGCGGTCAGGTCGGGTGCGACCAGCGTGGCCGCAGGCGACACGTTCCCGGCCGCATCCGCCTGCGTGACGGACAGTGTCTCGCTATTGCCCTGCACGGTGGCGAGCGTGATCGCATAATTGCCCTGCGCGCCGACGGTCGCCGTCCCGAGAACGGCGCCGTTCGCGTCGCGCACCGTGACGGTGGCGCCGGCCTCTCCCGAGCCGGTGACGATCGTACCATTGGCATCGAGCGTCGCGACGGGCGCGAGCGGCGCCGTCGCATCGGGTGCGGTCAGCGACAGCGGTGGTGCCGCATTGCCTGCTGCATCCACCTGCGTCGCGGTCAGCTGTTCGCCATTCGCCTGCGCCGGGGTCAGCGCGGTGCTGTAGCTGCCGTCCGCCGCTACCGTCGCCGAGCCGATCACGGTCCCGCTGGCGTCCGCGAAGACGATGCGGGCACCCGGTTCGCCGGTCCCGGCCACGGACGTGCCGTCGGCGCTGATCGTCGCGGTCGGCTGAGCGGGCGCGGTGAAGTCGGGCGCAATCGTGCTGGCGGTGCCCGATGCATTGCCGGCGGCATCGGTCTGGCGGGCAACGATCACCTCGCCGTCGACCTGCGGGGTCGAGAGGATCGCGGTATAGCTGCCGTCCGCGGCAACCGTCGCCGTCGCGAGCGTCGTGCCTGCCGGATCGGTGATGACGACCTGCGCGCCGGGCCCGCCGGTGCCGCTGACCTGCGTGCCGGTGGCGTCGATCGCGATCGTCGGCGGCGCGGGCGCGGTAAGATCCGGCGTACCGAGATCGACGGCGGGCGAGACGTTGCCGGACGGATCGGTCTGGACGACGGACAGCGTCGTGCCGTCGACCTGCGCCGGCACGAGCGCCGCCGAATAGTTGCCGTCGGCGCCGACGACGACGGTCGCGATGACCGCGCCGGTCGCGTCGCGGATCGTGACGGTCGCACCCGGCTCGCCTTGGCCGGTGACTTGCGATCCGTCACCCGAGATCGCCGCCGCCGGAGCAGCCGGCGCGGTCAGGTCTGGCGTGGCGATCGTGACGGGAGCGGAGACGTTCCCGGCAGCGTCGGTCTGCACGATCGTCAGGTCGGTGCCGTCGACACGCGGGGTCGGCAGCGTCAACGTATAGGTCCCGTCGGCCGCCACGACCGTCGTACCGACGATCGCGCCGGTCGAGTCCGCGACGGTCACGGTGGCGCCGGGCTCGCCGCGGCCGGTGACGATCGTTCCCGTCTCATCGACGGTGGCGCTCGGAGCGGCGGGTGCCGTCAGGTCGGGGGTCGCGGCGGTCGTTCCGGGGGAGACGTTGCCGGCCGGATCGGTCTGCGTGACGACGACCGGATCGCCCTTGATCTGCGGCGACGTCAGCGTGACCGAATAAGTGCCGTCGGCGCCGACGACGCCGGTGCCGATCACCGCGCCGCTGGCGTCGCGAACCTGGATCGTCGCGCCGGCCTGGCCGGTGCCCGTCAGCACGGCCCCATCGCCGCGGACGGTTGCAGTCGGCGACGACGGAGCGGTCGTATCGGGCGTCACGCCGGTGCCGGGCCCGGGATTGGGCTGAGTGGGCCGATCGTCGTCGTCACCACCGCCGCCACCGGCGGCGACCGCGGCCAGTCCCGCCGCCCCGGCGACGCCTGCCAGGATCGCCGGCAGCGCAAGCGACGAACCGCCGCCCGATGCTACGACCGCGAGATCGTCGAGATCTTCGATTTGCGTGAACGTGACCGGCGTATTCGTCGTGCGGGCGTGCCACAGGGTTCCATCGGGTTCGCGCAGGACGAGGTCGTTGGAAACGGCGGGGTCGGCAGAGTAGAAATCGACGACCCGGACCTGCTCGCCGTTCGCCAACCTGACGACGAGATCCTGGCCCTGCCGTTCGATCCCTGCGAGGTCCGCCCGAGCGATGTCGAGCCGGACGATGCTGGGTGCGTCGAGATCGATCGTGCCGGTCGAAACCTGGCTGACTGCGCCGGTAGCCTTCGAGATCACGTCCACGTTCATTGCCGTTTCCTCCTGGTATCACGCTTGTAAAATCGCCCCCCGATCACCCCCGGCGATCGAAAACGGCAAATTCCCGCGATGAGTGAACGGCGCACCGAGTTGCAGCGGTGCAACGATTCCGTTTTCGGAACCAATTCTGATTAGGCGTTGCGAACGCCGGTCGATGACGCGTCGCCAGCGTAGTGCTGGACGCGCGTTCTTCGCGTGTGAGCGCTCATCTGCCGCGACCCGCGCACAGCGCTAAAAGGCCTGGGGGCTTAAGAGGATTCCCCTCCCTGGAAGGGAACAGGTCAGCCAGTCATATTCTTGATTTGTGCAGCGCAGCGCAGCAAAGCGTTGCAGCATGGAACCGCAACGCTTGATGGGGAAACAAGCGTTCAGCAGGAGGGAAGCGGCAAGCGGGCTTCAAGAGTTGGAATTGGTCACCCGGAACAGCGTCACGCGACGCCGTTCCGGGCCGCCGTGTCGGCCTTCACCGACACGGCATCGCATCACCAGATGTGGACGCGCTGCGCCGGTGCCAGATACAGTGCATTACCGGGCTTCACGTCGAACGCGGTGTACCAGGCGTCGACGTTACGGACGATGCCGTTGACGCGGTAGAACGGTGGCGAGTGCGGATCGGTCAACAGCCGCGCCCGCGCCGCACCCTCGCGCAACTTGGCTTGCCACGCCTGCGCATAGGACAGGAAGAAGCGCTGGTCGCCGGTCAGCCCGTCGATTACCGGCGCCTTGCCGTGGACGGCCTGATACTTTTGATACGCGGCATAGGCCGTCTCGACACCGCCGAGATCGCCGATGTTCTCGCCGAGCGTCAGCGCACCCTTTACACGCACGCCGGGGATCGGCTCGTACGCGTCATACTGCTTCGACAGCGCGGCGGTACGCTGCGTGAAGGCGGTGCGAGCCTCCGGCGTCCACCAGTTCTCGAACTTGCCCGATGCGCTGAACTGGCTGCCTTGATCGTCGAAGCCGTGGCCCATCTCGTGACCGATGATCGCGCCGATCGCCCCGTAATTCACCGCGGCATCCGCCTTCGGATCGAAATAGGGCGGCTGCAGGATCGCCGCCGGGAACGTGATCTGGTTGTTGAGCGGATCATAATAGGCGTTCACCGTCTGCGGCGTCATGCCCCAGAGCGTACGGTCCACCGGCTTGCCGAGCCGCGACAGTTCGAGCTGATGCTGGAACTCGCCGGAACGGATCGCATTGCCGAGCGGATCGCCGCGCACGACCTTCAGCGACGCATAGTCGATATACTTCACCGGATGACCGATCCGCGGATCGAACGCGGCGAGTTTTGCCAGCGCCTGCGTCTTGGTCGCCGGGTCCATCCAGCCGTTCGCGCCGATCCGCTCCTTGTACGCAGCACGCAGATTGGCGATCAGCTCACCCATCTTCGCTTCGCTCTCGGGCGGGTAATGGCGCTTCACGTACACCTCGCCGACGGCCTCGCCCATCGTCCCGTTGACCATCGCGATGCCGCGCTTCCACCGTGCGCGCTGTTGCGGCTGATCGGCGAGCGTCTTGCCGTAGAAGTCGAAGCTCGCCTGATCGAACGCCTTGGGCAGCACGTTCGCGCTGGACGAGGCGAGGCGGAACTTCATCCAGTCCTGCCATGTCGAGACGGGCGTGGCCGCGTACAGCTTGCCGAGTTCGGTCAGCGCGGTGGAATTGGTCATGTAGACGATCGGGAACTGGCTGTAGCCTGCGGTCGACAGCAGCAACGGCCAGTCGAAGTCCGGCGCTAGCGCCTTGCGACCGGCGGCATCCATCGGCTTCAGCATCGCCTTCAGATCGCGCGACTGGACCGGCGACCACTGAACCTTGGCCATCGCGGTTTCGAGCGCGACGATCCGGTCTGCCTTCGCCGATGCATCCGGGATACCCGACAGCGTCAGGATCTTCTCGACATAAACGCGGTACGCGGTGCGGAAGGTGTCGTACTTCGGCCCCTGCTCCAGATAATAGTCGCGCCCGCCCATGCCGAGCGAGCCCTGCCCCGCGGCGACCGCATAGCGCTTCGGATCGGCGGGATCGGGCAACTGGCCGACCTCGACCGGCGCGGCATAACCGACCGTCGAGAACAGGACTTGCAGTTTCTGCTTGTCGGTCGCGGCGTCGATCTTCGCAAAATAGGGCTTCAGCGGAGCGGCACCCGCGCGCTCGATCGCCGCCTCGTCCATGAAGCTCGCATACAGGTCACCGAACTGCTTGGCGCCGGGACCGACCGCCGCCGGATCGCGTGCCGCATCGTCGAGGATCGTGCGGACCTGCTGCTCCGCCTGATCCGCGAGGATGACACTGCCGCCGGCGGACGTGCGATCCGCGGCGATCTCGGTACGCTTGTTCCAGCTGCCGTTCGCATAGGTCCAGAAATCGTCACCCGGCTTCACCGACTTGTCGGCGGCGGTGAGATCGATCCCGAAACTGCCATAGCGAGTCCCGGCCGGAGCGGCGGTCTGTGCGAAGGCCGACGTCGACAGCGTGAGCGTCGCGGCGCCCAGCAACAGCCGCGAGATAGGATATGACGGCATTGGAACTCCATGATCGAAGGGCGGTGCGAACCAGGATTGGAACAGGTCGGATCCGAAAAATCCAGACCGATCTTACGGTTCTAGGGCGGACGCCGAACAATATGCGTCCGTTTCCGACGCATCGGCTACGGCAAGACTGCCGGCGGCTTTCGATCGGCGCGATCCAAGCCTACGTCTGTGGTATGGACGAATTGACGCTCAGCGTGGTCGGCATCGACTTTCCCAACGCGGACAAGAGCAAGAGCAACCGGCGCATGGAACTGCTGCTGTGCGTTCCGGGCGAGTCGGTCGAGCTGCGGCGCGAACCGAAGAACCCGCATGACGCCAACGCGGTCGCGGTATTCAGCCTGCGCGGCGTACAGATGGGCTATCTATCGGCCGAGCGCGCACCCTTTATCGGCCGGCGCATGCAGCAAGAGGACTACGCGGTCGTCTTCCAGGCGCTCGCCGGCAGCATGGGCTACGTCCGCATCCGCTTCCGCGGTGGTGCACCGACCTTGCCAAACCCGGTCGAGTCCGCGCCGCGCTCACTCTCCGCACGATACGATCCCGACATTTTCTATCCCGATCCCGACGGCCCCGAATGGGGTGCCTGAGCCGCGTCAGATACCCTGAGCGGTAACGATCCGACCCGTCGCCTCGAGATCCCGCGTCAGGTCCGCGAGACACCGATCGACCAAAGCCTCGTCCGAACTCCGCACCACGAAGTTCGCACCCGTCTTCCCATCGCGGAAGAACGGGTAGCTGCCGATCGCGACACCCTCATGCGTCTTCTCCGCGTCGCGCAACAGGTCCGCGACCTCACTCTCCGCGACCCAGCAGCCGATCGTCTTCGACACCACCGGCCGCCCGCCCTCCAGCGTGCCCGTCAGCGCATCGAGCATGCCCGCAGTAATATGCGGCACGCCCGCCATGATGAAGATGTTGCCGATCTTGATCCCCGGCGCGCCCGAAACCTTGTTGTCGATCAGGTCCGCCCCGACCGGCACCCGCGCCATCCTTGCCCGCGCCTCGGTCAGCCCACCGCGCGTCGCGTAATACGCCTCCAGCACCGCCATCGCGCGCGGATGATGCTCGACCGCGACGCCCAGCGCCTCGGCGATCGCGTCCACCGTGATGTCGTCGTGAGTCGGCCCGATCCCACCGGTCGTGAACAGATAGTCGTTGCGTGCGCGCAAGGTGTTGACCGCCTCGACGATCGCCTCGGTCTTGTCGGCGACCACGCGCACTTCGGCGAGGCGGATGCCCTGCACGTTGAGCCAGGCCGCGATCTGCGCGACGTTCTTGTCCTGTGTGCGGCCCGACAGGATCTCGTCGCCGATGATCGTCAGCGCGGCCGTCCAGATGCGTTCCTCTACCATGCCCCTCGCATAGCCTCGCAAAAGCGCGCCCGCCACGCTATATCGCGCGACATGACCGAATATGTAACCGTCACCTCGGACCAGCCCGACGCGCGCACCGGCGCCATCAAGCTCCACGGCCCCGCCGCGTTCGAAGGCATGATGAAGGCGGGCAGGCTCGCCGCCGAGACGCTCGACATGATCGTGCCGCACATGGTGCCGGGCGTGACCACCGCCGAGATCGACCGGCTGATCTACGACTTTATCATCGCTGGCGGCGGCGTCCCCGCGACGCTCGGTTACCGCGGCTATACGCACAGCGTCTGCATCTCGATCAACCACGTCGTCTGCCACGGCATCCCGAGCGAGAAGACGCTGAAATCGGGCGACATCGTCAACGTCGACGTCACGCCTTTGCTCGACGGCTGGCACGGCGATACGAGCCGGATGTACCTGATCGGCGACGTGCCGATCAAGGCGCGCCGCCTCGTCGAAGTCACCTATGAGTGCCTGATGATCGGCATCGAGCACGCCAAGCCCGGCAACCGCATGGGCGACGTCGCCAACGCGATCCAGCGTCATGCCGAAAAGCACCGCTACGGCGTCGTCCGCGATTTCTGCGGCCACGGCGTCGGTCGCCTGTTCCACGACGCCCCGGAGGTCGTCCATGTCGGCAAGCCCGGCACCGGCCCCGAACTGCGCCCCGGCATGATCTTCACGATCGAGCCGATGATCAACATCGGCCGTCCCGACGTGAAGCTGCTCGACGACGGCTGGACGGCGGTGACGCGTGATCGCTCGCTGTCGGCGCAGTTCGAGCATTCGATCGGGATTACCGAAACCGGCTGCGACATCTTCACGCTCAGCCCCAAGGGTTACACGCAACCGCCATACGTCTGAGCGGTTTGACGCACCGCTTGGCATTTCGGCTATGGCTGCGGTGACAACACCGGAGCATTCGCGCCCTGCGGGGTACGGGCCTGCGGGGTACGGGATCGTACGAGAAAACGACCCAAGATTTTACGGTCGGCATCCGACAATTGAAATGCGTCGGCGATCATTCGATTCTGCTCGTTAAGTTCCACCCTGGCCCGCTCCGCCGCATAAGCTTTGGCGAGAGCTGCCAACTTCGTTTTGTCCGGTGTATCGAGCGCGAGCTGTTCGCCGATTTCGCGGTCGATCCGGTCGAACGCCGCCGAATCATGCTTTTCGCCGCGTGCGACGGATAGCCGGGCCCACGTCTCCGTCCCCGCCGGAGACATCCCTACGAGGCGGGTCATGCCTCGCGACGCCTCCAGTATCGTCTCGGGCGAGAGTTGCACGGCATATGCCGTCCCCGTGACGGCGACGATCCCGGCAATGGCGAAGGTGAGCGCTTTGATCCGCATCGTCGCAGGCTAGGTCGACGTCGGTGCGCTAGCAAGCTTATCGAATGCGAACGATCCGTCCTCCCTACGTGACGAACGCGTCACACCCCGCTAAAGCCCGCCCCATGACCGAGATCACACCGCAGATCGTCGCCGACCACGGCCTGTCCCCCGAAGAATATGAGCGCGTCCTGCGCGCCATCGGCCGCGAGCCGAACATGGTCGAGCTCGGCATCTTCTCGGTCATGTGGTCCGAGCATTGCAGCTACAAATCCAGCAAGATCCACCTGATGAAACTCCCCACCAAGGGCCCCCGCGTCATCTGCGGCCCGGGCGAGAACGCCGGCGTCGTCGATATCGGCGACAACCAGGCGGCGATCTTCAAGATGGAGAGCCACAACCACCCGTCGTACATCGAGCCGTACCAGGGCGCGGCGACTGGCGTCGGCGGCATCCTGCGCGACGTCTTCACGATGGGCGCGCGACCTATCGCCAATCTCAACGCGCTGCGCTTCGGCCGGCCCGACCACCCCAAGATGCGCCACCTGATCTCGGGCGTCGTCCACGGCATCGGCGGCTACGGCAATTGCGTCGGCGTGCCGACCGTCGGCGGCGAGGTGAATTTCCATTCGGCCTATGACGGCAACATCCTGGTCAACGCGATGACCGTCGGGATCGCCGATCAGGACAAGATCTTCTATTCGGCGGCGAGCGGCATCGGCAATCCGATCGTCTATGTCGGCAGCAAGACCGGCCGCGACGGCATCCACGGCGCGACGATGGCCTCGGCCGATTTCGGCGAGGATTCGGACGCCAAGCGTCCAACCGTCCAGGTCGGCGATCCGTTCACGGAGAAGTTGCTGATCGAAGCCTGCCTGGAGCTGATGGCGACCGACGTCATCGTCGCGATCCAGGACATGGGCGCCGCGGGCCTCACGTCTTCGGCGGTGGAGATGGCCTCGAAGGGCGGCGTCGGCATCGAGCTGACGATGGACGACGTGCCGCAGCGCGAGACCGGCATGACGCCGTACGAGATGATGCTCTCGGAATCGCAGGAGCGCATGCTGATGGTCCTCAAGCCCGGCCGCGAAGCCGAGGCCGAGGCGATCTTCAAGAAATGGGAGCTCGATTTCGCGGTGATCGGCCGCGTCACCGATACCGGCCGCATGGTTCTGACGTTCAAGGGCGAGACCGTCTGCGACATCCCGCTCGGCCCGCTCGCCGACGAAGCGCCGCTCTACGATCGCCCGCACGTGCCGACGCCGAAGCCCGCCCCGCTCGAGAACGCGCCGCACAGCAACGACATCGCCGCCGATCTGCTCACGCTGATGGGCTCGCCCGACATCGCCTCGCGTCGCTGGATCTGGGAGCAGTATGACCACATGGTCGGGGCCGACACGGTGCAGCGCCCCGGTGGCGACGCCGCGATCGTCCGCGTTCACGGCACGCAAAAGGCGCTGGCGATGACCACCGACTGCACGCCGCGCTATTGCTTCGCCGACCCGGTCGAGGGCGGCAAGCAGGCGGTCGCCGAAGCCTGGCGCAACCTGACCGCGGTCGGTGCACTGCCGCTCGCCGTCACCAACTGCCTCAACTTCGCCAACCCGCAGCGCCCCGAGATCATGGGGCAAATCGTGGGCTGTCTCGAAGGCATGAGCGACGCCTGCATCGCACTCGACTTCCCGATCGTCTCGGGCAACGTGTCGCTCTACAACGAGTCGAAGGCCACGGGCGGTGGCTCGGCGATCCTGCCGACGCCCGCGATCGGCGCGATCGGTTTGCTGGCGGACTGGCAGAAGAATGCGACGATCGCATTCAAGGGCTCGGGCGACATCATCCTCGCGGTCGGTACGCGTGGCGGGCATCTTGGCCAGTCGCTGTGGCTGCGTGAATGCCATGGTCGCGAACAGCTTGAGGCAGGCCCGCCGCCGCCGGTCGACCTCGCAGCCGAACGCCGCGTCGGCGACCTGATCCGCGAGGCGATCGCGTTGGGGCAGTTGACCGCGGTCCACGACGTCTCCGACGGCGGCATAGCGGTAACACTCGCCGAGATGGCGCTCGCCGGCGGCATCGGCGCGATGATCGACCGCAAACAGCCGTTCGACTGCGCCCGCGCGTTCTTCGCCGAGGACCAGGGCGTCTACATCGTCACCGTCGAGGACCACGCGCTGCTCGACTTCCTGGGCGCCGCGCACGCGGCCGACGTCGAGGCCGAACCGCTCGGCCGCACCGGCGGCAAGCGCCTGATCTTCGAACGCCCCGACCGCGACGACGTGGTTGCGCTCGATGCGCTGCGCACCGCGCACGAGGGCTTCTTCCCGAAGCTGATGGGGGTTGATGCAGCACTGGCCTGATAGGGTCGGCGGGCGAGTAACCAGCAGTGCTCTTGCCCGCCCCCCTTCCCACCACCCCGGCGAAGGCCGGGGCCCAATTGGGAAAGCCACGGTAACGAAGCGCTGCCCTTCGCCATAACCGTCCCCCAATTGGGCCCCGGCCTACGCCGGGGTGGTTCCTATTTGGGAGCAAGCAAACAGCCCCAAACCGCACCATGTGTCCCCGCGAAGGCGGGGACCCAGTCTGGACTCCCGCCTTCGCGGGAGAACAAGGAGGCAGGAGACGTCGTCGGAATGATATTGCAGCTTCCGCCAGGGCGACGGGCGGAGCGCAGTAACGTCCCCCACAGCACACCCTGCCACCCGACTCTCCCACCAACCTGTCCTACACACTCACGATATGCCAGCGTCGGACCATGACCGAAGCATTCCCAGCCGACAGCACCACCAACACGAGCCGATCGACCCCAAGCGTACACCCAACATCGCCCGCATCCGTCCGGCAAAGCCAAGGCCGTCACGCTCGCGATGCAGCCAAGCAAAACCATGCCGCACTGCACTCCCCACGACCCCACGAAAATGCTGCGCGAGCGTCTATACTTTCTATACTTCACTTTTCCCGCATGACCCCCGCCCCCACCGGAATCGCCAAATTCAGCCTCATCAGAGGCACTCCCATCATCGGCATTCCCCAGGTCAATATCCCCGCATTCCACCCCCTACGACGGTCCGACGAAATGCTGCGCGAGCGTCTATACTTTCTATACTTCACTCTGCCCGCATGACCTCCGCCCCCACCAGAATCGCTACGCTCGACCTCATCCGGGGCGTTGCCGTCATGGGCATCCTCGCCGCCAATATCGCCGCGTTCGGCTTCCCCGAATTCGCCTACATGACCCCCGCTTCGATGGGCTGGCCGAGCACGCCCGACCTGATCGCATGGACCACGACCTTCATCGTCATCGACGGCAAGATGCGCGGGTTGTTCTCGTTTCTGTTCGGCGCGTCGATGCTGCTGGTGATCGACCGTGCGGAGGTGAGTGGCGAGGACCCGGCGACCGTCCACCTGCGTCGAATGGCATGGCTGTTCGTGTTCGGCGTGGCGCATCTGTACCTGCTGTGGTGGGGCGATATCCTCGCGCATTACGCGCTGGTCGGCGCGATCGCGTACATGTTCGCACGGTTGCCGGTTCGCTGGCTGGTCGTCGTCGGACTGGCCTGCATCGCCCTCCAGACGATCGAACTCGCGACGCTCAGCGCGTACACCTTCGACTTGCAGGCCTCCGCGCACAGGCCCGGTGCGACCGCGCGCGCGATAGCGAACTGGCAGTCGCTGGCGGATCAGTTCGGCCAACCCTCCCGTACCTCCATCGCGCGAGGCTTTGCCATCGGGGGTGGCGGATGGCGGGATCTGGTCGCGTGGCGTTGGACGCACGCGGTCGGGCCGATCACATCCCTGACCGCCACCGGCCCGGAGACGCTCGGGTTCATGCTGTTCGGCATGGCGGGCCTGCGATCGGGGTTCCTGACCGGCGAATGGTCGCGGCGACGCTATGCCGTGATCGCGGTCGCTGGCGTCGGAACCGGCTGGCTCGCCTATGCGGGGATAGCGACGTTCGACATCGCCCACGGATTCGACGCGCGGTATGTCGCACTGTCTTGGCTGGCCCTGGCCACGCCGTTCCGGCCCCTCACGATCATGGGCTACGCCGCGGCGATCATCCTGCTCGCTCGCCCCGGCGGCTGGTTGACGACCCGCGTCTCGGCAGCAGGCAGGATGGCGTTCTCCAACTATCTAGGGACGACCGTGATCTGCACGACGCTGTTCTACGGTTACGGGTTCGGGCTGTACGGCACATTGTCGCGTGCGCAGCTCTATCTGGTGGTCGTGCCGATCTGGCTCCTGATGCTCCTCTGGTCGAAACCGTGGCTCGATCGATTCCGCTACGGTCCGCTCGAATGGCTCTGGCGCAGCCTCTCCCGGTTCGAATGGCAGCCGATGCGCGGTTCGGCGTTCGCGACCAGCCGATGATGCTATTTGCGAACCTGACGCAAAAGGGCTTGCGAGTGGTTCGCATTATCCGTATCCCCGGCTTACAGCTAGGGAGTTCCCATGGTCGTCTGCGTTTGCAATGCCATACGAGAATCCGACGTTCGCAACTGCGCACGCGGCGGTTGCACCACACCCTGCCAAGCCTTTCGTTCGATGGGCCGGAAACCCAAATGCGGCCAGTGCGCGTCGATAGCGCGAGCGATTATCGACGAGGAACGCGCCGCTGCATAAGCGTCGCAACAGCTAAGAAACCGCAGAAATCCGCCATTTTTCGGGTTGCTGTTGCGGTGTCGCCAGCGCTACATGTTCGTCAGAGGTGACGGAGATATGGCCATGCGCGGCGACCCCCAAGTAATCGAATTTCTGAACGAGGCGCTCAAGAACGAGCTGACCGCGGTCAATCAATATTGGCTCCATTACCGGATGCTCGAGCATTGGGGCGTCTACAAGCTCGCCCAGTACGAGCGGATGGAATCCATCGACGAGATGAAGCACGCCGACTGGCTGTCGGAGCGCATCCTGTTCCTCGATGGCCTGCCGAACTTCCAGCTGCTCGGCCGCCTCCGCATCGGCGAGACCGTCGAGGAGGTCCTGAAGTCGGACCTGGCGCTCGAAGTCGAGGCGACGGTCCAGCTCAAGGGTGCAATCTCGTACTGCGAAGAGGTCAAGGATTACATCAGCCGCGACCTGTTCGCGCGCATCCTCGCCAGCGAGGAAGAGCATGTCGACACTATCGAGCGCCAGTTCGAGATGATCGCACGGATGGGCATCCACAACTACATCCAGCTCAACTCGATCTCGGAACATGATTCGCCCAAGGCCGGCGGGGCGCCCTATCTCAAGGGTTGATCCGCCACCCCGTCATCCTGGCGAAAGTCAGGATCCAGAGCCATATAAGACGACGTCCTTGGCTCTGGATCCCAACGCTCGCTGGGATGACGGACGTATTTAAGGCGGAGAGACACTCAGCGGCGTATCAGTCCCCGCCGAACCCCGTCGGCACAGCACGACGACCGAAGCCGCCGCCAGCGGCCGGCTTGCGGACGACGATCGGATTAGCCTCACGCTCCAGCAACGTCAGTGTCTCGACGAACAATGGCCGCAACCGGACGATATGCTCAAGCGCCTCGTCCGGCGTATCCTGCATCTCCAGGCAGTCGCGCGCGATGACTTCAATTGCTTCGGCCAGATCGGCCAGCGGTTCGGCCCCACTCGGTGCGGGCCTGCACGAACGCCGGCCAATTTAGCAGGGTGCTTCCCTCAAACGAAACTGTCGTCTTCTTCCGATAAGCAAATAGCGCCATGAAGGTCTGCGCTGTTTCATACCCTATCCGGGTAAACACAGTGTAGTCATACTAGACGCAAGTTATGAGAAAGGTTTGGGGGAATTCATGCAGAACGATCTCTATCGTCGCATTGGCCGAGGCCGCGACGGCCGCGAGTTCGGTTGGCGCCTGCGGGTCGTCGGCGATGATCGTGACCGAGCGCTCGCCGTCACGAAGAGCCTTGGCTAGCCGCACGGCGGGCCAAGGGCAGCGCATGCCCCTGGCATCGATACGAACCACGCCGGACACCGGCGCCTAGTTGCCGCCGCCGCCCCTGCCATTATCGTCGTACGGGTTCTTCGGCGCACGGAACATAAGGCGCACCGGTACAGCACCGAAGCCCAGATCCTTGCGCATCGAATTGACCAGATAGCGCTCGTAGCTCGCCGGCAGCTGATCGACGCGCGTGCCGAAGATGACGAAGCTGGGCGGCCGCGTCTTGACCTGTGTGACGTAACGCATCTTGATCCGCTTGCCACCAGGAGCGGGCGGCGGCGTCGCCTCGATCGCGCGCTCGAACCAGCGATTGAGCTCGCCGGTACCCACGCGCTTCGACCATGCGTCGCGCGTGTCGAAACAGGCCTGGAGCAACTGGTCGATGCCCTTTCCGGTCGCGCCGGACACGGTCATCACGGTGACGCCCTTGACCTGGCTGAGACCGTCTTCGAGCGCGCGCTTCACGCCGTTGAACAGCGACGACGCGCTTTCCGCGATATCCCATTTGTTGAGCGCGATGACGAGTGCACGGCCCTCCTGCAGCACCTTGTCGGCGATACGGAGGTCCTGCGCCTCGAGGCCGAGCGTGGCGTCGAGTAGCAGCACGACGACCTCGGCGAAGTCGACTGCGTGGAGTGCATCCTCGACCGACATCTTCTCCAGCTTGTCCTGCACCTTGGCACGCTTGCGCATGCCCGCGGTGTCGATCAGGCGAACCTTGCGCGCTTCGCCACCGGTCGGGTGCCAGTCGTAGTCGACGCTGATCGAATCGCGCGTGATGCCGGCTTCGGGGCCGGTGATCATGCGATCTTCGCCGAGGATACGGTTGACGAGCGTCGACTTGCCAGCGTTCGGGCGGCCGACGATCGCGAGCTTCAACGGGCCTTCATATTCGTTGTCGGGCTCTTCCTCAGGCAGCTCGTCCTTGCCTTCGAGCAGCGGGAGCAAGCCTTCGAACAGGTCACCCATGCCTTCGCCGTGCTCGGCCGAGAGCTGGACCGGGTCGCCGAAGCCGAGCGCGAGCGATTCGAGGATGCCGTCTTCGCCCGCGCGGCCCTCGGCCTTGTTGGCGACGAGGATGACGGGGACGTCGGCGGTGCGGAGCCAGCGGGCGATCTCCTCGTCGAGCGGGACGATCCCGGCGCGTGCGTCGAACAGGAACAGCGCGACGTCGGCCTGCGCGACGGCCGCCTCGGTCTGCTGGCGCATCCGGCCGGGGAGCGTCTGCGCGTCGTGATCCTCGTAGCCGGCGGTATCGATGATGCGGAATTCGAGGCCGATCAGCGACGCATCACCTTCGCGGCGGTCACGCGTGACGCCGGGCCGGTCGTCGACCAGCGCGAGCTTCTTGCCGACGAGGCGGTTGAACAGGGTCGACTTGCCGACATTTGGGCGGCCGACGATCGCGACCACGGGGAGTTTGGACATGGCAGGCCCTTAGCGCGTGTCGCGGCAAAGGTCACCTATGTCCCTCGCCCCTCTGGGGAGCGGAGGGAGGAGCCGTAGGCGACGGAAGGGTGAGGGGAGTTGTGGAGAGCTTTTCGAGCCTCACTCCCCTCATCCTTCCCCGTGCAAGTGTGCCGGGCCCCTTCCCTCTCCCCGCCGGGGAGAGGGAGTCGACGTCACCTGTACGCGGTGACTTTGCCCTTCTGGTCGAGCGTGTAGAGCGTCGAGTTCGCCACGATCGGGGGCAGCGAGAACGGCGTCTTCGTCTCGATCGTCGAACTCACCGTGCCATCGGTCGGCGAGACGAAATTGATCTCGCCACGCGAGTTGGTCAGGACGAGGCGGTTGCCGGCTAAGATCGGACCGAACCAGGTGATCGCGTTGCTGCGCTTCTTCTCGTTCTCGAAGCGCTTCAGCTGCGCGATCCAGCGCGCCTTGCCGTTCGAACGGGACAGGCAGACGAGGCGTGCGTCGTCGGTGACCACGAACAGCCATTCGCCCGCGATCCACGGCGTCGAGATGCCGGCGAAGTTCTGCTCCCACAGGCGCTGACCGGTCGACAGTTCGAGCGCGACCATGCGACCACCCTGCCCGACCGCGTAGACGCGGCCGCCGTCGATCACAGGTGCCGCGTCGATGTCCGACAGGCTCGACACCGACGTGGTGACCGACGTCCGCGACAGTGCATCCTGCCAGAGGATGCGGCCGTTCTCGTAGCGATAGGCGCTGAGTTCGCCGCTAGAGAAGCCCGCGACCACGGTGCCTTGGCTCACAGCCGGAGCGGCGACGCCGAACACGCCCTGCGTTTCCAGCGTGCCCGACTGGACCCACTGGACCTTGCCATCGGCCTGGTTGAGCGAGAAGACCTGGTTGTCCTGCGTCAGGACGTACACCGCGCCATTGGCGACGGTTGGCGAACCACGCAGCGGCGCACCGGGCTTGGCGCGCCACAGGATCGCGCCATCGGCCGCGTTCATTGCGACGACGTCGCCCACGCCGTCGGTGGCGTAGAGCTTGCCGTCGTCATAGCTCACGCCGCCGCCGAAGCGTGCGGCCCTGTTGAGCTTGCCCTCGGTGATGCCCGCGCTCCACAGTACCGCGCCGGTATCGGCCGTGAATGCGTGAACGGTTGCAGTGACATCGGTGACGAACAGCTTGCCGTCAGCAACGACCGGAGCTGCGCCCAGCCGCTCCCGGTTCGAGCCACCATCGATCCCGGCCTGCCAAAGCCGCTTCGGCTGGTCGCCAAGCGCGAGCTGGCCCATCGACTTGGCGGGGTTGCCGCCGGGCTGAGCCCAGGCGTCGTTGACCGCGGGAGCCGGCAACAGGACCTGGACGTCGGCAATCGTCTTGTCGGTCTCGACCTCGTTTTCCGAAACCAGGATCGAAACGCGGTCGCCGACGGTCGGCGTTTTCTTGTTGCCGCTGCCCTTGAAGATTCCACAACCGCTGAGCGCCATCAACGCGGCGACGGCGACCGTCACCCGATATGTCTTCATCATTGCGCCTTGGTATCCTCGTTTGATGCAGCCGGAGTGATCACCCTGGCAGTAGCTCCAGCGCTGGCAACCGCGTCCACACCCAGTACACCGGCCATCTGAACCGCGCGTTGACGGATCGTTTCCGGAACGCCGGTATCGCGCGCAATCTGGCCGAACAACACCCCCGCCTGCTGGCGCTGGTTCATGCGAAGGTAGGAAATCGCGACCATTTCACCTGCGCTGCCGAGCCAGGGACCGCCGGCAACCGCGAGCGGACGAAGTCGCTCGACGACGACCTGCGGCTTTAGCGTGTCGAACTCGGCTGAGGTCTGGCGAACGAGTGCGAGATCGCGCGAACGGCTTGGCGAGCGACGTGTCCGCGGCGATCGCCCCGAGCTTGGCGGCGGCACCCTTCAGATCGTCCTTCTGGAGCAATACGTCAGCCTGCGTGAACAGCGCCAGCGCGCGGTAGCCGTCGCGGTTCGACTTGGCGAGTTCGGCGAGCGGCTTGGACGCGGCCGCGGCGTTGTTGGCGCCGAGCGAATCATACGCCGCCTGAAGCTGTTCGCCCTCAACGCCGGCAGCCTCGCCATTGTGATGCTGCCAGTAGAGAAAGCCCGCGAGTGCGGCGAGTGCCGCAACGACGGCAACCCCGACCCAGATGCCCCAGTTCGTCCAGAACCCGGCGAGCTGGTCACGTCGCAGTTCTTCGTCGACCTCACGCAGGAATGCTTGATCGGTTTTCGGCGGGAGGACCAAGGAATGCTCCGGAAATATTGAGGGGGTGGGCGGCGCGGACCTTAGCCGCGCCGGAACCGAAACGGAAGCGGATCAATCCTTAGGGGCGTAGACCTGCTCCGCGCCCGGAAACGCGCGCGATCGGACGTCGTCCGCATAGGTATGCGTCGCGGACGAGATCGTATCGGCGATGTCGGCGAACCGCTTCACGAACTTCGCGGTACGGTCGAACATGCCGAGCATGTCTTCGGTCACCAGCACCTGGCCGTCGCATTGCGCCGACGCGCCGATGCCGATCGTCGGGCAGGCGATCGTGTTGGTGATCTCGATCGCGATCGGCTCGACCACGCCTTCGATCACGAGCGAAAAAGCGCCGGCCTCGGCGATGCTCTGCGCGTCGGCGACGATCTTGGCAGCCTCCTCCGGCGTGCGGCCGCGGGCGCCGTAGCCGCCGAGGACATTCACTGCCTGCGGGGTGAGACCGACATGGCCCATCACCGGGATACCGCGCTCGGTGAGGAACTTGACGGTCGACGCCATCGCGGTGCCGCCCTCGAGCTTCACCGCCGCCGCGCCGGTCTGCTTGAGCAAGAACGCCGCGCTCTCGAACGCCTTTTCGGGCGACGCCTCATAGCTGCCGAACGGCATGTCGATGACGACGACCGCGTGATAGCTGCCCCGCACCACCGCCGCGCCATGGGCGGCCATCATATCCAGCGTAACGGGGACGGTCGACGGCAGGCCGTAGATCACCTGCCCGAGGCTGTCGCCGACCAGCAGCATGTCGCAGTGCGGATCGAGAAGCTGCGCTGTGCGGACCGTGTAGGCGGTGAGCATGACGAGCGGCGTCTTGCCCTTCTGGCGACGGATCGCGGGAATGGTCAGGCGTTTGAGCGGTGCCGGCGTCGGCGTGGCGCGACTCGTCGCCGTATCGAGGGTATAGGTCGTGGACATGGAAGCGTCAGTAGCGCCTGGCTTGGCACTCGCCCAGTGCCACGCGGGTCAAACCGCCCAGCCCTTCGACCGGGCATGGCCGACGAGCCAGAGCGTGAACGCCGCGACCATACCGACGAGTAAGGGTAGTCCAAGCGTTTCGCCGGCACCTTTGTGCGCGACGATGTCCGTCGAGGCGAACAGCCAACCGAACTGCGCGACCGTCGCGACTAGCGACGCGATCAGGAACGGCCGGGCGTTCGCGCGGCGCATGAACAGAAGGATTGCGCCAGCGAGGCCGGTCAGTACCGCGACGGCAAACAGCGGATCATACCAGCCCGGCAACGTGGCATGGAGCGCCCGGTCATAAGCGCTCGCCTGCCCCATCGAACCGGCACCAAGCCGGATCTGTTGCAGGCACATGAAACATCCGATCACCCCCCAGAGAACGAGGACGCCCGTCGTCATGCGAAACCACAAGGGCCCCTGTCGTACGAAGAACATGTCGCCGCCCCTGCCTGTTTCCTGGAAATAGACTGCGCTCAGCAGAGGGTGCAGGCAAGAGGCGCCGTTCGCGACGAGATGTCGTGGATCCGGAACCGGAGGGACATCGGGAGCTTCCGACTACGACGTCCCTCCGGGCCGTATCCAACATCTATCGCGCTCAACCTGAATGCGTCGTGACGATAAAGCCTGACGATCAGAACGACCGCGAGACGGTCAGTCCGTAGGTGCGCGGATCGCCGGGCTGGCCGACGATCAGGCCGGTGCTGCCCGACTGGAGCGCGAGCACGTCGTAATAGTTCTCGTCGAACGCGTTGCGGAGCCAGGCGAAGACGTTCCAGCTGTCCTTCGCCTTGAACCCGAGGCGGAAGTTGCTGAGCGCGTAGCCGTTGATGTCGGTATAGGCCGAGCGCGAGGGGTTGGACGAGAAGGTCGACCGGTAGCTGCCGTCATAGCCCAGATACACTTGGCCATCGAGCCCCCCGAGCGTCGCCGGCAGGTCGTATTCCGCACCGTAGGAGAACGCCCATTTTGACACGCCGGGCAGGCGCTGGCCGGAGATGTCGCAGTTCTGCGGGCTGATGCCGCCGGCGGTTGCAGGCGCGCTCGGCGTCTGGCCGGCGGTTGCGGTGGTGCCGCCGGACAATTCGGGCGGGCATGGCGCATCGACGAACTTCACGTATTTCGCGTCGGTGTAGGCGCCGTTCGCGTAGAAACTGAACCGGTCGGTGGGGCGGAACGCCGAGTCGAATTCGAGACCGCGGGTGCGGACCTTGCCGGCATTGGCGAGATAGCCGCGCAGCACGCCGAGCTGGCCGTTGGTGACGGTCGCCTGGTAATCGCTGATCTCGGTCCAGAAGCCGGCGAGGTTCAGCGTCAGCCGGCGATCCAGGAACTGCGTTTTCAGACCAAGCTCGAAATGGTTCACCTTTTCGGGCTTCACCGTCGCGGCGGACAGGATCGGGTTGTTGCTGCCGTCGAGCGGCAGGCCGGACAGGTTGATCCCGCCGGACTTATAGCTGCGTGCGTAGGTCGCATAGGCGTGGATGTCTGACGTCACGGTATAGGCAGCGGTGATATCCCCCGACAGGTTCCAGTTGTCGAAATCGGGCTGATAGCTCTGCGGCGCGAGCACACCGCGCTGGTCCGCGGTCAGCGCCGTGCCGGTGCCGTTGGTGACGACCGAGACATAGTCACCCTTCTTCATGTCGTAGTTCAAACGCAGGCCCGGCGCGATCTGGAACCGGTCGCTGACGTTCCAGGTCAGCTTGCCGAACAGCGCCGCGCTGGTGTTCTTGAAGCCGATCGTGTTGCGTGCGGTCAGGCCGTTCAACGTCGCCGGATTGCGCCCGCCCGCGCTGGTAGGGTTGAGCAGGAACGCACTGGCCGCCGGACCCTGCACCTGAAGCCCCTGCGTATCGATCGTCTGGTAGAAGTAGAACGCGCCGAGCACGTAATCGAGCGTGTGCTTGCCGTTGGAGGCGATCCGCAACTCCTGGCTGTACTGGGTCTGCTGCGACGGGTTGGCCGACACGGTCGTGATCGGCAGGCCGATGAAATCGCGATCGTTCGACGGATCCCAGTTCCAGAACCGCCATGCGCTGACCGAGGTGATCGTCGATGCGCCGAGGTCCAGATTGCCGAGCAGCGATACGCCGCCCAGTTCCTGCTTCGCGCGCAATGGCGTATCGACGTCGGTCACACGATCGAACGCGTTGGTGGACGGCACGACATAGCCCTGCGCAGCGGCGAGGGCGGCGTATTGGCGGTTGAGCGGCCGCTGGGTCGCGCCGGTGCGCGCGTAATATTGAACGCAGCAATTCGGGTTCTGCTGGCCGTAGTCACCCGACAGAGCGAGATCGAGATTGTCGGTCGGCTTCCAGTAGAGCTGCCCGCGCACGCTCTTATTGTCCTGCGCATTCAGATCCTTGCCGGTCACGACGTTGTGGATCGTGCCGTCGCGCTCGGTCACCGACGCCGACAGCCGGATCGCGAGCTTGTCAGGGATCAGCGGCCCCGACACCGAGGCCTTGGCCTGGATGAACTGATAGTTGCCGGTGGTGAGTTCGATCCGCGCCTCGGGCGTGAAGCTGGGCTTGCGCGTGGTGATATTGATCGCGCCGGCGGTGGTGTTCTTGCCGTAGAGCGTGCCCTGGGGCCCGCGGAGGACTTCGATCCGCCTCGGTATCGGTAAAGTCGAATGTCGCCGAGGCGATCCGGCTGTAATAGACCTGGTCGACATAGATGCCGACGCCCTGCTCGATCCCGTCGTTGGTCAGCCCGAACGGCGCGCCGAGACCGCGGATGTTGGCGGCGGAGTTGCGCGGGTTGGTGGAGTAGAATTGCAGCGTCGGCTGGAGCTGCGTGAGGCGGCTGACATTGTAGGCGCCGGTTTCCGCCAGCGCGGTGCCGCCGATCACTGACATCGCGATCGGGACGGTCTGGATGGTCTCTGCGCGACGGCGTGCGGTGACGACGATATCGCCGCCACCCTGTTGCTGGTTGCCGAGACGACCATTGGCCGGCTCGGGCGCCTGATCCCCGGCGGGCGCCTGGGGGGTGACCGGTGGCGTGACGGTAGCGGCCTGACCGGCGAGCAACAGCGCGAGCGTAAGCGACATGAATTTTTCCCCTGAACCTCGGCGCGCAAAGTCTACTGATTTGGGGGAGATTCAATGCGAGCTTGTCTTGGGGGGTGGAAAGCGGGACTTCGCGATGGTCATTCGCGCACGCAAACGGTTGATGCGTCCGCCACGCAGCCGGAGCAGCCGGCGTCCGCCACCGTGTGTCCCCGCGAAGGCGGGGACCCAGACTGGGCTCCCGCCTTCGCGGGAGAACAAGGAGATGGACGGCTAACGCTGCAAGTGAGGCGCTGGAATATCCCTCTCCTTTTAAGAGAGGGAGTTCAGGTCAGACCAGGCGGCTCTGCTTGACGGCGGCTTCGATGAAGCTGGCGAACAGGGGGTGCGGGTCGAAGGGCTTGGACTTCAGTTCGGGGTGGAACTGGACGCCGACGAACCAGGGGTGGTCGGGGCGTTCGACGATTTCAGGCAGCGTGCCGTCGGGGGACATGCCCGAGAAGACGAGCCCGCCCTGTTCGAGCGCTTCCTTATACCCGGTGTTGACCTCGTAGCGGTGGCGATGGCGCTCCGAAATCTCGGTCCCGCCATAGATCGAGGCGACGACACTGTTGCCGGTGAGCTTCGCGTCATACGCACCCAGCCGCATCGTGCCGCCCATATCGCCTTCGGCCGCACGCGTTTCGAGGCCTTCGCGGCCCATCCATTCGGTGATCATGCCGACCACCGGCTCGTCGGTCGGGCCGAACTCGGTCGACGACGCATTGGGGATGCCGCCGAGATCGCGCGCGCCCTCGACGCAGGCCATCTGCATGCCGAAGCAGATGCCGAAATACGGAATCTTTCGTTCGCGGGCGAACTTCACCGACGCGATCTTGCCCTCGGCACCGCGCTCGCCGAACGCGCCGGGGACGAGGATCGCGTCGCACGGTTCCAACTGACCGGCGATGTCGCTCTCGGCATTCTCGAACAGCTCGGCATCGATCCAGCGGACGTTGACCTTGACGCGATTCGCGATGCCGCCGTGGACCAGCGCCTCGTTGAGCGACTTATACGCGTCCTGAAGGCCGACATATTTGCCGACCACGCCGATCGTGACTTCGCCTTGCGGGTTGGTCAGGCGGTCCATGATCTCGGTCCAGCGCGACAGATCGGGCGCGTCGGCGGGTTCGATCCCGAACGCGCGGAGCACTTCGATATCGAGCCCTTCGCCATGATACTGGAGCGGGACGGCGTAGATGCTCTTCGCATCGAGCGCTGGGATGACGGCACTGGCGGGGACGTTGCAGAACAACGCGATCTTGGCGCGCTCCGACGGCGGCAGCGGGTGTTCGCAGCGGCACACGAGAACGTCCGGCTGGACGCCGAGCGCTGCGAGTTCGCGGACCGAATGCTGGGTCGGCTTGGTCTTCAATTCGCCGGCGGCGGCGATGTACGGCACCAGCGTGACGTGGATGCTGATCGCGTTGCCGCGGCCTTCCTCGTTCTTGAGCTGGCGAATCGCCTCGATGAACGGAAGCGATTCGATATCGCCGACGGTGCCGCCGATCTCGCAGAGAACGAAATCGATGTCGTCGACTTCGGCGCGGGCGAACGCCTTGATCGCGTCGGTGACGTGCGGGATGACCTGGACGGTGGCGCCGAGATAATCGCCGCGACGCTCGCGCGTGATGATCTGCTGATAGATGCGGCCGCTCGTCACGTTGTCCGACTGGCGCGAGGGAACGCCGGTGAAGCGCTCGTAATGGCCGAGATCAAGATCGGTCTCGGCGCCGTCGTCGGTGACGTACACCTCGCCGTGCTGATAGGGCGACATCGTGCCGGGATCGACGTTCAGATACGGATCGAACTTCCGAATCCTGACGGTATATCCGCGTGCCTGGAGGAGAGCGGCAAGCGATGCCGCCATGAGACCTTTACCGAGCGACGAAACCACGCCCCCGGTGATGAAAATGTACCGAGCCATGGGAAGAGTCTCGTAGCGTGTGTTGGGGACGAACGACAAGAGCCCCGCGGTTCACGCAGGGTCATTTGTCGGCGAATGGAGTGTTTAGTTGGCTAGCGGGACCGCGCCGTTATCGGCCGGCGTGGTCGTGCCGGCGCGGGGACCCCGGCATTCTCGGCGCCACCGGCGAACGGTGCCGCGTCGCCCTTGGGCTGCGCGGTCGGGACGGCCGTTGCCGCCGCCGGGGTGCGCGCGAGCGACGTGTCGATCGTGGTGGTGCGGTGATTCGCCGCGAGAACCGCGAGCAGGATCGAGAACAGCACGAACATCGTCGCCAGAACGCCGGTCGCGCGGGTCAGAAAATCGGCCGCGCCGCGTGCCGACATGAGACCCGACGGGCTACCGCCCATGCCCAGACCGCCGCCTTCCGACCGCTGCATGAGGATCACCGTGACGAGGGCGGCCGCGATGATCGCGTGGATGACGAGCAGGAAGGCGAACATTGCGCGGAAAACCCCGGAACTTTTGCGAAGGCGCGCACATAGGCGACACCGCGGCTTCGATCAACCGGGCGATCAACCGGATCGGTGGCACGGCATATCGCATGCCGCGTGCGAAACTACGGAAACAAGCCGTGCGGGCGGGCGTTGTGAACCCGTAATGACGCTCATGACTGGGTATCGTGCATATAAATTCAGATGGCGGATCAACGCTGTGGCATCAATGGCAGCCAATACCTTATCGACCTGGATGACCGCTCTGGTGGATTATGTCCGCTCGGGCGAACCCGATCTGACCAATCGTCAGATGGCATTGCTCCTGCTCGTTTACCTTAAACCCGGACCGCATACGGTGCGCGGCCTTGCCCGGGCGCTGAACGTATCGAAGCCGGTCGTCACGCGCGCCTTGAACAGATTGGGTGCCCTCGGCTATCTGCGCCGGCAACGTGACGACAGCGACAAGCGCAACATTTTCGTCGCGCGCACGACCGAAGGGGCAGATTTTCTTGAAGAGTTCGGGCAATTCATCGGCGACGGCCCCGCCCCCAACGATGCTGGCGCCGGCTCAAACGGCCGTACCCCCGCTCACGCTTGAGCCATTCGACGACAAGGCCCGTACGAGCTTTTCGCTGACCGGCCGTTCGGTGAATCTGGACCCGCGCACGCATGCGGTTCGGCGCGATATCGCCGACATTCGGTTGGCCGAATACGTATTCGCTCCACACTATGCCGTGCCGATGATACGGGCCGTCGCGCGCACAGCTTTGTTGCGCAGTGGACGAGACGAAGCGAGCGATACGATGGTCGACCTCAAGCCTGGCGACAGTTTCGAAGTACTGGAGATTGCTGGCGTTTCCGCATGGGGCGTCGCGCGGCCAAGCGGTCTGGTCGGCTATGTCGAGACTGCGGCGCTCGATTTGCCCGCCGATCTGCCAGCGGACGCCGCGGCATGACCAGCGTCTTCATCGATGGCGCCGTCGGCACCACCGGCCTCGAAATCCGCGAGCGGCTTGCCGGACGAAGCGATATCTCGATCGCGTTGCTGGCCGAGGATCGCCGGAAGGACCCGGCGGCACGGCGCGAGGCCTTGAACGATGCCGATTTCGTCATCCTCTGCCTGCCCGACGACGCGGCACGCGAAGCGGTGGCGCTGATCGACAATCCGCGCACCCGCGTGATCGACGCGTCGAGCGCACACCGCGTCGCTGCGGGCTGGACTTACGGCTTCCCCGAACTGCCGGGTCAGGCCGAGAAGATTGCGAGCGCCGCTCGGGTCGCGAACCCGGGCTGCTATCCAACCGGCTTCCTCGCGCTCGTCGCGCCGCTGGTTTCCGCCGGGCTGATCCCCGCCGACCTACTGCTGAGCATCAACGCGACTTCAGGCTATTCGGGCGGCGGCAAGGCGATGATCGCCGAGTTCGAGGCCGGTGGCTCCACGACCGCCTTCCGCGCCTACGCGCTAGGCCTCGCACACAAGCATATCGCCGAGATGACGCAGCATGCGGGCCTGACCCACGCACCGATCTTCGCGCCCGCGGTGGCCAACGCCTATCGCGGCATGGTCGTGGAAGTGCCTCTGCATCTCCACGCCCTGCCTAGCCGCCCGACTCTCGCGGCGATTGAGGACGTCTTGCGCGTGGCGTTCGATGGCTCGACGCGCTCGTGACGGTGGCACCCGGCGACATCGGCGCGATCGATATCGAGGAGAATGCGGGGACCGACCGGCTCACGCTGCGGGTCTGCGGCAACGACGCGGTCGGCCATGCACGGCTGGTCGCGACGCTCGACAATCTGGGCAAGGGCGCCGGCGGCGCCGCGGTCCAGAACCTCAACATCATGGCCGGGGTCGACCCGGTCGCCGGCCTGGTTTTCTGAACCGGCCAGTTCCAGGAGCTTTCATGCACCGTAATTCCGTAGCCAAGCTGCTCCTGTTCGGCGCGACCGGCGATCTCGCGCAGCGCATGCTGTTGCCGTCGCTCTATGGCCTGCACGCCGATGGGTTGCTGCCCGAGGACCTGACGATCACCGGTGCCGCGCGTCACGAGCATGACGACAAGGATTACCGCAAGTTCGCCAAGAAGGCGCTCGACGAGTTCCTGCCCGAGGACCGTAAGGACGAGAGCGCGATCGGGACGTTCCTCGACCGGCTGTTCTATCAGGCGACCGACCTGTCGGACCCGGCCGCGTTCCAGCCGCTGGCGGACAAGATCGGCGATATCGCCGGCGGTCTGGCGATTTATCTGTCGACAGCCCCGTCGCTGTTCGAATCGGCGATCGAAGGACTGCACAAGGTCGGCCTCGCCGGCGAGACGGTCCGCGTCGGGCTGGAGAAGCCGCTCGGCTACGACCTCGACACCAGCCGCGAGATCAACGACGCGGTGGCGAAGGCCTTCCCGGAAGACCGGACCTATCGGATCGATCATTACCTCGGCAAGGAAACCGTCCAGAACATCCTCGCGCTGCGCTTCGGCAACTCGTTCTTCGAGCCCGTGTGGAACGCGCAGGGGATCGACAACGTCCAGATCACGATTTCCGAGACGGTCGGCCTGGAGGAGCGCGCAGGCTATTACGAGAGCGCCGGCGCGCTGCGCGATATGGTCCAGAACCATATGCTGCAACTGCTCGCGTTGATCGCGATGGAGCCGCCCGCGCGCTTCGAAGGCACCGACGTCCGCGACGAAAAGTCGAAGGTGTTCCGCTCGCTGCGCCTGATCAAGCCCGAGGAAGTGCCCAACGTCACCGTCACCGGCCAGTACGGCGAAGGCGCGGTGAAGGGGAAGTTCGTCAAGAGCTACTCCGACGAACTCGGCGAGCCGTCGAACACCGAGACGTTCGTCGCGATCAAGGCGCATGTCGACAATTGGCGCTGGCGCGGCGTGCCCTTCTATCTGCGTACCGGCAAGCGGATGGCCGCGCGCCGCAGCGAGATCGCGATCCAGTTCAAGTCAGTGCCGCATTCGATGTTCGCCGGGCGTGGTGGCCTGTTGCAGCCCAACATGCTGATCATCCGCCTCCAGCCGGAGGAATATGTCCAGCTGCTGGTGATGGCGAAGGAGCCCGGCCTCGACCGCGACGGCGTCCGCCTGCGCGAGGTTCCGCTGAACCTCAGCATGGACGCCGAGTTTGCCGGCACGCGTCGGCGCATCGCCTATGAACGCCTGCTGCTGGACCTGATCGAGGGCGACCAGACGTTGTTCGTGCGCCGCGACGAGGTCGAGGCGCAATGGACCTGGATCGACGCGATCCGCGAGGGCTGGAAGGCCAACGCGATGAAGCCCAAAAGTTATTCCTCGGGTAGCTGGGGTCCGTCCGCGGCAATCGCGTTGACCGAGCGCGATGGCGTGACCTGGCAGGACGACTGAGTTTTTGGGGGAATAATATCCCCTGCCCGTTCGCCCTGAGCGAAGTCGAAGGGTAGCCCGCTTGTGGCATTGTCCTTCGACTTCGCTCAGGGCGAACGGAAAAGTTTTCAAGGAAAGATAGAATGACCGAAATCGAATGGTGGGATTACGAGGATTCCGACGAGCTCGCCAATGCAGTCGCGGGCGACATCCAGTTCGTCATCGAGAGTGCGCTCGATGCGCGCGGCTCGGCGGTGATCGCGCTCGCGGGCGGCAAGACGCCGTTCGCCGCGTATGAGAAGCTAGCCCAGGCCAAGCTCGACTGGAAGAAGGTCACGATCATCCCCGGCGACGAGCGTATCGTGAAGCTCGGCGATCCGCTGTCAAACGTGACCGCGCTGGCCAAGATCTTCCTGCCCAAGGGCGCGCGCGTGAAGCCGATCGTTCCCGAGGCGATGTCGGATTACAAGGCGGCGGGTCGCTCGGCCGATGCGCTGATGCAGGACCTGCACTGGCCGCTCGACTTCTGCCTGCTCGGCATGGGCGGCGACGGGCATACCGCGTCGATCTTCCCCGGCCCCGATTACGACGAGGCGCTGAGCGGTCCAAAGGAACGTCGTGCGCTCGGCGTGATGCCCGATCCGCTGCCGCCCGAAGCGCCGCTGGCGCGCGTGACGCTGTCGGCTGCCGCCATCGCATCGTCGAAGGCGCTGATGATCATGATCACCGGCGACGCTAAGAAGAACGTGCTCGAACAGGCGATCGAACAGGGGCCGTCCTCGTCCTACCCGATCGGTCGCGTGCTGGCCGAAGTCGAGCTGCCGGTCGACGTGCACTGGGCGCCGTGACGATGCTCAACGCCGTCGTCTCCGCAGTCACCGACCGGATCATCGAGCGGTCTCGCGACAGCCGCGCCGCCTATCTCGCGCTGATCGAGCGCGAGGCGGCGGCGCAGGTCCGGCGTCCCGGCCTCGGCTGCGCAAACCTCGCGCACGCCTATGCCGGGACCGAGGAAGACCGCGACGCGATGAAGGCCGATGCCGGCATGAACATCGGCATCGTTACCGCGTATAACGACATGCTGTCGGCGCATGCGGTCTATTACCGCTACCCGGAGCTGATGAAGATTTGGGCACGCGAAGCCGGCGCCACCGCGCAGGTAGCAGGCGGCGTGCCGGCGATGTGCGACGGCGTGACGCAGGGCTATCCGGGCATGGAGTTGTCGCTGTTCAGCCGCGACACGATCGCGCTGAGCACGGCGATTGCCTTGTCGCATGGGACGTTCGAGGGCGCGGCGCTGCTCGGCATCTGCGACAAGATCGTCCCCGGTTTGCTCATGGGCGCGCTTAGGTTCGGCCATTTGCCGATGGTGCTGATCCCCGGTGGGCCGATGCCGACCGGGTTACCCAACAAGGCGAAGGCGGCCGTCCGCGAGAAGTTCGCGGAAGGGCTGGTCGGGCGCGAGGAACTGCTCGAGGCCGAGATCGGCGCGTATCATTCGAAGGGCACGTGCACGTTCTACGGCACGGCCAACACCAACCAGATGATGATGGAGGTCATGGGCCTCCACATGCCGGGCGCGGCGTTCGTCAATCCGGGCACCAAGCTGCGCCAGGAACTGACGCGGGCGGCGGTGCACCGGCTGGCGAAGATCGGCGCACGCGGCGATTCGTACCGGCCGCTCGGCCATTGCGTCGACGAGAAGGCGATCGTGAATGCCGCCGTCGGCCTGCTCGCGACTGGGGGCTCGACCAACCATCTGCTCCACGTGCCAGCGATCGCTCGCGCGGCGGGGATCATCATCGACTGGGAGGATTTCGACCGCCTCTCCTGCGCAGTCCCGCTGATCGCGCGCGTCTATCCGAACGGCTCGGCAGACGTGAACGCGTTCGAGGCTGCGGGCGGCATGCCGTATGTGATCCGCGAACTGCTCGGCGAAGGGCTGCTGCACGGCGATATTATGACGATCGGTGGCGACGATCTGTCGGCGTATGCGAAAACAGCGGTCGTCGAGGGCGACAAACTCGCCTGGCGCGATACGCCCGACAGCGGCGACGAGACGATCCTGCGCCCTGCCACCGCGCCGTTCTCGGCCGATGGGGGCATGCGGATCCTTGACGGCAATATCGGCCGTGCGTGTATCAAGGTCTCCGCGGTCGAGCGCGAGCGCTGGATCGTGGAGGCGCCCGCGATGGTGTTCGACGACCAGCTCGACGTGATCGAGGCGTTCAAGCGCGGTGAGCTTGATAGGGACGTCGTCGTCGTCGTCCGGTTCCAGGGGCCGCGCGCGAACGGGATGCCGGAATTGCACAAGCTGACGCCGCCGCTGGGCGTGTTGCAGAACCGCGGGTTTAAGGTGGCGCTAGTTACCGACGGCCGCATGTCGGGCGCTAGCGGGAAAGTGCCGTGCGCGATCCATTGCTCGCCCGAGGCGCTGCTTGATGGCGCGATCGGGTTGATCCGGGATGGCGACATGATCCGGGTGGATGCGGTCAACGGTACGTTGGAGGCGTTGGTCGATGCGGACGTTTGGGCGACCCGCGAAATGGTCGCGACTCCGCCGCCGGTGAGCGGCATGGGCCGCGAGTTGTTCGGGATGTTCCGCGGGCTTGCCGATGAAGCTGAAAAGGGCGCGTCGGCGATGCTGGCGGGGGCTGGGCTTTAGAACGTCGCACACGCCGCCGTCGCCTCAGCCACACCCCCGTCATCCCGGCGAAAGCCGGGACCTCGCGCCACGAGGACGGACTATGCGGCTTGAGATCCCAGCTTTCGCTGGGATGACGGGGGTGGCGGTAATGATAAAATCGGACGGAGGATGACATGGAAATCGTAGCGGCAGATATCGGCGGAACGCACGCCCGCTTCGCGATCGCCGAGGTCGAGAACGGCCGTGTCGTCTCGCTCGGCGAGCCGGCGACGCTGAAGACCGCGGATCACGCGTCGCTCCAGACCGCGTATCAGGCGTTCGAGGCGGGCCTCGGTCGCCCCCTCCCCCGCGCGCTGGCGATCGCGGTCGCGTCGCCCGTCGCGAACGACGTCATCCGGCTCACCAACAACCCGTGGATCATCCGCAAGTCGCTGATCACCGAGCGGCTGAAGGCGGACCAGTGGGTGGTCGTCAACGATTTCGGCGCGGTCGGTCATGCCGTCGCGCAGGTGCCGAGCAGCGACTTCATCCATCTTTGCGGGCCAGATACCCCGCTGCCCTCCGAGGGGATTACGACGATCTGCGGCCCGGGCACCGGGCTCGGCGTCGCACAGCTGCTGCGGCGTAAGAACGGCTATCAGGTCCTCGAAACCGAGGGGGGGCATATGGACTTTGCCCCGCTCGACGGGATCGAGGACGCGTTGCTGAAGCGCCTCCGCCATACTTTCACGCGCGTTTCGGCCGAGCGGGTCGTCGCGGGACCTGGCATCGTCGCGATCTACGAAACACTTGCCGCCCTGGAGGGCCGCGCGGTCCCCAGCCATGACGACAGGACGATCTGGACGGAGGCGATCGACGGCACCGATTCGATCGCACTCGCGGCGCTCGACCGATTTTGTCTCGCGCTAGGCGCGGTCGCGGGCGATCTCGCGCTCGCGCAGGGCGCAAAAGCGGTCGTGATCGCCGGTGGCCTGGGCTTCCGGATCAAGGACCGCCTGATCCGCTCGGGCTTCGACCAGCGCTTCGTCGCCAAGGGCCGTTTCCAGACGATGATGGCGGCGATGCCCGTCAAGCTCATCACCCATCCCCAGCCCGGCCTGTTCGGCGCCGCGGCGGCCTTCGCACAGGAACACACCCAATGACCGTCACTATCGCAGACATCATGCAGACCAGCGCCGTCATCCCGGTGCTGGTGATCGAAGACGCCGCGCTCGCCCGTCCGCTCGCCGAGGCGCTGGTCGCCGGCGGCCTGCGCGTGCTCGAGGTGACGTTGCGCACCGGCGCGGCACTTGAAGCGATCGCCGAGATGAAGAAGGTGCCGGGCGCGATCGTCGGCGCCGGTACCGTCGTCAACACACAGCAGTTCACGCAAGTCCGCGATGCGGGGGCGGAATTCATCGTGTCGCCGGGGCTGACCGAACGCCTCGCCACGCCGATCATCGAGAGCGGCATTCCGTTCCTGCCGGGGATCGCCAACGCGGCGGACATCATGACGGGGCTCGACCTGGGACTGACGCATTTCAAGTTCTTCCCGGCCGAGGCGAATGGCGGGTTGAAGGCGCTGAAGGCTCTGGCCGCGCCGTTCTATCAATGCAGCTTCTGTCCGACTGGCGGGATTACCGAAGCGAGCGCACCCGAATGGCTGGCGTTCAAGCCGGTGCTTTGCGTTGGCGGGAGTTGGGTGACCGGCGGGACGATGGCCGAGATCGAGATCAAGGCGCGCGCGGCTAACGCGCTGCGGGGGTGACTTTCCTTCCCCCTCCCTGAAAGGGAGGGGCCGGGGGTGGGTCGGCCGCTTGGCGGGCGTGTCGGCAATTGCACACCGACCCACCCCCTACCCCTCCCTTTCAGGGAGGGGGGCCGGACGGTGACTACATCTCGCCGCGGGCTTTGCGGATCGCGTACCATTTCTTCACGTTGGCGTTGTGTTCGGCCAGCGTGTTCGCGAACACGTGGCCGCCGGTGCCGTCTGCTACGAAGTAGAGCGCCTGGGTCTGCGCCGGGTCGAGCACCGCGTCGATCGAGGCGCGGCCGGGGTTGGCGATCGGGCCGATCGGCAGGCCGGCTTCGGCATAGGTGTTGTAGCCGTTCTTTGCGTGAAGTTCGGAGCGCAGGATACGGCGGCCGAGCGGGCGGCCCTTGGTGATCGGGTAGATCACGGTCGGGTCCGCCTGGAGCGGCATGCCGTTGCGCAGGCGATTGCCATAGACCGCGGCGACGGTGCGGCGTTCGGAGGGCTTGCCGGTTTCCTTCTCGACGATCGAGGCGAGGATGATCGCCTGTTCTGGCGTCGTCACCGCAATGCCGGGCTTGCGCGCCGCCCATGCCTTGGCGAGATACGCCTTCATCGCCGCCTGCATCTGCGCGACCACCGCCGCACGCGTGTCGCCGCGTTCGAACGCATAACTGTCGGGGAGGATCGAGCCTTCTGCGGGAACCGGTACGGTCCCGGTGAGCCCTTCCGCCTTCATCAGAGCGCCGTGGACCAAGACAGAGGGATAGCCCTCGGGCACCACTACCAGCCGCTGGACGACCTTGCCGCCCTGCATGAGTTTCAGGATGTCGGACGGGCTGGCATGTGCGGGGATTTGGTATTCACCTGCCTTGATCGGATCACCCGAGCCGAACACGCGCGCGTAGAGGCGGAACCGTGTGGCGGACCGGATCGCGCCGGCCTTTTCGAGTTCGACCGCCGCGGCTGCCAAACTCGAACCTTGGGGAACCTGGACCGACAATGCGCGCGGCGCTGGCCCCGCGCCGCCCCAGCCTTGGACGACCAGGAACAGCGCGACGACCGCCACCAGGCCTAAGACGAGTCCGAAACAGCCGACCTTGCGCACTATAGTTCCCCGGCGGAGGCCGGGGCCCAGTTGGGCAGGCCCTCCGATAAATCGCACCAATCACCCAACTGGACCCCGGCCTTCGCCGGGGAACAGGATTACTGGACCTTCGTCATCACCAGCGACGCATTCGTGCCGCCAAAGCCGAACGAGTTGTTCAGCACCGCACGGACTTCGCGCTTCTTCGCCACGTGCGGAACGAGGTCGACCCCCACGCAGCTGTCACTCGGATTGTCGAGGTTCAGCGTCGGCGGAACGATCTGGTCGCGCAGCGCCAGGATGCAGAAGATGCTCTCGACCGCGCCGGCGCCGCCGAGCAGATGGCCAATCGCCGACTTGGTCGACGACATCGACAGACCCGAGATCGCATCGCCGAACAAACGGCGCACCGCGCCCAATTCGAGCTCGTCACCCAAAGGCGTCGAGGTGCCGTGCGCGTTGATGTAGTCGATGTCTTCTAGCTTCAGGCCCGACTTCTTGATCGCCATCTGCATCGAGCGGAACGCGCCGTCACCTTCCGGATGCGGCGCGGTCACGTGATACGCGTCGCCCGACAGGCCGTAGCCGATCACCTCGGCATACATCTTCGCACCGCGCGCCTTGGCGTGCTCATATTCCTCGAGCACCAGCACGCCGGCACCCTCGCCCATCACGAAGCCGTCGCGGTCCTTGTCGTAGGGACGCGAAGCCTTCTCGGGCGAATCGTTGAAATTGGTCGACAGCGCGCGTGCCTGCGCGAACCCGGCGATGCCGAGCGGGCAGACGGTGCCCTCCGCGCCGCCCGCGAGCATCACGTCGGCATCGTCCATCGCGATCATCCGCGCGGCATCGCCGATCGCGTGCGCGCCGGTCGAGCAGGCGGTGACGACCGCGTGATTCGGACCGCGCAGGCCGTATTTGATCGAGACCTGGCCCGAGATCAGGTTGATCAGACGACCGTGGACGAAGTGCGGCGAGACGCGACGCGGGCCCTTGGTGTGGAGAACGATCGATTCGCTCTCGATCCCCGGAAGCCCGCCGATACCCGAGCCGATCGAGACGCCGGCACGCCAGCTTTCCTCGAGCGTCATCTCGGTGAGGCCGGCATCTTCCAAGGCCTGACCAGCGGCGTCGATGCCGTAGATGATGAACGGATCGACCTGGCGCTGGACCTTGTGGTCGACGCGCTTGCCTGGATCGAAGCCGTACTCGTGGTCGGCCGGCTTCACCTCGCAGGCGATGCGGCACACCTGATCCGACGCGTCGAAGCGCGTGATCGGGCCCGCGCCCGACTTGCCGGCGAGGATATTCGCCCAGGCCGTTTCAACATCCGCCCCCAGGGGGGTGACCAGGCCTAGCCCGGTTACGACGACACGCCGCATGGCTTCAAACTCCGTCTGCTCTCAAAACGAAACGGCTCCCCGCCCTCTTTGCCCAAGGACGGGGAGCCGCTCAAATCACACCCATCAGGGCAGGTCCAAAGGTTTGAACCCTAGACCCTGATCAGGCCTTGTGCTCGTCGATGTAAGTGATCGCATCCTTGACGGTTGCGATCTTCTCGGCGGCATCATCGGGGATCTCGACACCGAATTCTTCCTCGAACGCCATGACGAGTTCGACGATGTCGAGGCTGTCTGCGCCTAGGTCGTCGATGAAGCTCGCGTCCTCGGTCACCTTGTCGGCTTCGACGCCGAGATGCTCGACGACGATCTTCTTCACGCGGTCAGCGGTCTCGCTCATGGTAGTTCCCTCTTCAAATCTGGGGGTTTTCGGTATTTCCTGAACGCACCTAGAACGCGGCAGTTCAGCGCGCAAGTTCAGATCATCACCATCCCGCCGTTCACGTGCACGGTTTGTCCCGTGACGTAGCCGGCTTCACGGCTCGCGAGATACACGATCGCGGCGCCGATGTCTGCGCCTTCGCCGAGGCGACCGGCGGGAATCTTGGTGGTGAGCGCCGCCTTCTGCGCCTCGGGCAGCGCGTCGGTCATCGGCGAGGTAATGAAGCCGGGCGCGACGCAATTGACGGTGATGCCGCGGCTGGCGAGTTCCTGCGCCATCGATTTCGACATGCCGATCAGGCCGGCCTTCGACGCGGCGTAGTTCGCCTGGCCGGGATTGCCGGTGACGCCGACGATCGAGGTGACCGAGATCATCCGGCCGAAGCGCGCCTTCATCATCGGCTTGGCGGCGGCGCGCATGAGGCGGAACGCGGCTTCGAGATTGACGCGGATGACGCTGTCCCACTCGTCGTCCTTCATCCGCATCGCGAGGTTGTCGCGGGTGACGCCGGCGTTGTTGACGAGGATGTCGAGCTTGCCGAGCTTCTCGACTGCTTGGGGGACGAGGGCGTCGACGGCGGCGGCGTCGGAGAGGTTGCAGGGGAGCGCGACGTGGTCGCCGCCGAGGCTGGCGCGGAAGGCTTCGAGTTTTTCGGCGTTGGAGCCGGATACGGCGAGGCGCGCGCCTTGGGCGGCGAGGGCCTTGGCGATCTCGGACCCGATCCCGCCGGATGCCCCGGTGACTAGGGCGGTCATGCCTGTGAGGTCGAACATTTTGGTCTCCATTAGATTTTGTTCACGCGAAGGCGCGATGGCGCGAAGGGGGTGTAGCCGTTGACGATCCGGCGGAGCCCCTCCTTCAGCGTTTCGCCTCCGAAGTTGATCAGCAGCCCCAAGGGCTGTTTGGTTAGTCGCAGATACGTCAGCAGTTGCTTTGCGTGAGCGGCGTTCAGCCGCTCGACCGATTTGATTTCGACGAGCAGCCGATTGCCGATGATGAGATCGATGCGAAACGCGGCATCAAAGTGCAGTCCCTCGAAATCGATCGAGACAGAGCGTTGCCGCTCGACCTGATATCCCATACCGGCGAGTTTGCTCGCCAACACAGTCTCGTAGACGCTTTCAAGCAATCCAGGCCCAAGCTCCCGGTGAAGGCGAAGCGACACATTAATGACGTCGGAAGCGGCAGCCTCAAGATCCATCATCTTTGCGCCTTTGCGCCTTCGCGTGAATCACATGTTCTTCACGAATTCCTCGATGTCGTCCACCGTGATGACGCTAGTGGTCTCGACGTCAGGGGCGATGCGCTTGACCATCGGGCTGAGCACCTTGCCGCCGAATTCGACGAAGTGCTCGACGCCCGCCGCGTGCATCGCCAACACCGATTCGCGCCAGCGGACCATGCCGGTGACCTGCTGCACCAGCAGGTGACGGATCGCACCGGGGTCGGCGACCGCGGTCGCGTCGACGTTGGCGAAGACCGGGACCAGAGGCGCGCGGAGGTCTGCGTCCAGGAGGGCGGCTTCCATCGCTTCGGCGGCGGGCTGCATGAGGGGGCAGTGGAAGGGGGCGGAGACGGGCAACAATACCGCACGCTTGGCGCCGAGGTCCTTGGCCAGCGTGATCGCCTTTTCGATGGCGAGGCGGTGGCCGGAGATGACGACTTGCGACGGATCATTGTCGTTTGCGACGGTGCAGATCAGTTCGGGGCCGCCTTCCCCGAGGATCGCGTCGACGGCGGCGCCGGCGATGACCTGCGCTTTTTCGAGGTCGGTGCCGAGCAACGCGGCCATCGCGCCCTCGCCTACCGGCACGGCGGCCTGCATCGCGCGACCGCGGAGTTTCAGGAGGCGCGCGGTGGTCGAGAGGTCGAGCGCACCAGCGGCGCACAAGGCGGTGTATTCGCCGAGGCTGTGGCCGGCGACGTAGTCGGCCTTGTCGGCGAGGCGGATGCCGCCTTCCTTCTCGGCGACGCGCAGGGTGGCGATCGCGTTCGCCATGATCGCGGGCTGCGCGTTCTCGGTGAGGAGCAGGTCGTCGGCTGGACCCTCGCTCATCAGGCGAAACAGATGCTGGCCGAGCGCCTCGTCGACTTCGGCGAAGACCTCGCGGGCGGTGGCACTGGCGTCGGCGAGCGCCTTGCCCATGCCGACAGACTGGCTCCCCTGGCCGGGGAAGATGAACGCGCGCATGACCTCTCCTCTAAGTTGGGTCTTCGTTTGAGCGCGGGGCCTAGAAAGGTGCGCGGCGAGTTGCAACTGCGCGAACCTGAACGAAGCCGGCGCGTTTGCGACAAATGGCGACCATTTCGCGCAGGCTGCGACATGCACCTGCGACAATCCGGTCCCAGATTAGGGATGACGCCGCAAAACGGCGCCGTGTTTCAAACGGGAGATTACCCATGAAGAAGTTCATCCTCAGCGCACTTGCCGCTACCCTCGTCGCCAGCCCGCTGCTCGCCGCCGCGCCCGCCGAGGCACAGCAGCGCCGCGAAGTGACCACCGTGCGCCAGAACAACAATGGCCGCACCGTCGTCACCAAGAAGACCGTGGTCCGCCCGAACCAGTATCGCAACTGGCGCGCCGGCCAGCGCTTCGATCGCCGCTATGCGCAGAACTACCGGGTGATCACGACGTATCGCAACTATCGCCTCGCCGCCCCGCCGCGTGGCAGCCAGTGGGTTCGCTCGGGCAACGACGCGCTCCTGATCAACGGTCGCGGCAACGTGGTCCAGGTTCGTGGCGGCGCGTTTCGGTAAACCCAACGCCAACCTTGCCTTTGCCGGATAATCGGCTAAGGCCCATTGCAACCGGGGTGAGAGATTCGCGTCTCTCGCCCCTGTTTGCATTCTAGACGCCGTTTTCTAAGACGACAGCCGGAGGGGTGCACGCATGGGGCGTGTATCAGCGATCGGCCAAGACGAAGGACAAGACATGGCTCTTTACGAGCACGTGTTCCTTGCGCGCCAGGATCTGGCACAAGCGCAGGTGGACGCACTGGCGGAAATCGCCACCAAGATCGTGAACGACAACGAAGGTCGGGTCGTAAAGACCGAGAACTGGGGCCTGCGTTCGCTGGCGTACAAGATCGCCAAGAACCGCAAGGCGCACTATGTCATGCTCGAGATCGATGCCCCGGGCAGCGTGATCGCAGAACTGGAGCGCCAGACCCAGATCAACGAAGACATCATCCGTTACATGACGGTCAAGGTCGACACCCTCGAAGAGGGCCCGACCGTGATGATGCGCAAGCAGGATCGTGACCGCGAGCGTCGTGGCGACCGTGAGGGTGGCCGTGGCGACCGTCCGGATCGTGGCGATCGTCCCGATCGTGGCCCGCGCCGCGACCGTGAAGAGGGAGCAGAATAACCATGGCACGTCCATTCTTCCGCCGCCGCAAGAGCTGCCCATTCTCCGCTAAAGATGCTCCCCGGATAGACTATAAGGATGTCCGGTTGCTGCAGGGCTTCGTGTCCGAGCGTGGCAAGATCGTCCCTTCGCGCATCACGTCTGTTGCAGCGAAGAAGCAGCGCGAACTGGCCCAGGCCATCAAGCGTGCGCGTCATCTGGGCCTGCTGCCCTACATCGTTAAGTAAGGAGGGCTCCCCATGGACGTCATTCTGCTGGAACGCGTCGAGAAGCTCGGCGCCATCGGCGACGTGGTTAAGGTAAAGGACGGCTACGCCCGTAACTTCCTTCTCCCGAACAAGAAGGCCCTTCGTTCGAACGACGCGAACCGCAAGGTATTCGAGTCGAACCGTGCGAAGATCGAATCGGACAACGCATCGCGTCGCAGCGATGCCGAGACCGAAGCGAAGACCTTCAACGACGCGACCGTGACCCTGATCCGTCAGGCGTCGAACACCGGTCAGCTCTACGGTTCGGTCGCGGTTCGCGATCTGGTCGATGCGCTGGTGGCCGACGGTCACAAGGTCGGCAAGTCGGCGATCGTCCTCGATCGTCCGATCAAGGCGATCGGCGTGTATACCGTCAAGGTTGCGCTGCATCCTGAAGTGTCGGTGTCCGTCAAGGTCAACGTCGCACGCTCGCCTGAAGAGGCCGAGATGCAGGCTTCGGGCGTCGACGTGATGTCGTCGATGTTCGAGCGCGACGAGGCTGGCTTCGTCGAGGATTACGATCCGAACGCAGAGCCCGGCGCGACCGCCGAAGCACCGCGCGACCAGGAGGAAGAGGCGCAGGGTTGATCCCTTCGCTTCCCTTCTAGCCGATACAGGAAGGCCCGCCCGGAGTGATCCGGGCGGGCCTTTTCGTTTGTGTCTGCGCGACGGTTATCAGGGGCAGGTGACGCAGGCGCCGATCATGGCGGCGAAGGGGATCAGGGCGCAGAGGACGGGGACTAGGGTTTTCATGGCCGAGTGACTCTTCGAGGGGGTGTTGCCGAGGTTAATGCGCGGCGTTGGGAAAGGTTTCCGAGAGGTGAACGAATTTTGTACCGATCGGTTTTTGGGAGACAAGTAACGCTACCTTCCTACCTCCCCGGCGAAGGCCGGGGCCCAGTTGGGAAAGCTAGAGTAACGGATCGCAGCGTCCATCATTCGCGTCCCCCAACTGGGCCCCGGCCTTCGCCGGGGTGGTGGTATTGGAAGGTCAGCTTTCGACGTTTTCTGGCTTCTCGATCAGTGCCGGCCCCTCGCCTAGCGCTAGCGCTTCTACCAGCGGCACGTCCTCAAGATCGCGTGGGCCCGTCTCGATATTCAGATCGCGAAATTTTCGGCCCGTGCCCATCAATCGACTATTGAACGAGTTGGTGAAGCCGTTGAAGTTCTTCACCGCGCTGTTGAGGCCGACGCCGACTTTCCGCAGGTCGTCAGCGACCTTGGCGAGGCGGTCGTGCATTTCCTTGCCGAGTTCTCCGATCTTCCGTGCTTCGTTGGCGAGTTTCTCTTGGCGCCATACCGCGGCCACGGTGCGGGCGATCGCGATCAGGTTGGTCGGAGTTGCCAGCAGCACGCGCTTTTCGAACGCGAAGTCCCAGAGTGTCGGGTCGTGTTCGAGCGCCGCAGACAGGAAGTGTTCGCCGGGGACGAACATGATGACGTAGTCGGGCGTGTCGGCGAACTGGCTCCAATAGGCCTTGTTGCCGAGGCCATTGACGTGGGCGCGCATGGATGCGGCGTGCGCGGCGAGTCCGATCAGGCGTTCGGCGTCGTCGACTGCGCCGAAGGCGTCCTGGTAGGCGTTGAGTGAGACCTTCGCGTCGATCACCAGCGCCCGGCCACCGGGGACGCGGATGATCGCGTCGGGGCGGAGGCGGGCGCCGTCGTCGCCGACTGCGACCGAGACCTCGGTCTGGAAGTCGGTGTGTTCGCTGAGCCCGCAGGTTTCGAGGACGTTCTTGAGCTGCTGCTCGCCCCAGCGGCCGCGCGACTTGGGGGCGTTGCGGAGCGAGTTGACGAGCTTAGCGGCTTCCGTGGAGACTTTTTCCTGGCCGAGGCGCATCTGTTCGATCTGGCCCTTCAGGTCGCCGAACGCGTCGCGGCGCTCGGCTTCGACCTTGGCGACGCCTTCTTCGTAGCGTTGCAGGCGATCGCTGACCGGTTGGAGCATCGATTTCAGGTTGAGGCCGGCGGATTCCTCGGACTGGCGGAAGCGGGCGTCGGCGCGTTCGAGGAAGGTCTTCTGCGCGTCGCTGAGTAGCTTGTTGGCGACGTCGCCGAACTGCGCGGCCATGACGTCCTTCGCCTCGCGGAGTTCGAGCAGGCGCGCTTCGAATGCCTCGCCTTGGGCTTTCAGCGTGGCGATTTCGGTGCGGGCGGCGTCGCGGTCGGTACGGATCGTCGCGAGATCGAGGCGGAGACGATCGGTGTCGGTGGCGCGCTCGGCGTTCTGCGCGCGGAGCGTGGCGAGGTCCTGCATCGCGGCGTTGCGTTCGCGTTCGACGGCGTCGCGCGCGGTGCGGATGAGGTCGGCGTCGGCGACCTTGGTCTGCGCGACGGCGAGTTCGCTGGCTAGGGTGGCGGCTCGGCGGGAGGCCAGGAGCCAGCCTAGGAGGATGCCGGCGGCTAGCGCGAGGACGGCGATGATGGCGAACTCAGCCATTTTGCGCCACCGGAATGGGAGTGAAGTATAGGAAGTATAGACGCTGGCGTAGCATTCCCTGGGGGGGAAATGGGCGCGTGAGCGTGCGGGTTTGGGAGGGGGATGGAGACGTCATGCGTGGAACATACGTCGAACGGTTGATGTAGGACAATCGGAATATTGTCTGCTGCGAAGGCAGGAGCCCAGGGTTACGGGCGGGGGCGTTCGTGGTCCTGGGCCCCCGCCTTCGCGGGGGAACTGGGGTGGGGGCGAACTCCAGAGAGTCAGTACCCGCTAAAATATACCACCCCGGCGGAGGCCGGGGCCCAATTGGAAAGGTTGCAGTGACGAGAGCCTGCGCTCAGTTGGCGATGTCCCCCAATTGGGCCCCGGCCTTCGCCGGGGTGGTCGCTAGCTAGGCGAGCGGGTCGCTATACAGTCGCATCACCCGAGCCCCCTCACCCCAGCTTGCGCATCTTCGCCAGCTTCTTCATCACCATGTCGCGCTTCAGGCGGCTGATGTGGTCGATGAACAGCACGCCGTCGAGATGATCGATCTCATGCTGCATGCACGTCGACAGTAGGCCGTCGAAATCTTCCTCATGCGCCGCGCCGGTCTCGTCGAGCCACTTCACGCGACACCGCGCCGGCCGTGCGACCTCGGCATATTGCTCGGGGATCGAGAGACAGCCCTCGTTGTAGGTGGAGACCTCGTCGCTGACCGACAGGATCTCGGCGTTGATGTACGCCTTGGGGTTCTTGATCGGCTTGTCTTCCTCGTCCTTCTCCTCCTGGAGATCGATGACGAGGACGCGCTTCTGGACGCCGACCTGGGTGGCTGCGAGGCCGATGCCGTTGAAGTCGTACATCGTCTCGATCATGTCGGCGACGAGCGTGCGGATGGAGTCGTCGACCGTCTCCACCGGCTCGGCGACAAGGCGCAGGCGGGGATCGGGGACTTCGAGAACGGTCATGACGGTCATCCTGCGCAGCTAGGTTCCGCGCGGGGGTGCGTCAAGCCATTGGGGTCGCTGGCGCTCAGGCCATTGGCCGCCTTGCCCTTAACGCCTGGGCGAGCGTGCCCTCGTCGAGATAGTCGAGCTCGCCCCCTACCGGCAGGCCGTGCGCGAGCTGGGTCACGCGGACGGGGAAGCGTTCGATGCGCTCGGCGATGTAGTGCGCGGTGGTCTGGCCCTCGAGCGTGGCGTTCATCGCGAGGACGACTTCGTCGATGCCGCCGGCTTCGATGCGGCGGACGAGGCTGTCGATGCTGAGATCCTCGGGGCGGATGCCTTCGAGCGCGGACAGGCGGCCGCCGAGGACGTGGAAACGGCCGGGGAACAGCCGCGAGCGATCGAGTGCCCAGAGATCGGCCACTTCCTCGACCACGCACAGCGATCGCTGGTCGCGGCGCGGGTCGGCGCAGATCGCGCAGGGGTTGGTGGTGTCGACGTTGCCGCAGACCGAGCAATTCTCCAGCCGCTCGTCGACCGCGGTCAGCGCCTCGCGCAACGGCCCCAGCGCCGCGTCGCGCTTCTTGAGCAGATGCAGCACGGCGCGACGTGCGGACCGGGGGCCGAGGCCGGGGAGCCGGGCCAGCGCCTGCGTCAGCGCCTCGATCTCGGGGGATGCCATATGGAACAGATAGGGGGTTGCGCGGCTCCCCGCCAGCGTGTTCGAGAGGGCCATGCGGATCATCTTCATGGGAACGCCGGACTTCGCGGTGCCGGTGCTGGAGGCCCTCGTCGCGGCGGGGCATGACGTGGTGGCGGCGTATTGCCAGCCGGCGCGACCGGGCGGGCGGCGCGGGCGCGAGCTGGTGCCGTCACCGGTGCAGGTTAGGGCCGAGGCGCTTGGGATCGAGGTGCGGACGCCGGTGTCGTTCAAGGCGTCTCTGTCGGAGGGACTAGAGGCTCGCGAGGCGTTTGCCGCCTTGAACGCGGATGTGGCGGTCGTTGCGGCGTATGGTCTTATTCTGCCGCGCGCGGTGCTGGAGGCGCCTCGGTTCGGCTGCCTGAACGTGCATGGGTCGTTGTTGCCGCGGTGGCGGGGGGCGGCGCCGGTGCAGCGGGCTATCCTCGCGGGGGATGCCGAGACGGGCGTCGGGATCATGCAGATGGAGGCGGGACTAGATACCGGGCCGGTGCGGCTCGAGGGGCGGACGCCGATCGTGGGGAAGACCGCGGGCGATCTGACCGCCGAGTTGTCGGCGATGGGGGCTCGGCTGATGGTCGAGGTGCTGGGCGATCTCGACGCCTACCCTGCCCGGCCGCAGCCCGAGGAGGGCGTCACCTATGCGGCCAAGATCGAGAAGGCGGAGGCACGGATCGATTTCGAGCGGTCGGCGGTCGAAGTCGAGCGGCTGGTGCGCGCGATGAACCCGGCGCCGGGGGCGTGGTTCGAGCATGCAGGCGAACGCGTGAAGGTGCTGGCGGCGGACGTGCTGCCGTTCTCGTTTCTCGGTTGCGAGGGGCTGACGGTCAATGCCGAGCTGACGATCGGGTGCGGCGACGGGGCGATCCGGCCGACCTTGGTGCAGCGGGCGGGGCGCGGGGTGACCTCGACCACGGAATTGCTGCGTGGGTTTGCGATCCCGTCGGGGACGCAGCTTTGACGCGGTTCGCGTTGACGGTGGAGTTCGACGGGCGGCCGTTCATGGGCTGGCAGCGGCAGAAGCATGGGCCGAGCGTGCAGGCGGCGCTGGAGGCGGCGGTGCTGAAGATGACCGGCGAGACGGCGTCGGTGCAGGCGGCGGGGCGGACCGATGCGGGCGTGCACGGAATGGCGATGCGCGCACATGTCGATATCGAAAAGCCACTCGCGGCGTTTCGGTTGATGGAGGGGCTGAACGCGCTGGTGAAGCCCGCGCCGGTGTCGGTGCTGGCGTGCGAGGTGGTCGACGACGATTGGCATGCGCGGTTTTCGTGTGTCGGGCGGTCGTATGAGTACCGGATCGTCAACCGGCGCGCGCCGTTGACGTTCGAGGCGGGGCTGGCGTGGCAGGTGCCTCAGCCGTTGGATGCGGGGGCGATGGCGGAGGCTGCGGGGGCGCTGGTCGGGCGGCATGACTTTACGACGTTCCGGTCTGCGCATTGCCAGGCGGATAGTCCGGTGCGGACTTTGGACCGGCTGGAGGTGGTGCGGGAGGGGGAGCGGCTTTTCGTCTATGCCGCCGCGCGGTCGTTCCTGCATCATCAGGTGCGGTCGATGGTCGGATGCTTGGCGCTGGTGGGTATGGGGCGTTGGGCGGTTCGCGATGTAGCCGCGGCGCTTGAGGCGAGGGATCGGGCGATGCTGGGGTTGAACGCGCCGCCCGATGGGTTGTTCTTCGTGAGTGCCTTGTACCCTTCTCCGTCATCCCGGACTTGATCCGGGACCCAGAGTAACGGGGCGCAGCGTTCGGTACCCTGGGTCCTGACTTTCGTCAGGATGACGGTTGGGGAGTGTCGCGGACGAACTTCGCCGCCAATTCCACATGGGTCGACCAGCGAAACTGGCCGACCGGCTGGACCCAGTCGATCCGCCAGCCGGCATCGCACAGCTCCTTCGCATCACGCGCGAAGCTGGCCGGGTTGCACGAGACATAGACGATCACCGGCGTCTTGCATTCCGCCAGCGCGGTCGCCTGTTCGCGCGCGCCGGAGCGTGGCGGGTCGATCACTACCGCGTCGAAGCGGTCGAGTTCGGCGACAGTCAGCGGGCGGCGATAGAGGTCGCGGTGCTCGGGGTAGACCGGGCGCTGGGTGCGGTGCGCGGCCGCCTTGAGCGAACCCAGCGCATCGCGTGCGCCTTCGGCCGCGTAGACCTTGGCCGGGATCGCGAGCGTGAAGGTGCCGAGGCCGGCGAACAGGTCGGCGACCGTCGCGGGTTTGCCGATCGCTTCGAGGACCGCGGCGGTGAGCGCGGCTTCGCCGTCGGGCGTTGCCTGCAGGAACGACGCGGGCGGGAGCGGTACGGGCACGCCGCCCAGCGTGATCGTGACCGAATCGGGCTCCCACCGCGTCTCAGGGCCGAGGCCGTCGTCGAACGCGACCCGGGCGATCTTGTGGTCCTCGCAGAATCTGGTGAGCGCTTCGGCGGCGGGGAGGCCTTCGGGAGCGAACCCGGTGATCAGGATGTCCGCGCCCTGGTCGGCTAGCGTCAGGTGGATGTCCGCGCGGCGACGGAAATTGAGACGCTTGAGCAACTGGCGGAGCGGCTGGACGAGCGCGAACAGGCGCGGATCTAGGATCCAGCATTCCTTGATGTCGACAATCGTGTGCGCCTTTTCGGCGGTGAAGCCGAGCGTGATCTTGCCCCCCTTGCCCTCGGCGTGGAGCGTCGCGCGGCGGCGGCTGCGTTCGGGGGAAATGTGTGGGGTGCGGATCGGGGCGGACAGGTCCTGGCCGTCGAGCGCCGACGCGATGCGGTCGGTGACGAACTCGGCATAGGCCTGGTCGTCGAGATGCTGGAGCTGGCAACCGCCACAGGTCGGGAAATGCACGCAGGGGGGCGTCTGGTGGTGCGGGCCGGGGATCACGGTGCCGTCGGCGGCGAGCGTGTCGCCAGGCGCGGCGAAGGCGGCGTGGCGTCCGTCGGCGGTCATGCCGTCGCCGCGGGCTGCGACGCGGATAATGGTGTTAGGTGTGTCGGAGGTCATAGCGCCCCTCTGGCGGACCGGAGCGCTTCCGCCAAGTCGTCGGCGATGAATGCGGGCCCCAATCGGCGGGCAGCGTCACCGTGGAGCCACACTCCGGCGCACGCTGCGTCGAGTGGATCGAGCCCGGCGGCAAGCATCGCGCCGATCGCGCCGGCGAGGACGTCGCCGGTGCCGGCGGTGGAGAGCCAGTCGCTGGCGCCCTGTGCGATGCGGACGCGGCCGTCGGGTGCGGCGATGACGGTGTCGGCGCCCTTGAAGACGACGACGGCGTTCGTGAGGACGGCTGCTTCTCGCGCTCGCGTGATCTTATCGGCGTCGGATTTGCCGAAGAGCGCGTCGAACTCGCCGGCATGGGGGGTGAGGATGACGGGGACCTTCAGCGCTTTGATACGCTCCGGGTCTAGGAGGCGGAGGGCGTCGCCGTCGATGATCAGCGGGTGGTTTGAGGTCAGTGCCGCTTCGAGACGGCTCCTGGCGATGCCGTCGCGGCCGAGGCCGGGGCCGATCACAAGCGCGCCGATGCGGTCGTTGGCGAGCGCGTGGTCGGAGAATGGCGTGCGGACGAGGGCGTGGGGCGGGCCTGCGGTGTCGCCGAGCAGGGTTACGTAGCCGGCTCCGGCGCGCATCGCGGCGAGGGCTGCGAGGTCGGATGCGCCGGACATGATGCCGGCGATGACCGCGAGCATGCCTCGGGTGTATTTGTGGGCGTCCGGGCCGGGGTTTGCGAGGGTTGGCGGTTTCAGGACTTCGGCTTGGCTGGTGGTGGGAACGCCGATGTCGAGGAGGCGGATGTGGCCGCAGTAGCGGGCTGCGGGTTGGAGGAGGTGAGCGGGTTTTACCGCGCCGAGGGCTAAGGTAAGGTTGAATACTGGCGGTTTGCTGAGGGCTTGGCCGGAGTCGGTGCCGAGTCCACTGGGGAGATCGACGGCGATGCGGAGCTGGGCGGCATTGGCTAGGAAATGGAGGCGCCCGACAACAGTCTGTTCCCCCGCGGAAGCGGGGGCGCAGAGTAAGCCGTCCGGATAGCCCTTGGAACTCAGCTGGGCCCCCGCGTCCGCGGGGGAACGGCTTAGGGTGGGGACTGGTTCGGCATCGAGCGGTCGGGTCAGGCCGGTGCCGAACAGCGCGTCGACTATGATTGGGGCAGGCTTTGCCTCCGCCAGCGTTTCGACCACGCCGGACCACCCTGCCCTCGCCGACTTCGCCGCAGCCGTCTTCGGTTTCGACAGCGCCGCGACGCGGACTGTCGCGCCCATCTCCGCCAGCACACGCGCGGCGACATAGCCGTCGCCGCCGTTGTTGCCGGGGCCGCAGAGGATCAGCACCTCGTTCACACCCGCCAACCGGCGGACCACGTGCGCGATCGCGGTGCCGGCGCGGTTCATCAACGTCTCGACCGAGACGCCGCAGGCGATTACTGCGTCTTCCGCTGCGCGCATTTCGGCGGCGGTGAGGATGGGCTGGCCTTCGATGTCGATCATGACGTCTTGACGGTTGCCGGAAGGCGGTAGCGGTCGCTGCCCAGCGCGACCTCAATGCCGTCCGCGCCGGTGATCGTGACCTTGGCGACCTCGGCGCCGTCCGCCGCGACCACACCGCGACCGTCCTGCGTCACCAGCAACCGACGGAACGCGCCATCGGGGTGGCGGACGGTCAGGATAAGGCCATCCCTGCCCTGCGTCTGCTCGATCGTGCAGGCCGACGCGAACGCGGAGTCGCCTCGCGCGCAGGCAATCCGGATGTCGCCCGCGGTCTCGCTGCGCCGCTGCGCCTCGACCTGCGCGCTGGCCGGCTTCTCTCGCCCGCATGCTGCAAGCGGAAGCGAGAAAAGCACCGCAAGCGCCGGTATTCGCTTAGATATCCGCGTAGACATGGGTTTCGGCTGCGGCTCCGGGGTGCGTGACGGCACCCTTGTAGGCCGGGCCGACGGTCTTCGCATAGCGCCACAATGCGCCCGAGCCGTAATCGTTGGTGCGCGGCACCCAGGCGGCACGGCGCGTGGCCATTACGTCCTCGGGAACGTCGAGGTCGATCGTTCCGGCCTCGGCGTCGATGTGGATGATGTCGCCATTCTCGACCAATGCGATCGGGCCGCCGTCAGCGGCTTCGGGGCCGACATGGCCGATGCAGAAGCCGCGCGTGCCGCCGGAGAAGCGCCCGTCGGTGATCAGCGCGACGCTCTCGCCCATCCCGAGGCCGTAGAGCGCGGCGGTGGTCGACAGCATCTCGCGCATGCCTGGGCCGCCTTTTGGCCCTTCGTAGCGGATGACGATGACTTCGCCTTCGTTGATCTCGCGGTTTTCGACGGCGGCGAAGGTGTCTTCCTCGCAATCGAAGACGCGGGCCGGGCCGGAGAACTGGAGGCGATGCATGCCCGCGACCTTCACGATCGCGCCTTCCGGCGCGAGGCTGCCGCGCAGGCCGACCACGCCGCCGGTCGGCGTCAGCGGGGTCTTGATGTCGTAGATGACTTTCTGGTCGGGGTTCCACGTCACCTGGTCGATATTCTCGCCGAGCGACTTGCCCGTCACGGTCAGGCAATCGCCGTTGAGGAACCCACCCGCGAGCATCGTCTTCATCAGCATGTAGACACCGCCGGCCTCGTACATATCCTTCGCCACATACTTACCACCGGGCTTGAGGTCCGCGATGTAAGGCGTTGTCTTGAAGATCTCGGCGACGTCGAACAGGTCGAATTCGATGCCGGCCTCGGACGCCATCGCCGGCAGATGCAACGCGGCGTTGGTCGAGCCGCCGGTCGCGGCGACGACGCGCGCGGCGTTGATAAACGCCTCGCGCGTGCAGATATCGCGCGGGCGGATATTGTCGGCGAGGCAATCCATGACCTGCGCGCCGGCCGCCACCGCAATCTGTTCGCGCGTGGTGTAAGGTGCGGGCACCATGTTGCTGTTCGGGATCGACAAACCGATCGCCTCGGCAACGCAGGCCATCGTGTTGGCGGTGTATTGCCCGCCGCATGCGCCGTGGCCGGGACAAGCGACCTTCTCGATCGCATGGACTTCGGACAGCGGGCACGCGCCGGCGGCGTATTTGCCGACGATCTCGAACACGTCGACGACGGTGACGTCGCGGTCCTGATAGCGGCCGGGCAGGATCGAGCCGCCATAGACGAACACGCTCGGGATGTTGAGGCGGAGCATCGCCATCATCATGCCGGGCAAGGATTTGTCGCAACCGGCGAACCCGACGAGCGCGTCGTAGCAATGGCCGCGAACCGAGAGTTCGACCGAGTCGGCGATGACTTCGCGGCTGACGAGGCTGGCCTTCATCCCCTGATGGCCCATCGCGATGCCGTCGGTGACGGTGATGGTGTTGAACCGGCGCGGCATGCCGCCACCCTGGATGACGCCCGCCTGCGCGGCATCGGCCTGCGCATCGAGCGTGGTGTTGCAGGGCGCGGAATTGTTGCCGGCGGAGGCGAGCGCGACGAACGGCCGCGCGATCTGCTCCTCGTCGAGGCCCATCGCATAGTAATAGCTGCGGTGCGGGGCGCGTTCGGGGCCGACAGAGACGTGGCGGCTCGGCAGGCGTGATTTATCGAATGTGCGGGTCATGGCGAACGCCTATGTCGCGGGAGGGGGTATTTGCGCAAGAGAGTTGCGTTTAATTTTGGGGGTGGGAGGACCGCGATCGAGGTCGTCATCCCCGCGCAGGCGGGGATCCAGAATGGCAACGGTCAGCGATCTTGATGGTGAGCCCTGCCGGTATGGGTTCCCGCCTCCGCGGGAATGACGGGAGGTGCTCCCCTCCCTGGAAGGGAGGGGTTGGGGGTGGGTTGGCCTGTTGGCGGACGTCATCCTCCCCAAGCGGCCTACCCACCACCGGCCCCTCCCTTTCAGGGAGGGGGGCAGAAGGGCGCGCATCGGCGTTCCGTTGACAGAGATTAGAGGCCTTCGAGGGCCTTTGCTACGCCGTCCATGGTGAAGGGCTTTTGCAGGCGCGGGCGGTCGCGGAATTCTGGTGCTACGCCGTCGTCGCCGCCGCCGGTGGCGAAGACGAAGGGGACGCCCCTGGCGGCGAGCGCTTCGGCGACGGCCGTGCTCTTTTCACCACCGCGCAGGTTCACGTCGAGGATCGCGCCGTCTACGCCGCCCTCTTCGATCCGCTTCAACGCGTCGGCCACGGTGTCGACGGAGCCGGCGACTCCCTTGTCCAACACCTCAAGGAAATCCTCGAGCATCATGGCGATCAACGGTTCGTCCTCGACGATGAGGATCTGCTGGGTAGCGGTCATGCCTGACGCATAGTCGGGATTGTTACGACTTGCCAACATCTTGTTCGAGTCCCCCTGGCTTAGTCTCGGCGCGCTGCGAGCACGTCTCGTGCCGCTTCGGCAAGTTCCTGAACCGAGAAGGGTTTGGGCAGGAACGCGACGTTGTCGAGGTCGATCGACTTGCGGAGTTGCTCCTCGGCATAGCCCGACATGAACAAGATCGGCAGGTCGGGGAATTTGTCGCGCGCATGTCGAACCATCGTCGGGCCGTCCATATGCGGCATGACGACGTCGCTGATGAGCAGATCGGGGCGGCCGTGCCTCTCCAGCACGTCCAATGCGTTCTCGCCGTTTTCGGCCGTAAGCACGGTGTAGCCCTGCCGCGTGAGCGCACGTTCGGCGACTGCGCGGACCATGTCCTCGTCCTCGACCAGCAGGATCGTGCCCGTACCCCACAGGTCGACGGGCTTCGGCGTCGGCTTGACGGCCAAGGGACGGGTCGCGGCGGGGGCCGAATGGACCGGCAGGTACATCGAGAAGGTCGCGCCCTGCCCCGGCTTGCTGTCCGCAAAGATGTAGCCGCCGGACTGTTTGACGATGCCATAGACCGTGGAAAGGCCGAGCCCGGTGCCCTTGCCGAATTCCTTCGTCGTGAAGAACGGCTCGAAGATCTTGGGCAGGACGTCGGGCGGGATGCCGGTGCCGGTGTCCTGGACGATCAGCGCGGTATAGTCCGCGACGGGCAGGATATCGGACGCCATTTCGCGCACTTCGGATGCGGGCACCGCGCGGGTGGTGATCGTGAGCACACCGCCGCCGCGCGCGTTTGCCGAGACGATCGCGTCGCGCGCATTGACCGCGAGGTTGACGACCACCTGCTCGAGCTGGCCGGGATCGGCACGGACGGGGCCCAGGTTGCGGCCGTGCGTCATGTCGAGACGGACGTTCTCGCCCATCAGGCGCTTGAGGAGGTTCGAGACTTCGGAGACGACGTCGGGGAGCTGCAGGATCTGCGGGCGGAGCGTCTGCTGGCGCGAGAAGGCGAGCAGCTGGCGCGTCAGGCTGGCGGCTCGGTTCGAGTTGGTCCGGACCTGCTGGATGTCGTCGTAATCGCTGTCGCCGGGCGAATGGCGCATCAGCATCAGGTCGCAGTGGCCGATGATCGCGGTCAGGATGTTGTTGAAGTCATGCGCGACACCACCGGCGAGCTGGCCGACCGCCTGCATCTTGGTGGCCTGCGCGACCTCGCGCTTGAGGCGGCTTTCCTCGCTGTTGTTCTTGAGGCTGAGCAGGACGGCCGCGTCGCCGAGCCCGCGCGCGCCGGCAATGGTGAGCGCGACCGGCTCGTCGGGGTGATCCTTGAGACGGACCGCCATGTCGGCCGAGTGCGTCGCGCCGTTCGCGAACTTGCGTATCGCGTCGGCGACCGCCGCCTTGTCCTCGCGGACGACGAGATCGCCCGGATAGAGCGGCGGCGCGACCGAATTGACCCCCGCCGCGCGCAGGAACGAATCGTTCATCTGGAGAAAGCGGCCGTCGCGGTCGACCAGAGCCATCCCGAACGGCATCATGCTGACCAGGCTGCGAACATGTGCGGAAGCACTGGCACCGAGCGCCGGGGCGTTCTCCTCCTCGTCGAGTAGCGCGATCAGTACGGGGGCGTCGTCGCCGTCGAGGAACGGGATCTGGAGGACGCGCAGCGGCGTGCCTTCGAGCCCTTCGCGTTCGAAGCGGACCAGACCGCGGCTGTCGGTGATGAGGAAGCGCGCGAAGTCGCGGCCTTCGATCGAGTCGTATTCGTCGCCGCACGCTCTGGCGCGTAGCACACGGTTGGCGGTGTGGATGCGACCGTCGGGCGACAGCAACGCGGCCATGATACCGCTGCCGCCGAGCCGGTCTCCGGTCGGGCCGGTCAGCAGTGCGGCGAGGGTTTCGGCGAGGTCGTGCTCCTGCGCGGTGACGAAGCGCCAGACGAGCATGTCGGCATCGTCGCCGGCGCGGGCGATCTGCGCGGAGAGGCAGAGGTTGCGGGCGTTGAGGCGATCGACTTGCGCGCTGCCGTCGCGCCAGGCCACGCGGCCGGCGTCGGCGAGTGCTGCGTTGCCGGCTTCGTCGAGCGGCAGGTCGGGGGGCGTGGGAAAGCCTTCGAACAGCGCTTCGTAGGCGTCGTTGGCGCAGACGAGCCGCCCGGCGCGATCGGTGATCGCGAGCGCGTCGGTACCGGCTTCGGCGACGGTGCGGGTGAGGTCCCAGTCGACCGGGCGGAGCGTGTCCTTGGCGACGGGATTGACCAGGCGCCAGGCGATCAACGCGCCGACGACGATGACGGCGGCGGCGAAGAAACCGGCGGCGGCGATCCAGCTGCCGACGAGCAGCAGCACGATCGCGGCGGCGGCGATCGCCGAGGTGGCGGCGACGAGTGCCGCGTTGCGGGCGGGGGTGGGTAAAGCGAACGATGCCATCGCGGGGGGTCATCCGCTGTTGCGGGGTTAGGCGTCAAGCGGGATGCGGTGGTGTTGGGGAGTGCGTCTGTAATTGCACCACCCCGGCGAAGGCCGGGGCCCAAGTGGAAAGGTGGTCGTAACGAAGCGCCGTCCGTCGTCAGCACCGTCCCCCAACTGGACCCCGGCCTTTGCCGGGGTGGTGGCTTCGATACGTACACCTCGCCCCCTCCTGTTCCCCCGCGGAGGCGGGGGTCCAGGGTTACGGGCGGCAGCGTTCGTGATTCCTGGCCCCCCGCTTTCGCGGGGGAACCGAGGTATCGCCGCCGAGCGGGGCGACGCGATATTCTACTCCCCTCCCTGGAAGGGAGGGGTTGGGGGTGGGTCGGCTTGTTGGCGAACGTCGTGCTTCCCAAGCGGCCTACCCACCCCCTGCCCCTCCCTTTCAGGGAGGGGAGACCGTTGGGGTTGGGCAGACTTGGGCGCATTCCTCCAGTTCGCGAACGGGTTACCAGATCCGAACGCGCTGTTCCGGGGTAAGGTACAGCTTCTGCCCAGCGGTCGGCTTGTACGCCGCGTACCAGGGGTCGAGGTTCCGCACGACCCACGCGCGCTGCTGCGACGGCGAGTGAGGGTCGGTCAGCAACCGGTTGCGAAGGTTGGCTTCGCGGTAGTTGCGGCGCCAGACCTGCGCCCAGCCGAGGTAGAAACGCTGGTCGCCCGTGAAGCCGTCGAGCACCGGCGCGGTCTTACCGCCGAGCGCGGTGTGGTAGGCGTCGTACGCTACCGTCAGACCCGCGAGATCGGCGATGTTCTCGCCCATCGTGAGTTGCCCCTTCACGTGCATGCCGGGCAACGGCTCGTACGCGTCGTACTGCGCGCCGAGCTTGCCGGTGAGCGCGTTGAAGCCGGCGATGTCCTTCGCCGTCCACCAGTCGGTGAGCTGGCCCTTCGCGTCATATTTCGAGCCCTGGTCGTCGAAATGATGGCTCAGCTCGTGGCCGATCACCGCGCCGATGCCACCGTAATTGACCGCGTCGTCGGCCTTCGGATCGAAGAACGGCGGCTGCAGGATCGCGGCGGGGAAGACGATCTCGACCATGCCGAAATTGGCATAGGCGTTCACCGTCATCGGCGTCATGCCCCATTCCCAGTGCTGCAAGGGTTTGCCGAGCTTGGAGATATTGTCCTGATGCTGCCATTCGTTCGCGCGCCACTCGTTGCCGAATGCATCGCCCGACGTGATCGTCAGGCCGGAGAAATCCTTCCACTGGCTGGGATAGCCGATCTTCGGCGTGAACGCGGCGAGCTTGGCGTGCGCCTTCACCTTCGTCTCGGGCGCCATCCATTCGAGCTTGTCGATCCGGCGGCCCATTGCGGCGAGCACGTTCTTGACGAGCTTGTCGGCCGCGGCTTTCGTCTCGGGCGGGAAATACTGCGCGACGTAGAGCTTGCTGACCTCGTCATCGAGCGCGCCGGAGGTGAACTGAACGCCGCGCTTCCAGCGGGCCTCCTGCTCGGGAGTGCCGCCGAGGACGGTGCCGTAGAAGGCGAACTGCTCGGCGTCGAACGCCTTGGGGAGGACGTCGGCATAGCCGTCGAGCGAGCGCAGGATCAGCTGGTCTTTGAGCACGCCGATCGGCGCGGTCGAGACGAGCTTGGCGATGCCGGTGATCGCCGAGGGCTGCGCGACGATGACGGTCGGGACGGGCGTGCCGATACCCCTGAAATAGGCGACGAAATCGAAGCCGGGCGCGCGCTTGGCGAGGTCGGCGACGGTCATCTTGTTGTAGGTCTTGGTGGCGTCGCGGCTATCGACGCGGGTCCAGCTGACCTTGGCGATCTCGGTCTCGAATGCGAGCAAGGCGGTGGCGCGCGCCTCGGCATTGGGTTCGCCGGCGAGGGTCAGCATCTTGACGATGTGCGCACGGTAGGCGTTGCGTGCCTCGACCAGTTTCGCGTCGGTGCTGAGGTAGTAATCGCGATCGGGGAGGCCGAGGCCCGACTGGCCGAGCGAAAGCGCGTATTGCTCAGGGAGCTTGTCGTCCTGGCCGACGCCGCCGCCGAACGGGCCGCCGATGCCGGCGCGGTCAGCCTCGGCGAGCAGGGCTGGATATTGCGCACGGTCGGTCAGTGCGGCGATCTTCTTCAGCCACGGGCGGATCGGCGCGAGGCCCTTGGCCTCGATCGTGCCGGTGTCGAGGAAGGTGGCGTAGGCGCGGCCGATCTTCGAGTTCGGGTCCTTGGCGGCGGTGTCGAGGATGCCGCGGGTGCGCGTCTCGGACAGGTCGGAGAGGAGGTTGAACGCGCCGTAGTTCGACTTGTCGGCGGGGATCGGGGTGTTCTTGGACCAGTTGCCGTTGGCGTTATTGTAGAAGTCGTCACCGGGCTGGACGGTCTTGTCCATGCCCTTCTCGTCGAAGCCGAAGGTTCCGAACTGGGCGCCGGTCGAGGTGGCGGGCGCTGGCGGGGTCGGCTCAGCCGTTTGCGAGATGGCGGCGGTGACGCCAGTGATGGCGGTGGCGGCGAGAAGGCCGGCGACGATGAACGACTTCATGGGGTTCTCCGGGAGAAGCTTAGGCAAACACTATACCGTTCGCCGATGCCGTTCCCCTGCGAAAGCAGGGGTCCAGGGTCACGCACGGCGTCTTTCGTGACCCTGGGCTCCCGCTTTCGCGGGAGAACGGTAGGGGCGTCAGTTACCAGATTCGGACGCGGTTGGCGGGGGCGAGGTAGGTGGCTTCACCCGGCTTGGCGCCGAACGCGGCGTACCACGGGTCGAGGTTACGGACCGTGAGGACGCGCTGGTGGCCCGGCGAATGCGGGTCGGACAACAACGTCTGCTGGAGCGCGGCGTCGCGGAACTTGGTGCGCCAGACGCCGGCCCACCCATAGTAGAAGCGCTGGTCGCCGGTCGTACCGTCGATGATCGGCGCCTGCTTGCCGCCGAGCGACTTGTGGTACGCGTCGTACGCGACCGTCAGGCCGGCCAAGTCGGCGATGTTCTCGCCGAGCGTCAGGCCGCCCTGGATGTGCTGACCGGGGAGCGGTTCGTACGCGTCGTACTGCTTCACGAGCGCGTCGGTGAACACCTTGAAGCGCGCGACGTCCTGCGGCGTCCACCAGTCGGTAAGCTTGCCGTTGAGGTCGTATTTGCGGCCCTGGTCGTCGAAATGATGGCTGATCTCGTGGCCGATCACCGCGCCGATGCCGCCGTAATTGACCGCCGGGGCCGCCTTCGGATCGAAGAACGGGGGCTGGAGGATCGCGGCGGGGAAGACGACCTCGTTCATCGTCGGGTTGGCGTAAGCGTTGATCGTCATCGGCGTCATGAACCATTCGCCACGATCGATCGGCTGGCCCAGCTTCTTCAGGTCGCGGTCGTATTCGAACGCATTGGCGCGCGCGACGTTACCGACGAGATCGCCACGCTGGATCTGGAGCGCGGAATAATCGCGCCACTTGTCCGGATAGCCGATCTTGGGGGTGAAGGCGGCGAGCTTGGCAAGCGCCTTGGTCTTGGTCTCGGGTGCCATCCATTCGAGGTTCTTGAGACGCTCGCCCATTGCCGCGATGACGTTCTTGACGAGGTCGTCGGCCGCCGCCTTCGATGCGGGCGGGAAATACTTTGCGACATATTGCTGGCCGATCGCCTCGCCCATCGCGCCCGACACGGTCGACACGCCGCGCTTCCAGCGGACCTGCTGCTCGGGCGTGCCCGACAGCGTGGTGCCGTAGAAGGCAAAGTTGGTCTTGTCGAAATCGCTCGACAGATACGGTGCGTACGAGCGCAGCACCTTGAGCATCGCATAGTCCTGAAGGACGTTGATCGGCGTATCGGCGAACACCTTCGCCTCGCCGGTCAGCGCGCTCGGCTGTGCGACGAGGTAAAACGGACGGCCGGTGACGCCCATCGCGGTCATGTACTGCGCCCAAGGGAAGCCCGGTGCCTTCGCGGCGAAATCGGCGGCGGTCCACTTGTTGTAGGTCTTGTCGGCGTCACGGCTCTCGATCCGGGTCCAATGCGCGGTGGCGAGGCCCTTCTCCATGTTGAAGACGGCGGCGGCGCGGACGGCGGCGTTGGGCTCGCCGGCGAGCGTCAGCATCCGCGTGAGATACGCCTGGTAGGCGGTACGGATGGTGGCGAGCTTCGCGTCGTCCTTGAGGTAGTAATCGCGGTCGGGAAGGCCGATGCCGCTCTGGCCAAGACCGACGACATAGGTGGTGGGGTCCTTATCATCCTGCTGGACGCCGACGCCGACGAGGCCGCCGACGCCCTGGCGCTGGAGCTTGGCGATCTCGGTGACGAGCGCGGTCTTGTCCTTGGTCGCCTTCAGCGCGGCAAGCATCGGCTTTACCGGGCCCGCGCCCTTAGCGTTGACGGCGGCCTCGTCCATGAAGCTGGTGTAGAACTCGCCGACCTTGTCGCCCGGGGTCTTCGCGGCGCCGTCGAGGATCGTGCGAGTGCGTTCGAGCGACAGGTCCTGAAGGACGTGGAACATGCCGTAGGACGAGCGATCCGCGGGGATCGGCGTGGTCTTCACCCAGCCGCCATTGGCGTAATCGAAGAAGTCGGTGCCCGGCGTCACGCTGGTATCGCGGCCCGCCATGTCGAAGCCGAAATCGCCGATCTGCGGCTTGTTGGCATCCTTTGGCGCGACGGGGCCTTTGGCGGCCTTGGCCAGTGCCGGCGACGGCGCAGCTTGGTTCGGGCCGGTCTGATTGGTCTGGGCGATGGCCGAAGCGGCGGACGCGAGCAGGATCACGGTAACAATCGACTTACGCATCTAAAAAACCTCGGGAAGGACTTCAGGATGCCGCGTGTTCTACGCCGATAGGACGGTCCGTCAATTCCAAGCGGTGTCAAATGTTACGAAATACTACGCCGTACGATTATCGTGCCGATGCCGCCACTTGCGCGCGATCCATAGGCGCCAGCCGAGCGCGCTGAGCGCATAGCCACCGACCGAACAGACGACCGTGATCACTAGCAGGCCGAGCGCAGTGGCGGGGCCAGCTTGCATCAGCCACGGGATCCATTCGGTACGCGCCGCGGCGTCCGCGACCGGCTGACCGGGAACGTGATCGTCGAGCCTCAGCAGTGACGAACCGATCCAATAGGCGGCGATCCAGAGCGGCGGCGTGGTCAGCGGATTGGTGATGAAGGTGGTTAGCGCGGCGGTCGGCACGTTCGCGCGGAACGGAAGCGCGAAGATTGCAGCAACGGGCGTCTGCGCGACCGGGATCAGGATACCCGCGACCATGCCGAGCGCCACGCCGCGGGGGACCGATCGACGGGTGAAGCGCCAAAGCTCGGGCGCGAGAACGCGGTGCGCGACGGGACGCAGCAGCCGGTTCCGCTCCATCGATTCGCGGGTCGGCAAGTTACGATGCGACCACGCCGCGAGACGTGCGAAAATGCTGCCCGGCGTTCTGGGCACAGCCTATCCGCGATCCCGCATGATGCGGCCCTGCTCGCGCTTCCAGTCCTGTTCCTTCACCGAATCGCGTTTGTCGTGGTTCTGCTTGCCCTTGGCGAGCGCGAGTTCGATCTTTGCGCGGCCCTTCGAGTTGAAGTAGATCATCAGGGGCACGAGCGTCATGCCCTGGCGCGCGACCGCACCGAACATCTTGTTGATCTCGCGCTCGTGGAGCAGCAATTTGCGCGGGCGCTTGGGCTCGTGATTGAAGCGGTTGCCGTGACTGAATTCGGGAATGTTCGAATTCACCAGGACAACGTTCTTGCCCTTCACCTCGGCATAGGCCTCGGCGATCGAGCCCTCGCCGCCCCGCAGCGCCTTCACCTCGGTGCCGGTGAGCGCGATGCCCGCCTCGAACACCTGCTCGATATAATAATCATACCGCGCGCGCCGGTTCTCGGCGACGATCTTGGTCTTCTCGAAAGTCGGGGGTTTGGGACGTGCCATGGGACGCGCGATGTAGGAGGTCGCGAGGCTTAGGGGAAGCGGTGGTCGTGACTTCTTATTGGTCTCGACCTCCTGCTCTTCTCCGCCCCTCCCTGGAAGGGAGGGGCAGGGGGTGGGTCGGGTTCCGCATATCCGGACCGCTGTGGCTCAAGCTGGCCGACCCACCCCCTGCCCCTCCCTTCCAGGGAGGGGGGACCGTGATGGTCTGGTCAGACGAGGTGCGCATGCTTCAGAGCTGCGTCGACCGCGGCGCGCGAGGCCTCGCCGGCCGGGGTCATCGGCAGGCGCAGCGTCTCGGGGAAGCCAGCACGCACCTTGGTCATCGCGTATTTTACCGGGCCTGGGGACGCGTCGGTGAAGAGCGCTTCGTGGAGCGGGTAGAGCTGGTCCTGATACGCCAGCGCCTTGACGAAATCGCCCGCCTGGCACGCCGCCTGGAACTCGGCGCAGAGCTTCGGCGCAACGTTGGCGGTCACCGAGATGCATCCGGTGCCACCCATCACGTTGAACGCCAGCGCCATGTCGTCATTCCCAGACAGCTGGCAGAAGTCCGGCCCGCACGACGCGCGGTGCTGCGAGACGCGGGCGAGGACGCCGCTGGCATCCTTCACGCCGACGAACACGTCGGGGAACGCCTTCACGATCCGCGCGAGCGTCGCGGGCTGGATGTCCGTCACGGTCCGTGCGGGGACGTTGTAGAGGATGATCGGCAGCGGGGTCGTCTGCGCGAGCGCTTCGAAATGACGGAAGATGCCTTCCTGCCCGGGCCGGTTGTAATAGGGTGGCACCATGAGGGCGGCGTCGGCGCCAGCCTCTTTGGCGGCGCGCAGGTTGGCCGAAGCGACACGCGTATCGTTCGAACCTGCACCGGCGATCACCGGCACGCGGCCCTTCGCCTGATCGACGCAGACGCGGACGACGTGAAAATGCTCGTCATATGACAGAGTCGCCGCTTCCCCCGTGGTGCCGCACGCGACCAGCCCTGACGAGCCCTCCGCGATCTGCCACTCGATGAAGTCGCGATAGGCGGGTTCGTCGAAGCTGCCATCGGCGGCGAACGGGGTGACGAGCGCCGGAATAGATCCTGAAAACATGCGGTAGCCTGCATCCATTCTATAAGAAAAGTCTGGCCTGTTGCGCCAAATACCGGGCGAAATCCGGATTTCGTTCAGGACAGATACGGGTTCGATCCCTATGCTGTCCACATGGTAGCATCGATGTTTAAAACGAGCCTTCTTCTCGCAGCTGTGGCGGGGACGGTCGCCGCGTCCGGAGGCGGTCAGCAGACGCTGGATCGCTACAGCACGCAACTCGCCAATATGGGGCCGCAGGCTCAGCCGATGGCGACGGACGGCGCGATCGCCTCGACGATCGCGCAATGGCGCGCGTTGCAGCAGACCGATGCGCTGCCGTTCGACAGCTATGCGGGGTTCCTGATGGCACATCCGGGCTGGCCGAACGAGGCCGCGAACCGGCGTGCGGCCGAGCGCAAGGCGGCCACCGGGTCGCCGACCAGCGTGGTCGCGTTCTTCCGCCGGTATCCTCCGCAATCGGCTTCGGGCGGGGTCGCCTATGCACGGGCTTTGCAGGCGACCGGCGCGCGGGATCAGGCCTATGCGGCGGTGCGGACGGCGTGGCGGAGCAGCGGGCTGACGCCGACCGACGAGGCGATGGTGACGTCGGGCTTCCCCGGCGCGCTGACGCCGGACGATCAGGACGCGCGGATGGATGCGCTGTTGTGGGCGGGCCAGACCGGCGCGGCGCAGCGGCAGATCGTGTGGACCAGCGCCGCACGACGGCCGATATTTCAGGCGCGGCTCGCGTTGCGGACGAATGCGCCGAACGCTTCGGATATCTCGGCCTCGACGCAGAGCTTGTATGCGAACGACGCGGGCTATGTCGCGGACCGTGCGCAGTGGTTGCGCAATTCGGGCGCGAGTCCTTCGGCGCGGGCCTGGCTGGCGCGGCCTCGGTCGCTGACGACTCGGCCGGGCAATGCGGCGGAATGGTACGAGGTGCTCGTCACCAACGCGAACGGCGCGGCGAACGACGGGCAGTATCAGGTCGCTTACGACATCGCGCGGCAGATCGACGACGCGTATCCGTTCGGTACAGACGTCTCGACGAAATCCTATGCCGAGCGCGACGAATATACCAATCTCGCCTGGCTCGGCGGACGAGTGGCGATGAAGCAGCTCGGGCGGCCGGCGGATGCGATGACGCTGTTCGACCGGTACGCGCGCGGCTCGCGTTCGCCTCAGGTGCGGTCGAAGGGCTATTACTGGGCGGGCCGTGCGGCCGAGGCGGCTGGGCTGGCACCTCAGGCGGCGGCGTTCTACGGCCAGGCGGCGGGATACCGCGATCAATATTACGGACAGCTGGCGAACGAGCGGACCGGGCGTGCGCTGGTCGCGCCGCCTTCGGTGGCGTCGGTCGCCGTCGATCCGGCAGCGCGAGCGGCGTTCGACCGGCGCGAGACGGTGCGCGCGGTGAAGTTCCTGGGGCAGATCAACGACTGGCAGGACCAGACCGCGTTCGTCCGCCAGATCGCGACGGACGCCACGACCGACACCGACCACCTGCTCGCCGCCGAACTGTCGAAGAGCATCAACCGCCCCGATCTCGGCGTGATGGTCGGGCGGAGTGCGTTGACGAACGGGCTCAGCGATTATTCCGCAGTCGGCTTCCCGATGGTCTCGGTGCCCGCGGGGTATGAGGATAACTGGACGATAATCCACGCGATCTCGCGGCAGGAAAGCCAGTTCGATCGGGCTGCGGTGTCGCATGCAGGGGCTCGCGGGCTGATGCAGCTGATGCCGGCGACCGCGCGCGAGCAGTCGGGGAAGATCGGGTTGGCCTATAACCAGGCGGCTCTGACGACCGATCCGAACATGTCGATCATGCTGGGGTCGAGCTACTTCCAGCGGGTGTACGCCAATTACGGCAGCTATCCGCTGGCGGTGGCGGCGTATAATGCGGGCGGCGGCAACGTGAACAAATGGCTCCGCGCGAACGGCGACCCGCGGACCGGCTCGGTCGATATCATCGATTGGGTCGAGGCTATCCCGTACCAGGAGACGCGCAACTATGTGCAGCGCGTACTGGAGAATGCGGTGGTCTACGATCTGATGAACCCCGCGCGGGCGAAGAGCCGGGGGGCGGCACGGTTGTCGTGGTATTTGGGGAAGAACCGGCCGGGTTGATCGCTGAAGAGTATTGGCAAGCGCATGGATCGCCCGAACTACATTACCCCTGCCGGCTACACCGTCTTGCGCGAGGAGTACGAACACCTGCTTGCCGGCGAGCGACCGAAGCTGGTCGAGGTCATCTCCTGGGCGGCGGGAAACGGCGACCGGTCCGAGAACGGCGACTATATCTACGGCCGCAAACGGTTGCGCGAGATCGACCGGCGGCTGGGGTGGCTTTCGAAGCGGATGAAGGCGGCCAAGGTCGTCGATCCCGCCGCGCAGGAAGACCGATCTCGCGTTTGGTTCGGAGCCTGCGTGACGGTTGCCGACGAGGACGACGTGGAGCGCGTGCTGACCTTGGTCGGCGATGACGAGACCGATGCCAGCAACGGGCGGATCGGCTGGAACTCGCCGTTCGCGCGTGCCTTGCGCGGAGCTGCGATCGGCGATGTGCGGCGGGTGGACCTGCCGGCAGGCGAGCGCGAATACGAGGTGATCGCGATCGGCTATCCCTAAACGGTCCGTTTCGGTTTCAGTTGATTGACGCTGCCCCGCCCCCGTGTGACGTTTCACCTTCGCAACGACATCGAGGACTCCGCCATGCCGATACCCGCCACCTGGTCCGCCCGCCTGCTCAGCGTCATGCGCATCGTCGTCGCGCTGGTGTTCTTCAGCCACGGCATCTCGAAGTTCTTTGGCCTGCCGCCCTTCCCGATGCCGATGAACCCGCTGCTCTACGTCGCGGGGATCCTCGAAGTCGTCGGCGGCGGCATGCTGATCATCGGCCTGTTCACGCGACCGGTGGCGTTCGTGCTGTCAGGCATGTCCGCGGTCGCGTATTTCATGGCGCATTTCCAGCAAGGTCCATTCCCGATCGCCAATGGTGGCGAGCCGGCGGTGCTCTACTGCTTCGTCTTCCTGTATCTCGCAGCGGCCGGTGGCGGCGCCTGGAGCGTGGACGCGACGCGCGGGCGCGGCTAACCTCGCGCGCATGATCGATACCACAACGCGCAACGTCGCCCTCCTGATCGACGCGGACAATGCCTCCGCCGCGACCCTCGACCCGGTGCTGACCGTCCTCGCCGAGCTCGGCACGGTCAACGTCCGGCGGGTGTATGGCAACTGGTCCAAGCCCGCACTGAAGGCGTGGAGCGACATGTCGATCAAGCATGGCATCGAGCCGCAGCAGCAGTTCGACCTCACCAAGGGCAAGAACGCGACCGACATGAAGATGACGATCGACGCGATGGACCTGCTGTTCCGCGGGCGCATCGACGGCTTCGGCATCATGTCGTCGGACAGCGACTTCATGCCGCTGGCGACGCGCATCCGGCAGGACGGCATCCCGGTTTACGGCTTCGGCACGAGCCGCACGCCGGAGGGCTTCCGCCAGGCCTGCACGCGGTTCATCGACGTTGGCGCGCTGAACGAGACATCTCAGGCGATGCCCGCGCCGGCCCCTGCTCCCGTGGCGGGTGAGAAGGCTGCGACGCCGGCGCCGGTCGCTCGACCGAAGACCGCGCAGCCGATCGACGAGCAGGTCATCAAGCTGCTGATCGACGCGTACAACGCCGTGAAGCGCGACGAGAAGGGCTATGCCAGCGTCGCCGAACTCGGCCAGCTGGCGGGCAACCGATCGAGCTTCGATGCGCGGAATTACGGGTTCAACCGGCTGTCGGACCTGATCGAGACGATCCCGAACTTCCAGCATGAGCGCCGCGAAGGTGGCCGGTCTTTCGTGAAGCGGTTGCGGTAGACTTTCCCCCCTCCCTGGAAGGGAGGGGTCGGGGGTGGGTCGGCTCCCGCATCGTGAAACCGTGGCGACCAAAGCCGGCCTACCCACCCCCAGCCCCTCCCTTTCAGGGAGGGGAGCGCGTTTCACCTCACCCCGTAGGCTGCAACCGCCCGCCAGGCTCGCTCATCCCGTGGGCCTGTTCCTCGCTATCGTCGGGCACCACCAGCGCCCCCTTCCGCCAGTTCCCATAGCGATAATACCACGCCGCAATCGCCAGCGTCGCCAGCGACCCGAGCGGGAAGCTCCACCACAACGCATCCGCCCCGAGCCACGGCTTCGCCAGCAACGCAAAGCCGATCCGCACCGGATACAGCGCGACGATCAGCGCGATCAGCGGCGCGATCACCGCGCCGTTCGCGCGGACCGTCGAGAAAAGCACCATCGTCATGCCGAACAGGATGAAGTTCCAGCTCGCGATCAGCTGGATATGCCGCGCGATCGGCAGCGCGGGGCTGTCGCTGCCGATGAACAACGTCATCACCGGGCGGTCGAACAGGATCACCACGCCGACCATCGCGCCGGTTAGCGCGACGTTGAAGAACAGGCCGTACTTAGTGATGTCGCCGACCCGGTCCCAGCGGCTCGCGCCGATATTCTGCGCCGCCATCGAACTGACCGCCGCGCCGATCGCCAGCGCGGGCATCTGGATATAGGTCCACAACTGCTGCGACACCGCATAGGCCGCCGCGGTGTCGACGCCGAGTCGGTTGACCAGCCCGACCATCGCGAGGCCCGCGGTCGACATGACGAGCATCTGCGCGCCCATTGGCAGACCCTTTCGGACGATCGTCCCGGTCAGCGCGCGCTCGGGGATGAGGTAGCGGAGTTCGTTGCCGCGGAGCCTCAGCGGCAGGTCGCGTTTGTAGATATAGACGATCAGCCCGAGCAGCGAGACGTGGCTGGCGATCAGCGTCGCCATCGCCGAGCCGGCGATCCCCATCTGCGGGAACGGGCCGATGCCGGCGATCAGCAACGGGTTGAGCGCGCTGTCCAGGATCGCGCTGAGAAGCATGAACCAGAGCGGCGTCATCGAATCACCGGTGCCGCGCAGGCCCATCATCAGCAGCACCATCATCATCGACGCGGGCAACCCGAGGAAGATCACGCGCAGATAGGCAAGCGCCAGCGGCATCGCGTTGCCGGGGGTGGCGAGCAGGTGGAGGATCTCGGGCGCGAATACCCAGCCCAGCGCGGCGATCACGATCGCTCCGCCGAGGACGAGCCCGACCGCAGATCCGAACGCGCGGCGTGCGCCCTCCAGATCGTGCCGGCCGAAGCTCTGGCCGACCAGGATCGTCGCAGCCATGCCGAACCCGAACACCGCCCCGAAGGTGAGGAACATGATGATGTTCGCGTTCGAGGTCGCGGCGAGCGCGCCTTCGCCGAGATAGCGCCCGACCCAGATCGCGTTGATCGAACCGTTGAGGGATTGGAGGATGTTCGAGCCGAGCGTGGGGAGTGCGAACGCGAGGAGCGTGCCGCCGATGTGACCGGTGGTGAGATCGCGCTGGCCGGGTTTGCTGCGGGGGCGGGTTTCGGTCTTGCCGCTAGAAGGATCGCGATCGTCGGCGCGTGTCTCGACGTTGGATGGCAGGTCGCTCACACAGTCTCTCCGTCAGGCCGGTTTTCCGGTGTCCACCGGCGGACGGTCGGGCGCCCTCTCAAGCTTCGTCCTAGCGGCGGAGTGAACGCCGGAACAAGCTGGTAGGTCCGCTGCTCCAAACCAAGCGCACGTGTTTTCCCGCGAAGGCGGGGACCCAGACTGGGCTCCCGCCTTCGCGGGAGAACAAGAAGTAGGGCAGATAATTTGCCGATCAGTCCAAACACGCATTCCCCTCCCGCTTGCGGGAGGGGTCAGGGGAGAGCGCGACGTACGTACTGGCGTCCGGTCAGTGGGGCACTCCCCTCCCCCAACCCCTCCCGCAGGCGGGAGGGGAGCAGGTCATCCCAGGCGTCCGAGTGCCGCCTGCAACCGTGTAGCTTCGGCGGCCTTGTCGGCGTGGTCGGCCTTGGCCTTTTCCACCGCCTCGGGCTTGGCCCGTTCGACGAAGCTGGCGTTGCCGAGACGGCCGGACAAAGCATCGCGCTCCTTCTCCGCTGCCGCGATCGCCTTGGTCAGGCGGGCGCGTTCGGAGTCGAGGTCGATGACGCCTTCGAGGGGGAGGACGAACGTCGCTTCGTCGACCACCACCTGCGCCGCGCCGCCGGTGGCTTCGCCCTCGGCATGCGTGACACGGGCGAGACGGGCGAGCGCGGGGGCTTGGCGCTGAAGCCGCGCCAATGTCGCCGCATTCGCATCGCGGACGTGGAGCGGCAGGCGCGCGCCCGGCGGCACGTTCAGTTCGTTGCGCGCGGTGCGGATTTCCTGAACCAGGCGGATCAGCCAGTCGACTTCCTTGCTCGCTTCGGGATCGAGCGAGCGCGCGTCCGCCATCGGCCATTGTGCGACGATCAGGTCGTGCTCGCGCGGGTGGGCGGGGTCGGCCATCGCATGCCACAGCTCTTCGGTGATGAACGGCATGAACGGGTGGAGAATGACCAGGATCTGGTCGAGCACCCAGCCCGCGACCGCCTTCGATTCGTCGTCGATCTGGCCGCGCTCTTCGCCGACCATCTGCGGCTTGATCAGCTCGAGATACCAGTCGCAGAACCGGCTCCACGCGAACTGGTAGATCGCGTTGGCGGCGCCGTCGAAGCGGTAGTCGGCGAGCGCGAGGTCGACCGTCTGGACGGTCGCGATCGTCTCGGCGATGATCCACTTGTTGACGGCGAGTTCGGCGCGCGGCGCCTCCAAGGTAGTGCTGGCGACGATGCCGTTGGCCTGTGCGAACCGGGCGGCGTTCCACAGCTTGGTGGCGAAGTTGCGATAGCCCTCGACGCGCTTCTCATCCATCTTGATGTCGCGCCCCTGGCTCTCCATCGCCGCCATGAAGAAGCGCAGCGCGTCGGCGCCATAGGTGTCGATCAGCCCGAGCGGGTTGACGACATTGCCCTTCGACTTCGACATCTTCGCGCCATCCGCCGCGCGGACCAGGCCGTGGAGGTAGAGCGTGCGGAACGGCACGTCCTTCATGAAGTGCAGCCCCTGCATCATCATCCGCGCGTTCCAGAAGAACAGGATGTCGAAGCCGGAAATGAGCACGTCGTTCGGGTAGCGGCCGCCAAGCTGCTTCTGCTCCCTCTCCCCTGCGGGGAGAGGGTCGGGGTGAGGGGTCGTACCGGGCGTTGCGCTGCTTGGCTGCCCCTCACCCTGGCCCTCTCCCCGGAGGGGAGAGGGAACGGCACCCTCCTCAGCCCAGCCGAGTGTAGCGAAGGGCCAGAGCGCGCTGGAGAACCACGTGTCGAGCACGTCGGGATCGCGCGTTAGCGTCACGCCATCACCCGCCAGAGCCTGCGCTTCGGCCTCGGTTTCCGCCACATACGGCGTACCGTCCGGACCGAACCATGCCGGGATCTGGTGCCCCCACCAAAGCTGGCGGGACACGCACCAAGGCTGGATGTTGTCCATCCAGTTGAAGAACGTCTTCTCCCAGGTCTTCGGGACGATATCGATCGCGCCAGTCTGGACCGCCTCGATCGCCGGCTGGGCGAGCGTCTTGGCATCGACATACCATTGGTCGGTCAGCCACGGCTCGATCACCACGCCCGAGCGGTCGCCATATGGGGTCTGGATCGTGCGCGGTTCGGCGTCGTGCTCAACGCCGTCCTTGTCGACATGCGCGATAAGGAAGCCTTCGTCCTTGAGCCGCGCAACGATGGCCTTGCGCGCCTCTGCGGTCGTAAGTCCGAGAAGGTCGGCCGGGATCAGGCCGTCCGAGACCTGCACCACCCGCGCTTTGGCATCGAGCATGTTGAGCATCGACCCGGCAGCCATCCCTGCCCGCTTGCCGACCTCGAAATCGTTGAAGTCGTGCCCGGGCGTGATCTTCACCGCGCCCGACCCGAGCTCCGGATCGGCATGGTCGTCGGCGATGATCGGGATCAGCCGGCCGGTGATCGGCAGCTTCACCTGCTTGCCGATCAGCGCGGTGTAGCGCTCGTCCGCGCCGTTCACCGCCACCGCCATGTCGGCGAGCATCGTCTCGGGGCGCGTGGTCGCGACCTCGATGAAGCCCGACTCGTCGGCGAGCGGATAGCGCAGGTGCCAGAAGCTGCCCTTGATCTCGCGCGTCTCGACCTCGAGGTCGCTGATAGCGGTGCCGAGGCCCGGATCCCAGTTCACGAGGCGTTTGTCGCGGTACAGCAGCCCCTCTTTGTGGAGGTCGACGAACACCTTGATGACGGCCTTCGAAAAGCCCTCGTCCATCGTGAAGCGCTCGTTCGCCCAGTCCATCGAGCACCCGAGCCGGCGGAGCTGCTGCGTGATCTCGCCGCCGCTCTCTTCCTTCCACGCCCAGACCTTCGCGACGAACTCCTCGCGCGTGAGGTCGGTGCGCTTCTGCGGCGGGGTCAGCGCGCCCATCTGGCGCTCGACCACCATCTGCGTGGCGATGCCGGCGTGATCGGTGCCGACCACCCACAGCGCGTCCTTGCCCTTCAGCCGCGCGTGACGCGTGAGGATATCCTGCAACGTGTTGTCGAGCGCGTGGCCGATATGCAGGCTGCCCGTGACGTTGGGCGGCGGGTTGACGATCGTCCACGGCTCGGCGTTCGGACGGTCGGGCCGGAACTGGCCGCTCGCCTCCCAATGCGCGTACCAGCGCGATTCGATGGAGGCCGGGTCGAAGGTTTTTGGAAGCTCGCTCATGCCCGAGCCTTAGCGGGCGTGTCTGGGCTAGGCCAGCCTTAGGGGAGCGTGTGGGGTTTGGAATTGGCGTCGCGGCGCGACAACGGGCCTACCCACCCCCGACCCCTCCCTTTCAGGGAGGGGAGCAGGTTGGTTCAGGGCTGCTGGTTCATGATCTTGGCGATCTCGCGCGAGACCATGTCCTCGACCATGTTGGGAAGGTTCGCATCGATCCATTCGCGCAGCATCGGGCGGAGCATCTCGCGGACTAGGCCCTCGAGCGTGCCGTCATTGCCTGACTCGGGTTTTACCATCATCCGCGTCAACGCTTCGAGCGGCGCGCGCGTTGCAGCGGCGGTATGGCGCGAGACGATCGGTTCGGCCGTGGCATCGGTCGCTGGCTGTGGCTTGGCGCTCGGCGCGGCCTTTGGCGGTGTCACTTGGGGGGCCATCTGCGGAGCGGCGTGGCGTGGTTCGGACGGGGTATCGACGGAGGCAGGCACCGGGGACTTGGGCGAGCGCGGCGTACGATCGGGCATGGGGTCGCTCAGCTCGAGAATCTCGTCGTCGTCGTGATCGCCGTCGAGAAACGCAGGATCGAGATCGACCGGCGCAGTCGTCGTGCGCGAAGGCCGACGCGAACGGCCCGGCGTGTCGCCCTCTTCCGCGATGATGCGTTTGATCGACGAGAGGATTTCCTCCATCGACGGCTCGCCGTTGACATCCCCCATCCGGACCATCCCAAACCCCGTTGCCCCGCGCGCCCCTATTGGCGGCTCGGTGCATCCTTACCTGTCGTCAAGGCGGGGTTCCTGTCAACCGGCGTATCGAGCAACGGGTCGGCTTGTGGCGCGACCGTGGCGTCCTGCGCGGGCGATTGCGCCGTGCGGGTCGCGACCGGCACCGGCTCGCCGTCTCCGCCAAAATCCCAGATCTTGTGACGGACGCGATTATAGTTCGCGACCGGGTCGTACAGCACACCGCCGTCGAGCCCCAGGTCACGTGCCTCGGCCTGTCCCATTGCGGCCAGTAGCGCGAAGCCCGCGACATACGCGTCGCGGCGCGCGGTCACGAGCGTCACTTGGCTGTTGAGCAATTCCTGCTCGGCATTGAGGATGTCGAGGATCGTGCGCGTGCCGACGCTGTTCTCGGCGCGGACGCCCTCGAGGCTGAGCTTGTTCGCGTTGACCGCGGTTTCGGACGACTGGATCACCTGCTCCGACGAGCGCCACACGGCATAGGCGGAGCGCGCCTGTGCGATCACGTTGCGCTCGGTCGCGGTGACGTTCTCGATCGCGCGCGACTGGAACGCCTCGGCCTGGCGAACCTGCGCGGCGGGACGCCCGCCCTGGAATAACGGCAGCGTTAGCGAAAGTCCGGCCTGCACCGCCTTGTTGGCGTTGGGGATGCCGTTGGCGCCACTGGGCAGCGCCGCGATCGATCCGAGGTAATTGGTGTAGCTCGCGCCACCGACCGCGCTGATCTGCGGCAGGCGGCTCGCGCGGGCGACGCCGACGTCGTAGCGGCTCGCGTCCCTCTCCTTGGCGGCGGCGATCAGCACCGGATTATTGTCGATCGCCACGGTCACGGCCGAGGCCGGACTGTCGGGCAGATGCGGCAGAGTCGGTGGGGTATCGAGCGCGCCCGGCGGGGTCCCGACGAACCGGATATAGCTTTCACGGCTCGAGATCAGATTGGCTTGCGCGGACTGGAGCTGGGCGCGGGCGAGCGCGAGGCGCGCCTCGGACTGCGCCACGTCGGTACGGGTCAGGTCGCCGACCTGGAAACGATCGCGGCTGGCTTGGAGATTGACGTCGAGGACGCGGACGTTCTGCGTGTTCAAGCCGACGATCGCCTCGTCGCGGATCACGTCCATGTACGCCGCGACGACGTTCGTGAACAGATCGGCTTCGGTACCGCGCAGCGTCGCGCGGCCACCCTCGACGCGGGTCTTGGCCGCCGCAACCGAATTGCGGACCTGCCCGCCGAGGTACAGCGGGACCGACACGTTCGCACGCGCCACCGCCTGGCGAGGCGGCGCGACGAAGTTGTTCTGGCCAGTGACGAGGAATTCGGTGAGATCGCCGGTCGCGTTGGCCGACGGCAGCCCCGAAGCGCGCGCGATCGGCACGTTCTCGTCCGTCGCGCGCAGGGTGGCCCGCTGAGCGGTGATCGTAGGGTTGGTATTGTACGCCTTGACCAACGCCTCTCGCAGCGTTTCCGCCTGGAGTGGTGCAGCGCTATACGTCAGCGCAACACCGAGAAGCAGGCTACGGATATGCGCGGCGCGGGCCATGGCTTAACTCAGAACCGGAAGGGTTTGGGAGCGTCGAAGCCGGGAAGGCCCACGCATTCGACATCGACGAACGCCGCGAGCGCGAACCCGCCCTCGGTCTTGCGCCCCGATGCAAGCCGGGTCAGCCCGCGCTCGGCGATGCCAGCGGTGACGCGACCGCCCGACTTGACCTGCGCGATCAACGCGTCGGGTACGGTCTCGATCGCGCCGTCGACGATCAGCACGTCATAAGGCGCGCCGGCGGCGTGGCCGTCCTGCATCGGACCTTCGACGAGTTCGACGTTGCCGGTCCCGGCGAGTGCCTCTCGGGCGATCGCGAGCAAGGCGGGGTCACTCTCGACCGCAACGACCGAGCCGACGATCCCGGCCAGCACCGCGGCGGTGTAGCCCGTCGCGGCACCGATCAGCAGGACACGGTCCGTCGCGGTCAGATAGGCTTCGGTCAGCAACCGGCCGGTCGCCATCGGCAGATTGGCGTAGCGCCCGCCGCCCAGCGGGATCGTCGCATCGCGATATGCCAGCGCGCGAACGTCGGCGGGCATGAACACCTCGCGTGGTACGCGTCCCATCGCCGCGACGACGCGCTGGTCGTTCACCGCGTTGGTGCGCAACTGGCTTGCCACCATCGCATGACGCATCGTGTCGAAGGTCGCGGGGGCTAAGGACACGGTGGTCCCGCCGATGTCATGGGTATCGGCTGCGAGCGAGGGAGTATCGAGAGTCGTCGTCGTCATGGCGCATCCTGTCGCACAACTGTTTTAGCCACGCAATACACTTGTTTCGGATCAATCCGATATCGCGCGGCCGGATATGACGCGTCTGTTACCGTGTGGGCGCGGCAACGCCAAGCATCGGTTGATCGGATTTCGCCACGTTTGGCGACCGTGAACGGTATGGAAGACGCCCCGCCCGCCCGTGTGACACCGAGATGCCGCGGACGGGGCGCCGAGGGTGCACGCGAAATCGCCGGCAACACCTCTGCTGCGGGCTTAGCACCTTAGCTCGGACTCGTCGTGCAAAATGACCCGTCGTTGCGCGTTGGCGGACGAGTCGCGCGGATGTCCGTCGCGAGATCCGTCCCGGGGTCCGTCGCGAGCCGGGGCCTTCTCGATGTCGTGCAGCACCTGGGTTGGCGACCCCAGCACTGCGTTTCGTGCGCGCAGGCTCGCCTCGAGAAAGGGTTTGGTGAGCGCTATGAACCGCCGCGGCGTCATGCCCAGGAACGTCGTCGCATCGCGCAGGAAATGCGACGCGTCGAAATAAGAACGGTCGATCGAGCCATAGTCGGCCTCGCCGCCAGCCATCATCAACCGGACGAACGAGCGCAGGAAGCGCGCGCGCAGCAGCAACATCTTGGGCGGAAAGCCGAAATGGCGCACCGACAATCGACGCAGCGCGTGCGTCGGCATGTCGAGCCGGGCGGCGGCCGACGCGATGTCGGTCGGACCGTCGGTCGCCAATACTTCCATCAGTCGCCTGATCTGCGGCGCATCGGCGTGCGGCGGCCCCAGCCGCGCGAGCAGCATCGCATCTAGAATCGGCGCGACAGCGGCATCGCTCGACGCACCCTGCAACGCGGATACGAGATCGCGCGTGAAGGCCTTGCCCAAAACATCCTCCAGCGGGACGACCCGGTTGCGGAAATCGACGGCCGATCGGCGAAACAGTCGCGCCCACCCCAGCGCACTGACGCCGAAACCGATCATCACGCCGCCGTGGGTCACGGCCTTCAACGCCTGGCTGGTCGGCCCGAACAAGCTCGCCACCGGGAGGGGATCGTAGGTCCGCCGACCGATCGACACCGCGATCGGTCCGGCATCGATCGCGATCCGGACGTTGGCGGTCGCGGGGAGGAACCAGTCCACCTGCCCCGTCCCCGGCCCCGTGCCCCGATCGGCGTCGGAGCGATAGACGTGATACCCGGTGATATAGTCCGCGAGCGCCGCCGCGGGGCGGTCATACCGGATCGCCATGCCGAACGGCATCGCAAACACATCCTCGTCCACGCCCGTCGTATTCGTTCCGCCCGCAATCATATTCGTCTTCAAGTGCCTGCCCCCAAGCCATTGCCGCAATTGCACTTAACCTTAGGCAAAGTCGCATAGCGGCGCGAGTCACCATCGCCGCGCCCGGCGCGACACAACACGGCAGGTTCTGACGAAGCGGCCGTGGCATGGCCACCAGCGCAGGATTATTCCGTCGCGAGCGACAACGGCGGTTGACCGCAGCCAAAAAACGAAGCATTTGCGCCGCCTTCACGCAATCGGGGCCCGATGGCGGAGTGGTGACGTAGAGGACTGCAAATCCTCGCACCCGGGTTCGATTCCCGGTCGGGCCTCCAGTGAATTTCCGTGCAACCCGGCCGTTCGGCGCTGTGCCGATGCATCAGAACAGCATAAGTTCACCGGTTTGTCGCGTATTTCCGTGGTGGTTCGACCCTGGGCTGCAATACGGAACTCGCACGCGGTGCGATATCAACTCGGCGGCGGGTCGCGATCCAGCCAGACGTTTGCAATCAATCCATCGCTTGCCGCTCTAAACGCTCGATCCCGCATCGAGTACCGGCGCTACCGTGGACCTCGGGGCTTGCGTACCGCACCACGGCGCGACGTCGGTTGTCGCACTGGCGCATCCTTGCATTCGATGCGGATCTCGGCTGTGGCTCGGACATGAATATTCCCGCGGCGTATCATTCGGTTATTATTTGGATTGGAGACGGCACCGGCCTTCCGGATGCGATTCTTCATATCCATGCCGGGCTCATCATTCTCATGCTCGTACGGCTCGTCAGCGGCCGATCATTGGGCACGTTCATCCCCTTGTCGTTCGTGGTCCTTGCGGAACTTGGGAACGAGACGCTCGACTACCTGAACTACGGCATGCGCTGGGCCGATACGCTTTCCGATATCGGCAACACCATATTCTGGCCCCTGGTAATCAGCCTGGGCGTGAGATTGCGTCCCATGGTGCGACGAGATCGGATCGCGGACTGACAAGGCGGTCGGCGTCATGCCGAACGACGCGACACCGCGGTTCGTTTGGATATGGTATCGAGCGTCGCTGCGCGCGATGTCCCGTTACCGACGGAAACGGCTCGCTCGAGAAAAGGGAATAACGCGTGCGAGCCGCAGTCCGGATGGCCGGATACGGTCTTGGGACGTAACCAGCCGAAAAATTATGCACCAGCAAGCACCCGGGATCAAGCGCTTTTTCGAACACAGAGTATGCCGACACGCCTTGGTGACGAGCCAAAGAGTAATGGCGTGCCGGCATACCCGCGCATCAACTACCGGACGGGCATGTCGGGCGCATTATCCGGGGATTTGAGTGCTTTGCAGCGTGCTCGCCTACCGAACGGACAAAAAGGTCAGATCAGGGCGTCGAGCAAGCCGATGAGCGGGCGATCGGCGGGCGGCATCGGCAGGGCGTGCATCTCGTTCGGCTTTACCCACCGCAGCGCGGTCGCTTCGAGTGCACGCGGCACGCCGGTCCATTTGCGCGTGATGTAGAGCAGCAGCAGCAAGTGGCGGTCGCCGAGCGGTGCGCTGGCGAAGGCGGCGGGCGCAAGGCAGGCGTGCGGCACCGCGATCGCCAACTCCTCCTCGAGTTCGCGAATCAGCGCCGCCTCGGGCGTTTCGCCGGGCTCGACCTTGCCGCCGGGAAACTCCCAGAGGCCCGCAAGCGACTTGGCCTCCGGACGCTGCTGGAGAAGCACGCGGCCTTCGAGATCGACCAGCGCAGCCGCTACGACGGGCAGCAGCAACGGTGCCGCGGGCATCGGTCCGGGTACGGACGGATCATTGGTCATTCTCAATTTCCCCGCGATTACATCGCATCCATAAGCCCTATATCCGTCGCGACGCATGCCGTCATCCGAACGATCGTCCGCGTGCTGCGCGACAAACGCGGCGCTACCGCGATCGAATACGGCCTGATCGCCGCGCTGATCGCCGTTGCTGCAATCGCCGCAATGACGAACCTCGGTACGAGCGTGGGCGGAACGTTCAATAACGTCAGCACGAAGCTCAACACGTCGATCAAATAGTAAACGAACGGCCTCCGGATCGAATAGGGCGGCGGAACCTCGGTTCCGCCGCCCTTTCTGCGTAGGTCAGAGACGACCCATCTTGAGGAACTTGGCCTGACGGTCTTTGCGCAGTTCGGTCGGGGTGAGCGGGGTGAGGTCCCTCAGCGCGGACGTCAGCGCTGAGGCGAGCGATTCAATCGCGGCCGCACGGTCGCGGTGCGCGCCACCCAGGGGCTCGGGTACGATGTCGTCGATAACGCCGAACGCCAGCAAGTCCTGCGCGGTAATTCGCATCGCTTCCGCCGCCTCGGGTGCCTTGTCGGCGGTACGCCACAGGATCGAGGCGCAGCCTTCGGGGCTGATCACCGAATAGACCGCGTGTTCGAACATCAGCACGCGGTTGCCCGCGGCGAGCGCGACCGCGCCACCCGAACCGCCCTCGCCGACGATCGCCGAGACGATCGGGACGCCTGCATTGAGGCATGCTTCGGTGGAGCGGGCGATCGCCTCGGCCTGGCCGCGCTCTTCGGCCTGGATGCCGGGGAACGCGCCGGAGGTGTCGACCAAGGTCACGATCGGCAGGCCGAACCGGTCGGCGAGTTCGACCAGACGGATCGCCTTGCGATAGCCCTCGGGCTTGCCCATGCCGAAATTATGGCGAAGGCGGCTGGCGGTGTCGTCGCCCTTCTCATGGCCGAGCACCATGATCTTGCGGCCCCGGAACGTCGCGAAGCCGCCGATGATCGCCTGATCGTCGCCGAATGCGCGATCGCCCGCGAGCGGCACGAATTCGTCGAACAACGCGGCGACGTAATCCTTGAAGTGCGGACGCTCGGGATGGCGCGCGACCTGCGTCTTCTGCCACGGGGTCAGGCGCGCGAAGGTGTCCTTCAGCAGCTTGTCGGACTTCGCCTGCAAGCGGGCGATGTCGGCGGCGAGGTCGACGCTGCCTTCGGAGGCGGTGTCGCGGAGTTCGTCGATCCGGCCCTGGAGTTCGGCGATCGGTTTCTCGAAGTCGAGGAAGCTTGGCATCAGCGGCGGTTACGGCGCGGGCGCGTCCGCGTCAACGAGGTGGCAGGCTGCCAGCGGGTGACGCGTGTTGACGAGTTCGACGAGACGGCTTGAATCGACGTGCGTGTAGATCTCGGTTGTGGCGATATCGGCGTGGCCGAGCATCGATTGCAGCGCGCGCAGGTCGGCGCCGCCTGCCAGCAGATGCGTTGCGAAGGCGTGGCGCAGGACGTGCGGGCTGACGCGATCGGGGGGAATGCCGGCTTCGGCGGCGATTGCCTTGACGAGCTGGTACAGGCGGATGCGGGACAAATGGCCCTTGCCCGAGGGGAACAGCCAGAGCCGGTCGGCCGCGACATAGGTGCGCCACACCGCGACGGCAGCGCGCGCGCGGTCGGAGATGGGGACGAGGCGCTCGCGTCCGCCCTTGCCGCGCAGGATCAGGAACGGGCGATCGGGGTGGACCGCGTTGCGCGGCAGGCTGACGAGTTCGGTCGCGCGCAGGCCGGAGCCGTAGAGAAGTTCGAACAATGCGGAGAGGCGGAGGTCGTTGGGATCCAGCGGATCGCGCGCGGCGCGTTCGGCGATCGCAGCGAACAGGCGATCCACATCCGCGTGGCTAAGAATCTTCGGCAAGGTGCGCGCGGTGCCGGGCCGGGGCAGCGCCTTGCCGGGATCGTCGACGCGGTGGCCTTCTTCCACCAGGAACGCGAAGAAACGGCGGAGCGAAGCGGACTTTCTACCCACGGTCGACCGGGACAACGCCGACCATCCGCTCGCCAGCTTGGCCAGCGCATCCGCATCCGCATCGACCAGGCCGCCGTCGAGCGCCTGCGAGGCAAGCGTCAGGTCGCTGCGATAAGCGGCGACGGTGTTGGGCGCCGCCCCAGCCTCCGCCGCCATCATCTCCAGGAACCGGTCGATCAGCGCACGGTCGGCCGCGTGCGTCACGCCCGCGCGATCGCCTCGGCCGCGATCATACGCGCCTCGCCGTCGAGACCGACGCCGCGGAGTGCGCCGACGATCCGGTACAAGGCTTCCGGGGGGATGTCCTTCCAGCTCGCCGCCTGCATGCCGACCGCCGCGAGCAGGACGACCGTCCCGGCTTGGCCGTCGCGTGCAGCACGATCGAGCGCGCGGGTCCATGCATTGTCCGCGCTGATACGGACGCCGAGCGACTGCGCCGCGCGTTCGATATCGCCTTGGCTGAGACGGCCGAGGCCTGCGAGGCCCGCGAACAACATGCGCTGTTTCAAGGCCGAATCACCTGCGCCGCCAGTGTAGGAGGCAAGGTCGGAATAGCTGAGGCGGCGATAGGCGTCGGGGTCGCTGAGCGCGATCATCGCCCAGGCGTCGCTGCCGACGGGTACCGAGCCCAGCCAGCGAGCCGCGGTGCGGTCGAGCCCGGCGGACAGCATCGATGCCACCAGACGATCGGCTTCGGCTTTCGCAAGATTTGGATTCAACCGGGAGGCTGCGCGTGCCGTCAGGACGAGCCGCGCATAGCTCGGCCGGGCATTCGCGCCGCCCCACAATTGACGCAGGGCATTCAGTCGGGAGTCCGGATTGCGATCGGCGTAGGCGGTCTGGAGATCGTTGGCGGTCGCGGTCGCATTGCTCTGCGCATCGTCGTCGGCCGCAGCGGCAGCGTAGAGATCGACGAGCGCGGCGCTGGATAGCACCCCCTGCCCCGCCGCAGCTTCTGCTGGGGCCAGTCGGTCGCCGAGCGCGACCGACGGCGACAGCGCCTGCCAGTATTTCACCTGCGGCCCCGCTGTGCCGTACAGCTCGTCGGGCACCGTGACTCCGGTCGCCATCGCGAGCCCGAACCGCCATGCGGTCAGCCGGTCGACGCCGTCCCATTCGATCGTCACGGCCTGACGCCCCTGCGCGCCGGCGCCGACGACCTTCTGCGCGAGCAGCAGGTCGACGCCGCTGGCGACGTTGCGGCGCTTTGCGGTCGCGACCAGCGGGCTCGCCTGTGCGGGATTGCCCGACAGCCCGGCGCACATCGCCTGTGCCATCGTCCAGCCGCGTGCCGGAGCGTACCGCATCGCGCCGGTCACCAGCGGGCACAGGCCAGCCGGATCGCCGGTCGCCAGCGCGGTGTTCATCGCGACCTGATAGAGTTTGGGCGTATAATTATCGGTGTCGACGCTCTGCGCGACAGCCCGCGCGGCGACTGATTCGCCCATCCTTAGCAACAGCCACGCGCGCTCGGCGGCGAAGTCGGCGCCGTTGGTGCGACTGGGCGTATCGACATGCGACGCCAGCGCGCGGCGCAACAGGATCGACATCCAGCGCGACGGCAGCGGCGCACTGAGGCGGCGCATCAGCGTCTCGACATATTGGCCGTCCGCCTCACCGAACGCATCGATATCGAGCCCGCCCTGGCTGGCCGTGACCGGCCCCACCGTCGCAAGCGAGCGACGCGCGAACTCCGGCATCTCGTACCGTGCCAGCACGGCTGGATCGATCGGCGCGGGCGCCGCGACGGGTGGCGCCAACGGCGCGTCTGTCGGTGTCGTCGGCGGCAACGGCTGGATCATCGCACCCGGCTGTGCGGGTGCCGGCGATGGGGCATTCGGCTGGGTCGGACCAGTCGGACGCGCCGGCTGCGTACCCGTCGGAGGCGTGGGTCGTGGTGCAGGCGCAGGGGTCGGCTCGCCGAACCCCGGTGGCAGGATCGATTCGGGGCGATCCTGCCCGATCGCGGGTGCCAGCGCGACTAAGGCTCCGACGGCAACCGCCGCCGCGAGGGATGCCTTAAGAGAGGTTCGCAAGCGTCACGGCCTTCTCGACGCGGCTCTGCGGACGCTCGGTCGCGCGCCCGGCTAGCAGGAACAGGCCGCCGACCACCACGACAAGAACGACGACGACCGAGACGATGAAACGGGACATACGACGTAACCTTGTAGTGGACAAAACAGGCGCCAAGAGCTTTTGCCCTCGCGCGGAGCCGCTGTATAGCGCGGGCTACGATGTTGCAAAGCCACAACCCTTCCGGCGGGCCTTCAGGCGGTCGCCGCCCTGCCCCGATCGATCGCCCGATCGTGCTCGTCGGGTTGATGGGCGTCGGCAAGACCACCGTCGGCCGGCGCCTCGCGCTGCGCATGAACCTGCCGTTCGTCGATGCCGACCATGAGATCGAGGCAGCGTCGGGCATGACCGTCGCCGAAATCTTTGCCAAATACGGCGAGGAATATTTCCGCGACGGCGAGCGCCGCGTGATCGCACGGCTGATCGACGGCACGCCGAAGGTCATCGCAACCGGCGGCGGCGCGTTCATCAACGACGACACGCGCGAGCTGATCCTGCGCGACGCGGTGTCGGTGTGGCTCAGTGCGCATCCCGACATCCTGGTCGAGCGCGTCGGGCGGCGCGACACGCGGCCGCTGCTCCGCAACCGCGATCCGGGCAAGGTGCTCGCCGAACTGGCGCGCGTCCGCAACCCGATCTACGCGCAGGCGCACATCCATATTGTCAGCAACAAGACGCCGCACGAAGCGACCGTCGCCGCTATCCTGAAGGCGCTAGGCCGATGAAGACCGTTACCGTCGAACTGGGTGCGCGGACCTATCCGATCCATATCGAGGCCGGCTTGCTCGCGCGGGCCGGCGAGTTCCTTGCGCCGCTTGCGAAGAGTCGCCGCGTAGCGATCGTTACCGACAAGAATCTGGCGATCCACCTGGTGACGTTGCAGACGTCGCTGACGGAGGCCGGAATTGCGTCCGAGGCGATCGTCCTGGCGCCGGGCGAAGGCAGCAAGAGCTGGGCGACGCTGGAGATGCTGTGCGACCGGCTGCTCGAACTGGGTGTCGAGCGCGGCGATCATGTCGTGGCGCTGGGCGGCGGCGTGATGGGGGACCTCGTCGGGTTCGCGTGTTCGGTCCTGAAGCGCGGCTGCAACTTCGTGCAGATCCCGACGAGCCTGCTGGCACAGGTCGACAGCTCGGTCGGCGGCAAGACCGCGATCAACACGAAGGCCGGCAAGAACCTGATCGGCGCGTTCCACCAGCCGGTGATGGTGCTGATCGACCCGGAGGTGCTCGACACGCTGCCGATCCGCGAGTTGCGTGCGGGGTATGCAGAGGTCGTGAAATACGGACTGATCGACGACTTCGCGTTCTTCGAATGGTGTGAGGCGAACGGGGCCGCGTTGCTGGCGGGCGACCTGGCGCTGCGCGAATACGCGATCGCGCATAGCGTTTTGGCGAAGGCACGGATCGTCGCGGCGGACGAGCATGAGACGAATGGGACGCGCGCATTGCTCAATCTGGGGCATACGTTCGGACATGCGCTGGAGGCGGAGACCGGGTTCTCGCAGGCGCTGATCCACGGCGAAGGTGTCGCGGCAGGCTGTTCGCTGGCGTTCGCGTTTTCCGCATCGCAGGGGATTTGTTCGGGCCAGGATGCACAGCGTGTCGCGGCGCATTGGCGTGACGCGGGTCTGCCGGACGGTCTCGCGGCGGCGGGTATCAGCGCGAGCGGTGCGCGGCTCGTCGATCACATGCGGCACGACAAGAAGATGGCGGCGGGGACGCTGCCCTTCCTGCTAGCGCGCGGGATCGGCCAGACCTATCTCGACAAGACCGTCGACCTCGCCGATGTCGAAGCGTTCCTCGACGCGCAGCCCCGCTGATGCCGAACGGGGTCGCCAAGCAGAACCTGCCGACCAAGGTGTGCCCGGCGTGCGAGCGGCCGTTCACGTGGCGGAAGAAATGGGCCCGGGATTGGGACAGCGTGATCTACTGCTCCGACGCTTGTCGGAAGAAGCGCTGACGTTGAACTAGTAAAGTATATTGTTCACCGGCGAAGGCGGGTGCCCAGTCTGGGCACCCGCCTTCGCCGGTGAACAAGAAGGTCAGGGTCGCGCCGCACTCCAAGCCAGCCAAAGCCAGCCGCCGATCAGCAGCGCCCCGCCAATCGGCGTGATCGCCCCGAACCAGCGTGGTGCCCCCAGCGCCATCGCGTAGAGCGTCAGCGCAAAGATCGCCGCCCCAACCACGAACAGCCACGCCGGCCCCCGCGCGTCCATCCGGACCGCCACCAGCGCCGCAACCACGTGCACAAGCTGATACTGCGCACCGGTCTTCAGCCACTCCGCCGCCGATCCGCTGGCACCGTGCGCTCCGAACGCTCCCGCCGCGACCGCGACCGCGCCCGACAAGGCTGCAAGAACAACGATGATCATTGCGAATCATTTCCCCAGGGAAAGCGCTTGGCGGTCTCGGCACGTGCCGCCCGCATGTCGCCCGAATCGATCTGGAGCTGCAACCGCTCCTTGTCGCGCGCGCGGTACGTTTCCTCCGCACGATCGATATCGGCAGGCGCGATCTCGAGCCCGCGCATGATCAGGCGCGCCATTTTCACCGCCGATTCGAGCACCTCGCGCACAACCGCGGTCGCGGACGTGTTCTTCAGCTTCACCAGCGCGCGGCGATCGAACGCACGGACATATATCGCGGCGTTCGGAAATGCCTCGTGCACACCCTCGATCGTGTCTGGATCGAGCTGGTCGCCGTCCATGCAGAAGCAGATGATCTCGGCCTCGGCCGCACCCGCCTGCCGCAACAGGTCCAGCCGCGTGCCGTCGCCGTAGTAGACCTTTGCGCCGAACTCGCCGGCGATGTCGATCATCTCGATATCGGTGTCGATCAGCGTCACCGGGATATCTTGCGCGAGCAGCATCTGGCCGACCGTCTGGCCGAACCGCCCATAGCCGACGATGATCGCATTCGCGCCGTCCACCTTGGGGCCGTCGCGCTCCTGCCCCTCGGCGATCGGCTCGGTGCGGAAGCGCTTCGTGATCCCCATCAGGAACGGCGTCGTCGCCATCGACAGCGTGATGATCGCGCCGAACAGGCTCGCCGCCTGCGGTTCGATCAGCAGCCCGGCCTGCGCCTGCGCGAACAGGACGAAGCCGAACTCGCCGCCCTGGCTCAGTAACAGGCCAAGCGCGAACGCCTGCCGCCACGTCATCTTGAACGCCATGCCGATCAGCGTGATCACGCTAGTCTTGGTCGCGATCAGCGCCGCCGCCATCGCCATCACGAAAATTGGCCGCTCGGCGATCGCGTTCAGATCGAGCACCATGCCGACCGCCAGGAAGAACAGGCCCAGCAGAATCGAGCGGAACGGCTCGACATCGGCCTCCAGTTCATGACGATACGGACTGTCCGCGAGCATCACGCCGGCGATGAACGCACCGAGCGCGGTCGACAGCCCGAGCCATTCCATGATCGCGGCGCTGGCGATCACCGTGAAGAGGCCGGCGAACACGAACATCTCGCGCTCGCCAAGATTGCCGATCAGCCGGAAGAACGGACGCAACAGGAAGCGCCCCGCGACGACCAGCCCGACAACTGCGAGCACGGTGTAGATCGCCAGCAACCAGCCGGGAGGCGCGTTGGCATCGGCGGGGTTGCGGCTCATCGCCGCGACGATCGTGATCAACGGCACGATCGACAGGTCCTGGAACAACAGGATCGAGAAGGCGCGCTCGCCGAACGGCGTCCGCATCCGGCCCGAAGACCGCAGCATCGGCAGAACCTGCGCGGTCGACGACAGCGCGAGCGGGAGTCCGAGCGCGAGCGCTGCGGGAAGCGAAAACTTCGCGCCGACCCAGACGATCGCAGTGATCGCCAGCCCGCAGATCACGACCTGGAGCAGGCCGAGACCGAAGATCTCCTCCTTCATCTTCCACAGGCGTGACGGATTGAGTTCGAGCCCGACGATGAACAGCAGGAGCGTAATACCGAGTTCGGCGAACCCGAGTTTGGACTCGGCATCGCCAACCAGCCCGAGCACATGCGGCCCAACGACCGCGCCTGCGACCAGATACCCGAGTGTTGCGCCGAGCCCGAGCCGCCGGAACAACAGCACGAACATCAGTCCGAAACCGAGCAGTACGACGCCGTCGCGAAGCAGCGACGGTGCCGTGCCCTCAGCCATCAGACTTTCGCCTTTGCAGCGGTGTCGGCAGCCTCGGCCGCGGCTTCGAACGCGAGCCGGATCGAGGGGTGGCGCGCGGTGTAGTCGAGCGCGGGGGTGAAGATGTCCATTCCCGGCCAATCGGGCGCATCGCCCTCGCGCGCAAGCCACGCGGTCAACGCATCGCGGGTGGCGGCGAGTTCGGCGGGCGTGCGGCCTAGGATGTTGGACGCCAACAACGACGACGACGCCTGCCCGAGCGCACACGCGCGGACCAGCAAGCCAACCTCGCTGACGCGCCCCTCATCATCGACCGCGACGTCGATTGTGACGCGACTGCCGCAAATCGGCGAGCGTTTCTCCGCGGTCGCCATCGGCTCGGGCAGGCGTTCGTGGTGCGGGATCGTCGCGGCAAGGCGCAGGATATCGGCATTGTAGAGGGGCGCGCTCATGGCTTCGGCTCGCTTGCATTATCGGAAGAGGAAGGCGGTGTATTGGCGCCGAAGACGGGTTTGCCGCGACGGCGGCGGTCGACGAAATCGGCGATGCTCGCGCTGGTCGCGTTGAGCAGCGGGTAGGTGCGCGATGTCGTCATCCAGCCGGGCCGGCGCGAGGCTCCGCCGCCCATCGTGTCGATGACGAGCGTCGCGAGCAGGAAGACGAGACTGGCGAGGATCAGCCCCTTCAGCGCGCCGAACCCGAACCCGAGCGCACGATCGACCGGGCCCAGGATCGAGGTCCGCGTCCGCGCGCCGATCGCGTTGGCGACCAGCCGCCCGCCGATATAGGTGACGCCGGTGATGATCGCGAAGGCGAGCACCGCGGCGCCGCCGACGGTGCCGACCACCGACGACAGCGCGGCGGCGAGCGGGATGTGGAACAGCTTCAACATAGCGACCATCGCCACCCAGGCGAACATCGACAGCACCTCGGTCACGAACCCGCGCACGAGCCCCAGCACCGCGGAGCCGGCGACGGCGATCAGGACGACGATGTCTAGGGCAGTGAGGTTCATGCGCTCTGGAATAGGGACGCGGGCGGCGAACCGCTAGTGCATGCCGAAACCAGGGCTTAGCCGTTCGCCCCGAAAACACCGTAGCGTTCGCGCCATGCGGCGACTTCGTCCTGCAGATGCGCGGGGGCGGGGTCGCCCGAGAGAACGAAGCGAGCGACGTCGCTATCGGGATGCATCAGCATTTTCTTCGACCCGTCGCTGAACCAGACCGGGACCAACTGGTCGCACACGCTGTCCAATACGGTCGCCGCCATGCCGTTCGCGATCGCGTCGCTGCCAGCGAGCACGCGGACGTTGATCGAGACGCCTTCCAGGCAATTCTGCGGTTGGCTGACGAAATTGAGCGAGACGAGCAGCCCGGACCGATCGGGCCGTGCTTCGTCAGGCAGGCTCGCTACCCGTCGCCAGGCACAGAACCAAGTTCGGCAGATGCGCGGCCGGATTGCGTGGATTCCGCACCCCTGGCCGGACAGATGGACGCACGGCGTTCCCGCGGGTTTGGCGAACTCGGGCGTATCTACCGTCAGTTCGGTGCAGCACGCGGTGCAATCCCCGCACTCCCGATCTGGCAGGATCGGCCCCAGCAGCGTGGTTTCCAGATCGGTGTGGGGCTGCATCCGCGTGCGCGCGTCCGTCGGGGTCGGGGTTTCACGCCGATCCACGGTTCAATTCCCTTCGGAATCCACCGTGAAGACCATCGGCTTGCCCCGCGACATCGGCTCCCAACCCGCGGCCAACGCTGCCCGCACCCCGCGGGAAATCGTCGCGTCGTCGATCTGGAGCCGTCCGCGCGGCAAGCCCTTCAACAGGCGTTTCGGCGCGGGGAACTCGAGCAGGGCTTCGCGTTTGGCATCGTCCTGCAACAGCGAGATCGTCATGCCCTTCCAGCCATCGGCATCCGTGTGCTGCGGCTCGCGCTGGAGGTGCCAGTCGTATCGGGTGCCGTCGACCTCGACGGTACCGGTATTGCTTCGCGTGTTCGCCATGCGGGTGGCCATAGCATAGCTGTCGCGAGAGGCCATGCGTTCGGGTTCTCGCGGATTTGCCGACTGGGATGCCGTTGTGTGCATGATCGACCGGTGCCTGACGAACGCAGTCAGTGCACCACCCCTAATGCTCCACCCCGGCGGAGGCCGGGGCCCAGTTGGAAAGGTCGTGGTAATTAAGCGCAGCGGTCGCCAGCAACGTCCCCCAATTGGGCCCCGGCCTCCGCCGGGGAAGTGCTTTTCTTTTCGTATCCTTGCCAATCACGTCCGCGATGATGCGGTACGCTGGTTTGGAACGCATCTATTCGGATCGGAAATGTGCCCGAAGCTCAACACAGTCACGACCGCCCCCCTGTTCTCCCGCGAAGGCGGGAGCCCAGTCTGGATCCCCGCCTTCGCGGGGAAACACGCTTTGCCCATAGGAGAGGGTACCCGCTCCAAGAATACCAATCCCGCGCCGCCGCCGCCGACGCCCCCGCCTACCCACGCCCCATCATGTGATCGACGAACGACGCCAGCGTCTTGAACCCCGAGAGTTTCATCCCGCTCTTCTCCCCGGTCATAGACGCCGGCACCAAAGCACGTTCGAAGCCGAGCTTGCTCGCCTCCTTCAACCGCAGCGGGCCATGCGCTACCGGACGAATCTCGCCCGACAGCGCAACCTCGCCGAACGCGACCGCGTCGACCGGTACCGGCCGCTCCGACATCGCCGAGATCAACGCCGCCGCCACCGCGAGGTCCGCCGCGGGGTCCTGGACGCGGTAGCCGCCCGCGATGTTGAGATACACTTCGGCGTTGGAAAAGCTCAGCCCGCACCGCGCTTCCAGCACCGCGAGGATCATCGCGAGCCTTCCCGAATCCCAGCCGACCACTGCGCGCCGTGGCGTCGCGCCCGACGCCAATCGCACGGTCAACGCCTGGATCTCGACCAGCACCGGCCGCGTCCCCTCCAGCGCCGGAAACACCGTCGCCCCGGTCATCGCATCGTCGCGGTGCGTCAGGAACAGCGAGGAGGGGTTGCCGACCTCCGCCAGTCCTTCGGTTTGCATCGAGAACACGCCGATCTCGTCCGTCCCGCCGAAGCGGTTCTTGATCGCGCGAAGGATTCGGTACTGGTGACTGCGCTCGCCTTCGAACGACAGCACCGTGTCGACCATGTGCTCCAGCACGCGCGGTCCGGCGATCGAGCCGTCCTTCGTCACGTGCCCGACCAGCACTACCGCCGTGCCGCGCTCCTTGGCGAAACGGATCAGCTCCTGCGCCGACGCCCGCACCTGGCTGACCGTCCCCGGCGCACCCTCGATCAGGTCGGAGTGCATCGTCTGGATCGAATCGATCACCAGCATTGCCGGCGGCTTCGTCTGCAACGTCGTCAGGATGTCTCGCGTCGAGGTCGCCGCCGCCAACTGGACCGGCGCGTTGCCGAGGCCAAGCCTTCGCGCACGCAAACGAACTTGGTCCGCTGCTTCCTCCCCGGAGACGTACGCGACCGACTGCCCCGCCAGTGCCATCTTCGCCGCCGCCTGCAACAACAAGGTCGACTTGCCGATCCCGGGATCGCCGCCGATCAGCGTCGCCGAACCCTCGACGAAACCGCCGCCCAGCGCCCGATCGAGTTCGGCGATGCCGGTGGCCATCCGGTCGGGCAGCTTGATCTCCGCATCGAGCCCGACGAGCTGGATCGCACGCCCCCCTGTCTGGAGATTATGCTTCGAATGGAACGGCGTAGCGGCGGTGTTCGCCTCCTCGACCATCGTGTTCCACTCGTTGCAATCGGCGCACTGCCCCGCCCAGCGGTGCGAAACCGATCCGCAGGACTGACACACGTAACGTTTCTGGGGTTTCGCCATGCGCCCGATGTACGAGAACGATACGGGAACATCAATGGCAGCCCGCCGGGCTATGTTACAGATTCAGTGGCGCTTGACGGCACACCGCGTTATCCGCGCGACGATGCACGCCACCGACCTGCGCATCGCCCTGTTCAGCGGCAACTATAATTACGTTCGCGATGGCGCAAACCAGGCGTTGAATCTGCTCGTCGGTCATCTGCTGTCGAAGGGCGTGACGGTGCGTGTCTATTCGCCGACCAACGCCAAGCCGGCCTTCCCGCCGACCGGCGATCTGGTCGCGGTGCCGTCGCTGCCGCTGCCGGCGGGGCGAGGTGAATACAAGATGGCGCGTGGGCTTCCTGCGGCGATCCGGCGCGATCTTGATGCGTTCGCACCGAACATCGTCCATGTGTCGGCGCCCGATTTCCTCGGCCATCGCGCGATCAGTTATGGCCGGCGCAACGGCATCGCCACGGTCGCGTCGTTGCACACGCGCTTCGAGACGTATTTCCGCTATTACAAGATGGCGTTCTTCGAACCGATCATGGTGAAGATCCTGACGCGCTTCTACAACCGCGTCGACGAAGTGCTGGTGCCGGGGCGCGGCATGGCGGAGATCGTCCGCGACTGGGGCGTGACGACGCCGACCGCGATCTGGTCACGCGGTGTGAACCACGATCGCTTCACGCCGACGCGTCGCGACCTGGCGTGGCGACGCGCGCGCGGGATTGCCGATGGCGAAGTCGCGGTCGGGTTTCTAGGGCGGCTGGTGAAGGAGAAGGGTCTCGACGTCTTCGCCGACGTGATCCGGGAGTTGGAGCAGCGTGGCGTGCCGCACAAGGTGCTGGTGATCGGCGAAGGCCCCGCGCGCGACTGGTTCGCCGCCCGCGTGCCCGGCGCGGTGTTCGCCGGGTTCCAGTCGGGTGACGATCTCGGTCGCGCCGTCGCGTCGATGGATGTGTTCTTCAACCCGAGCGTTACCGAGACGTTCGGCAACGTGACACTGGAGGCGATGGCGGCAGGCGTTCCTGTCGTCGCGGCGCGCGCGTCTGGCGCGGTCGGGCTAGTCGACGACGGGGTGACCGGGTTTCTGGTACCGCCGACCGACATCTCCGGATATGCTGACGCGATCGGGCGGATCGTTTTTGAGCCGGGGCTGCGCGAGACGATGGGCTGGGCCGGGCACGACAAGGCGGCCGGGTATCTGTGGGATACGATCAACCAGACCGTGCTGGACACGTATCTAGAGGTGATGACGCGGCGGGGAGCGTAGCTCACGTTGCTCCCCCCTGGAAGGGAGGGGTTGGGGGTGGGTCGGGTTCCGCGAATTCGAGGCTTGGTGGCTCAGACCGGCCTACCCACCCCCAGCCCCTCCCTTTCAGGGAGGGGAGCAGGTTGTGCCTCAGACGGTCGCCCAATCGAACGTCAGCGGCGCCTCGCGAAACGCAAACCGGTCGAGGTGGCTCGATACCACCCCGCGCATCCGGTCGACGTCCTCGCCCTCCGGCACCGTCAGCGCGACGTCGAGCGTTTCGCTGTCGGCACGCATCTCCAGCACCGCGCCGTTCGGGAAGGCGATGCGGCCCTCTTCCTCCGAGGAGGTGACCTCCATCTTGTGGCTCCAGTGCTTCGCCAGTTGCTGGAGATACTTGCTGGCCGAATGCGTCGGCACGCGTGCGACCGAGACGCTCATTTGAGGCGCTCGATCTTCTGCGCGGCCTCGTCGAGCAGCGCTGCGACGTCGTGCAGCGTGTCCTCGTTGACGTCTTCGCTCATCAGCCGGTGCTGGAGCACCTGCCGAAGATTGCCCATCGCCCGCCGAATCGGCGCACCATCGGTCCGCTCGGACTCCGCCCCGACTGCGGCCAACCGCGCAAACAAACCGTCCACCACGGCCGCGTTCTCGGCCAGGTGCGCTCGCCCCTCGTCGCTCGCCGCAAAGCGCTTCTTCGCGCCTTCCGACTGCTGCTCCTCGATCATCCCCATTTCGTCGAGCATGCTGAGCGTCGGGTAGACGACGCCCGGGCTCGGCGCATAGCCACCGCCCGTGAGCCCCTCGATCTCGCGGATCAAGTCGTAGCCGTGGCGCGGCGCATCCGCGATCAGCTTCAGCATGACGAGCTTCAATTCGCCGCCGTCGAACAGCCGCCGCCGACCACCGGGGCCGCCGCGATGGCCGTGGCGACCATGACCTTCGTGGCTTCCCCGGCCGCGGCCTTCACCGTCGGCGCGCGGGCCGCCGGTCCAGGCTCCATATCCCATACCAAAACGCATTTGAGTGTTCTCCGATATATCTTCGTTCGTAGGTGCCGATATATCGCAGACTGTTTCGGGGTCAAGGGGGCGGGCGCGAAAACATCCGCCTGCTTGAGTCCGTCATCCCCGCGGAGGCGGGAACCCAGACCCTCGGACCGAGCAAACTGGCATTGCCGTCAGCCAGTATGGATCCCCGCCTGGGCGGGGATGACGGCTGGTTCAGGGTGACGACACGATTATGAGGCGTGGGAGAATGACGAGCGCGCGTGGAGTGCGGATGGATGGGCAAACCGGCCCCCCGCCCCTATCTTCCAAGCATGGCCGACCTCTTCGCGGGCTTCGAACCCGCCGCCCCCACCGAAACGCACCCCGAAAACGCGCCGCTCGCCGACCGCCTGCGCCCGCGCACGCTGGACGAGGTGGTCGGGCAGGATCACATCACCGGCCCCGAAGGCGCGATCGGCAGGATGGTGTCCGCGGGACGTTTGTCCTCGATCATCCTCTGGGGCCCGCCCGGCACCGGCAAGACCACGATCGCGCGGTTGCTCGCCGACGCGGTCGACCTGCGGTTCGTCGCGATCTCGGCGGTGTTCTCCGGCGTCGCGGACCTCAAGAAATCGTTCGCCGAAGCGCGCGAGCACGCCAAGATCGGCAAGCGCACCTTATTGTTCGTGGACGAGATCCACCGCTTCAACCGCGCGCAGCAGGACGGTTTCCTGCCCTATGTCGAGGACGGTACCGTCACGCTCGTTGGCGCGACCACCGAGAACCCGTCGTTCGAACTCAACGCCGCACTGCTCAGCCGCGCGCAGGTTTTGATCCTCGAACGCCTCGGCCGCGGTGCGCTCGAACTGCTGCTCGACCGGGCCGAGACGGAGATGGAGCGCCCCCTGCCCCTCACCCCGCCTGCCAAGGACGCGCTGATCGCCAGCGCCAATGGCGACGGCCGCTTCCTGCTTAACCAGGCTGAGACGCTGTTCTCGGTGAACATGCCCGAACCACTCGATCCCGCAGGTCTCTCGAACTTCCTGCAACGCCGCGTCGCGGTGTACGACAAGGATCGCGAGGGGCATTACAACCTCATCTCCGCGCTCCACAAATCGATCCGCGGGAGCGATCCACAGGCTGCGCTCTATTATCTCGCGCGGATGCTGACGGCGGGCGAGGAACCGCTGTTCCTGCTTCGTCGCCTGACGCGGGCGGCGGTCGAGGATATCGGCCTCGCCGACCCGCAGGCGCTGGTCCAGTGCATCGCCGCCAAGGACACCTACGACTTTCTCGGCAGCCCCGAAGGTGAACTCGCGATCGCGCAGGCCTGCCTGTATCTCGCCACGGCGCCCAAATCGAACGCGGTCTATCAGGCGCAGAAGGCGGCGTGGAAATCGGCGCGCGAGACGGGGTCGCTGATGCCACCCGCATCGATCCGCAACGCGCCGACCAAGCTCATGCGCGATATCGGCTACGGCAAGGGTTACGCGTACGATCACGATGCGGAGGATGCGTTCTCCGGCTCGGACTATTGGCCAGAAGAGATGACCCCGCAGACATTCTACACACCGACCGAACGCGGCTTCGAAAAGCGGCTGTCCGAGCGGCTCGCCTATTGGGACGGCCTGCGCGCCGAGAAGAATGGCTGAACCACGGTTTTCGCGGTTTGCGGCGATCGATTGGTCCGGCGCGCAGGGGCATCGTCACAAGGGCATAGCGGTCGCGGTTTGTGCGACGGGCGACGCCGCGCCGACTTTGGTCGCCCCGCCAGGCGCCAGCGCATGGTCGCGCGACGACGTCCTGGACTGGTTGCTCTGTCAGGATACGTCGACGCTGATCGGGCTCGACCTCTCCCCCGCCTTCCCGTTCGTAGACCAGGACGGGTACTTCCCCGGCGCGCCCGACAGTCCGCTCGACGCCCGTGCGCTATGGAAGATGGTCGACGATGCCTCAGCCGCCGATCCGCATCTCGCCGTCTCCAGCCTGCTGACCGACCCGGAAATCCGTCGTCATTTCCGCCAGCATCGCGATTGCGGCGACCTGTTCCCCGGCGGCGCAGGCCGCATGCGCGTCTGCGAACACGGCCAGCGCACAATGGGCCTGTCGCCGACGAGCTGCTTCAACCTCGTCGGTGCGGCGCAGGTCGGCAAGTCGAGCCTCACCGGCATGCGCGTACTGCACCGCCTCGCCGGCCGCTTGCCCGTCTGGCCATTCGATCCGCTGCCACCGCATGGTCCAGCAATCGTCGAAATCTACACCACGATCGCCGCCCGCGCCGCCGGCATCCGCAAGGGCCTCAGCAAGATGCGCGACGCGGTCTCGCTTGATACGGCGCTCGCGAACCTCGGCAGCCAACCGCACCGGCCGCTCGCCCGCTACGACGATCATGCCACCGACGCGATACTCACCGCCGCCTGGCTGCGTGCAAACGCCGATCGCGCCGAACTCTGGCGCCCGCAGGCAATGACACCGCATATTGCCCGAACCGAGGGCTGGACCTTCGGCGTTTCTTGAAGCATTGGGGCGCGACGCACCGGGCAGCGCCCGACGCAAGGGCCGGTTTAGCTCAGTTGGTAGAGCGCCAGTTTTGTAAACTGGATGTCGCGGGTTCGATTCCTGCAACCGGCACCATTTCCGATACATGACGCAGCACGACCGCTACCGCGCGTAGCCGAGCGCCTCGGTGTCCATGCCGTAACGCCAATATCGACAGGCACGAAAAATCCCCCGCGCCCGGAGGCACGGGGGATCTTCATTCGACGCCCATGGCGCGTGTCGATCGACACGCGCCGTGTCACGCAAGCATCAGAACCGAACGGTCGCACCGACCGCGAGGTTGCGGCCCAGCGAGTCGTAGCGCTGCGGGATCGTGTTCGTGCGCGCGAGGGCGACGTTGTACGAGTCCGGAACGATCGGCGCGCTCTTGTCGAGCAGGTTGTTGGCGATCAGGCGCAACGAGAACTGCTTGTCGATCGCGAAGTTGAGCGCGAGGTCGAAGTAGCTCTTCGGCGAAACCCGGTAGTAGCTGGTCCGCTCCCGCTCCGGCGTGCCACCGATCGCCGGATCACCCGAATTGTCCGCGTTGGTCAGCGAACCGACGTAACGCCAGTTGAACGAAGCGCTGAAGCCGCGGTCGACCGTCGTGTAGGTCGCGCGCAGGCCGTGCGACCATTTCGGGAGCAGCTGACCGCAACCGTTGCCGTAGTAGCCCGCGCAGTTGCGCTCCGGCTGGACCGGCGAGTCCTGGCCACCGGCGAAGGTCGCCAGCGACCCGTTGAAGTTCCAGTCGATCTTGCCGGCGCCGGCAAGGTCGAGCGTGTACTGCGCCTGGAAATCATAGCCCCGCGCGATCGACGTGTAGTAGTTCGTCGTGCCCTGGCGGATGAAACCGGTGGTCGGGTTGCTTCCGGCGGTCGAATACAGCGTACCGGTGCCGGGATTTCGGACGATGCCCTGGCAGAAGAACGCATCGCCGTTCGAACGCTGGCAGCCATCGGTGTAATAGCTGAAGTCGTTATAGCCGAGCGAGTCGTTGATCTTGATCTGGTAGCGATCGACCGAGAACACCAGCCCCCGCACGAACCGCGGCTTCACGATCAGGCCGTAAGTCTGCGTGTAGGCAGTCTCCGGATCGGCGGTGAAGCCACCCGAGCGTACCGTGCACGCCGCCGAGCCGTTCGGGGTCGTGCCGTTGCTGCACAGCAAAGTCTGGCTGCCGTAGAGCGCATCGGACAGGCCGGTTGCACGACACACTTCACGCGACGCGATCGGCGCGCCGTATCGGATCGTACCATCCGGGTTGTTGACGACAGTACCATCGGTGTTCCGGATGGCGGTGGGTGCGCAGAAATCGTTGAACGTGCCTGCACCGCCGGACGCGAAGTCGACGTTGGTCGCCTGCCGGATTTCGGTCACCGTCGGTGCGCGCTGCGCCTTGTTGAACGACGCGCGGAACGTCAGGTCGCTGATGGGCGCGTAGATGCCCTCGACCTTCCACGTGTTGAACGTGCTCGAATTGCTGTTGTACTTCGACACGCGGTAGCCGCCGTTCACCTGCAACAGGTCGGCAAAGCGCTTATGCTCGACCAGCGGCGCCTGAACCTCGATGTTGGCCTCCCAGACGTCCTGCTTCAGATAGCTGTCGGTGCCGCCAAGTCCTGCGCGATACACGCTGTCGGCCGTCGATTTGAGTGTGTCCTTGCGATATTCCGTACCCAGCGCGATCGCGACGCCCTGCTCAGCGAACGGCGACGTGATGCCGTATTTGCCGAGGTCGCCGGTGAGGTTGGCCTGCACGTCGTACAGCGTGCCGGTGGTCGCCGACGTGCCCTGGTCATACAGATAGTCGATCAGAGCAGGATTGGTGTTGCCTGCGCTGAAAATGTCGAAGGGAACGCAGGCGGCATCCGTGGTAGTGGCGCAGGTCGGTGCTGCACGCGTGCCACCGACGTTGATCGAGTTCTGCAGGTTGGCCGCATTGACGAAGCTGGGCGTGTAGTCCTGATGATTGCGAGCGTAGACGCCGCCCACGTCGTACGTCCACGCGCTGCCGACCTTACCGCGAACGCCGCCTGTCAGGCGAACACCGGTGTTCAAATAAGAATCGGGCTGATCGTTGCCCTCGCCGAGACGATAGCGCAGGTCGATCGGAACGGACGTCCCCGTGCCCGCATTGGCGCCGCAAAGCGCGGTAGCCTGAGAACCCGACAGGAATGGGTTGCTGCAGTTTACCTGAACCTTCCCGCCCGCGATCGCCGGGTAATTGTTGTACGATTTGTCACGGAACCAGATACCTGATGCATAGACTTCGGCGTCTGGCGCGATGTCCAAGCTCACAAAGCCACCCGCATTTATGCGTTCGGACGGACGCTGATAGGCATAATTGCTGAAGTAGTTTGAGGCGTTGCCGGCGCCCGGACCGAAGGGCACGAAATCCCGCGTCCCATTCGGATTATTGACGTACTGCGGCCCCAGCTGATTGCCCTTCGCGTCCAGAGGCGAAATGAGGCCGCTCGTCGAGCTGTTCGGGGTGAGCCCGCACGACAGCGGCGCGTTCAGCGTCGTTTGCGTCAGGTAGCAGCCCGAGTTCGAGCGCTCCGACAACAGCACCGGATCGGTGTGCTTGTAGTTGACGAAGCCGTTGATCCGCAGCGCGCCGTCGAACAGCTTCTTGCCCGCGGTCACCGTCACGTCGGCACGACCGCCGTCGTTGGTCAGGCCGCGCGGGCTGTTGAAGCCCGACGCGCGTGCCAGCGAGGACACCACCGTGTCCTTGTTGTTATGGTTGTAGAAATTGTAGTTGCCGTCGATCTGAACGCCTTCGAAATCCTTCTTCAGGACGAAGTTGACGACGCCCGCGACTGCGTCCGAGCCGTAGACCGACGATGCGCCGCCGGTCAGCACGTCGACCCGCTCGAGCAGCGACGGCGGGATGATGCCGACGTCCTGGCCGTTCTGCGTGCCGAGGCGCTTGCCGTCGATCAGGACCAGCGTGCGCTCGAACCCGAGGCTGCGCAGCTTGATGCGCTGGCGGCCGTCGGAGTCGTTATAGGTCTGCTGGCTGTCCGGCGCGATCTGCGGAAGGCGGTTCAGCACGTCCTCGACATTGACCGCAGCCTGCGCGCGAATGTCCTGCGCGGTGACCGAGGTGATCGGCGCGGCCGACGTCATGTTCGGACGCTGGATGCGCGATCCGGTGACGACGATCGTGTCGTCCGTCGGCGTGTTGCGATCGACAGCGGTGGTTGCGGTGGTCGCATCCGCCTCGACCTTGGCTTCCGCGGGCGTGCTCGCGGCAGCCTGGGCGGGCGTCACGGCCTGCGCGGGCACATCCTGTGCGAACGCCGTGGTAGCGGAAAACACGAGAGATCCGACGAGCGCGATCCGCGAAACAGAATGGCCGAAGTTCATACCTACCCCTAAAAAAGCTCGGTTGCGTGATAGCGCTATACCGGTTGCCCGTACTGGTTTGGTCAAAACGCGCCGTCAGTCAATGCCGAAGCAATACCGGTCTAGAACATTTGCGTCGGAATGTTGCAAATCGGCGTCACTACTGGCGGTCGCCATCTCCTTGCGATAGCGTGCGTACAAGAACGCAAGGGGGATCTGATGGAGAACACGCGACGGTCGTTGCTCGCCGGCTTGGGCGGCCTGGGCATGATACCATTCGTAACGAATCGAGCGCATGCCCGATCGGGCGCAGCCACGGACGCTTCGGCGACCGGTGCGATGGTCCTGTCGACATGGGACTTCGGCGCCGCCGCCAACGCGGTGGCCTTCGCGCAACTCGCCAAGGGCGGATCCTTGATCGACGCGGTCGAGGCCGGCGCGATGGTACCCGAAGCCGACCCTACCAATCATAGCGTCGGCTATTCCGGCTATCCCGACCGCGACGGCCACGTCACGCTCGACGCGGTCATCATGGACGATGTCGGCGGAGTCGGCGCCGTTGCCGCGCTGGAGAACACGATGCATGCGATTTCCGTCGCGCGCCGCGTGATGGAGCGGACGCCGCACACCTTCCTCGTCGGCGAAGGCGCGACACGGTTCGCGCGCGACCAGGGCTTCCCGCAACAATCGCTGCTGACCCCGGAATCGGAAAAGGCATGGCGCGACTGGCTCAAGACCGCGAAATACCAACCCGAAGCCAATAGCGAAAACCGCATCACCCGCACGCCGGGCGGTGCGCTCGACCACGATACCATCGGTCTGCTCGCACGCACCGCCGACGGGCGGATGGCCGGCGCCTGCACGACGTCGGGCATGGCGTTCAAGATGCGCGGCCGCGTCGGCGATTCGCCCCAGGTCGGATCGGGGCTGTACGTCGAGGCGGGTGTCGGCGGTGCCACCTCGACCGGGCTCGGCGAAGAAGTGACCCGCGTCGCAGGCTCGGCGCGCGTCGTAGCGTCGATGCGCGGCGGATCGACGCCGCAACAGGCCTGTGAGGAAGTCGTTCGCCACATCGCCAAGTTGCGCGGCGATGCGATCCGCGGCGTGCAGGTTGGCTTCCTCGCGCTGGATACCAAGGGGAATGTCGGCGCGTTCTGCCTGTTGCCCGGCTTCACCTATGCGGTCACCGACGCGCGCGGCAAGACGACGGTGCTGAAGGCGCGGTCGCTGTTCCAGGCGTGAGCGGTCCGGAAGACATGGCGCGCGGCGCACGACCGATCCTCGAAGTCTGCGTCGAGGACCTCCAAGGTGTCGACGCGGCGATCGCCGGCGGTGCGGATCGCATCGAACTGTGCGCGGCGCTGGCGGTCGGCGGACTCACGCCGCCCGCGTCCCTGATCCGGGTCGCGGCGTCGGCGTCGGACGCTTCGGGCGTGCCCGTCCACCTCCTGGCGCGGCCACGCGAAGGCGGCTTCGTCTATACGACGCGTGAGCAAGCGCTGATCGCCGACGACATCCGCACCGCGGCCGACGCCGGATTGGCGGGAATCGTCATCGGTGCGCTCGATGCCGACCACCGTCTCGACCTGCCCGCCCTCGCCGGCTGGGCCGCGCACGCCAAGTCGCTGGGCGATGCTCGCGGACGTCCGCTATCGCTGACGCTACACCGCGTCTTCGACCTGTGCCGCGACATGCCCGACGCGCTCGAGTCCGCCGTCACGCTCGGCTTCGACCGAATTTTGACCTCGGGCGGCACACCCAAGGCGATCGACGGAGTGAAGATGCTGGCGGCACTGCACCGACAAGCCGCCGGTCGGATCATCGTGCTCGCAGGCAGCGGCGTCTCCCCGGAAACGCTGCCCGCGATACTCGTCACCGGTGTCCGCGAAGTCCACGCCTCCTGTCGCGCGCCCATAACGACCCCCGCCGATCCGGCCGAACTACGCTTCGGTTTCACATCGGCTGGACGGTCAGCGACAGATCGCGACGCGGTAGAGCGACTGGCGAACATGGTAGCCGGACATCCAGCGCTTGAATAATACCAATCCATAACTTACTCAAACCGGTCTGGGTCGGGGGGCCTCTCGCTCCTCGCCGAACGCCAATCGAAGCGAGCCGCTATGCACGAAGCCTCCCCGCCTCCGATCACACCCCCGCCGATTGCGGAAGCGGCAACGCTGATGTTCCGTGAGGCTGCGGAATCGTCCGAAGCGGTCGCGCGTATGCTCGCTACCAACGCGGCGGCGTTCGCGGCGCTCGGTGCACGCCTTCGCGCCGCACCGCCCGCGGTCGTCGTGACCTGCGCGCGCGGCTCGTCGGATCACTCGGCGGTCTACGGCAAATACCTGATCTGGACGAAGACCGGCATCCCGGTCGCCGCCGCCGCGCCCTCGGTCGTGTCGATCTATGACGCACCGCTCGGCGCGCGGAACACGCTGTGCATCGCGGTATCGCAGAGCGGTCGCAGCCCCGACCTGCTCGCCGCGGTCGCCGCGCAGAAGGCCGCCGGCGCGCATGTCGTCGCGTTCGTGAACGACGAGACTTCGCCGCTCGCCGAAACCGCCGATACGCTCATCCCGCTGTGCGCCGGACCGGAAAAGTCGGTCGCGGCGACCAAATCCTATATCTGCTCGCTCGCCGCCTTCGCCGCATTGACCGCCGAATGGGCCGACGACGACGTGCTGCGTAGTGCGGTCGCAGCGCTCCCCGCCGATCTCGGCCGCGCCTGGGCACTCGACTGGTCGGACGCCGTCGCGCCGCTGCGGACCGCGACCAATCTGTTCGTGATCGCGCGCGGCGTGGGCTTCGGCATCGCCAACGAGGCAGCGCTGAAGATGAAGGAAACCTGCGCGCTGCACGCCGAATCGTTCAGTTCGGCCGAAGTCCGCCACGGCCCGATGCAGTTGGTCGAGGACGGCTTCCCGCTACTGGCGCTCGCGACCTCCGACGCGGCCGGCAACGGCGTGCGCGAGGCGGCCCGCGAGTTCGCCGAGCGTGGCGCGGCGGTTTTGCTCGCCGATGCCGGGCTCGACGGCAGCAGCGACGACGGCGTCCTGCCTGCGCTGAAGGCCCATCCGGCGATCGAGCCGATCCTGATGATCCAAAGCTTCTATCGCATGGTCAACGCCCTCTCCCTCGCGCGCGGGTTCAACCCCGACGCACCGTCGCATCTCAGCAAGGTGACGCGCACGCTATGACGATCTTCCGGTTTTCGAATGGCCATGTGGTCACTCCCACAGGCGTGCTGAACGACGCGACGATCGTCGTCGAGGACGGGCGGATCGCGCGGATCGGTGCGTCCGACAGCCAGGATTCGTCCGCCACGGCGATCGATCTCGACGGCGGCTGGCTGATGCCGGGGTTCGTCGATACGCAGGTCAACGGCGGCGGCGGCGTGCTGTTCAACGATACGCCCACGGTCGAGGGCATCGCCGCGATCGGCGCGGCGCATCGTCCGTTCGGCACCACCGCGTTCCTGCCGACACTGATCAGCGACACGCCCGACGTGATCGCGCTCGCGCTCGACGCGGTCGACGCGGCGATCCTCGCGGGCGTCCCCGGCGTGCTCGGCATCCATATCGAGGGGCCGGTGATCAGCCCCGCGCGCAAGGGCATCCACGACCCCACGCGCTTCCAGGATCTCGACGACGAGCTGCTCGCGCTGCTGACTCGTCCCCGCCTCGGCCGGGTCATGGTGACGCTCGCGCCCGAGCGCGTGACTGCGGCGCAGATCGCGACGCTGACCGCGGCGGGCGTGCTCATCAGCATCGGCCATAGCGACGCCGATCACGCCACCGCGAGCGCCGGCATGGCCGCTGGCATCACCGGCGTGACGCATCTGTTCAACGCCATGTCACCGCTCGTCCACCGTGCCCCCGGCGTGGTCGGCGCGGTGCTCGACGATCAGGCGGTGTATTGCGGAATCATCGTCGACGGCTTCCATGTCGATGACGCGGTTCTGCGGATCGCGTTGCGCGCACGGCCGCATGACCGGTTCATGCTGGTATCCGACGCGATGCCCTGCGTCGGTGCGGCCGAGAAGTCGTTCGTGCTGCAGGGTCGCGAGATTTACGTCGAGGGTGGCCGCTGCGTCGGCGCCGACGGCACGCTGGCGGGCTCCGATCTCGACATGGCAGCGGCGGTGCGCAACACCGTCGACCGCCTCGGCGTAGCCCCCGAGATCGCCGCGGCGATGGCAGCGACCTATCCCGCGGCGTTCCTGCGGCTGTCGCAAGAGCGCGGCACGTTGCAGGTCGGCCGCGCCGCCGATTGGGTCGTGCTCACGCGCGACCTGCATCCGGTCGGCACGTGGATCGGCGGGACGAGCGCGGCCTGACCGGTCGCGCCCAACCCATTCCCGCGCCCACTCCTTCCGGCATCGAGCCCATCCCTTCTGGTATCGAGAACGCACCCATGGCCTCCATACTCCTGACCGCGCCGATGCAGGGCTGGGCAACGCCGATCGACGAGGTGCCCGACGCGGTGTTCTCGGAGCGGATGCTGGGGGACGGCGTCGCGATCGATCCGACCGGCGACTGCCTCTACGCTCCCTGCGCCGCCACCGTGCTGACTTTGTTGCCGAGCGGCCACGCGATCACGCTCGCCACCCCAGAGGGGGCTGAGATCCTGATCCATATCGGCCTCGACACGGTCGCGCTCGGCGGACGCGGGTTCAGCCCATGCGTCGCGGTCGGCGACACGGTCGAGCGCGGCGCGCCGCTGATCCGCTTCGATCTAGATTTGCTGGTGCGAGAGGCCCGCGCGGTCGTCACGCCGATCGTCGTCGTGAACCCCGACCGGTTCAGAATCGTCCACGCCGTCTCCAGCGAACTGGTCGCGATAGGCGATCCGCTGATGACGCTGGAACCCAGCGATGCGGTCGCGCACCGCGAGACGAGCGAGGACGGCACGACACACGAACGCACGGTCGTCGTGCCCCTGCCCCATGGCATCCACGCACGCCCCGCCGCGCGCCTTGCCGCGACCGCCAAGCACTTCGACGCCGACGTGACGCTCGCCTGCGGTGACAAGACCGCGAATGTCCGCAGCCCGATCGCCCTGCTCGCGCTCGCGATCCGCCGCGACGACACGATCGTCGTGACCACAGCGGGCGCCGATGCCGCCGCCGCACTCGCCGCAATCTGCGACCTGATCGAGAGCGGCATGGACGAACCAGCCGAGGCGCCTGTCCGCGCGCCCGCCGTCGCTCCCCTGCCGCCCAGTTCCGCGGTCGACGGCGCGCTCACTGGTGTCACCGCGGCGCCCGGCCTGGCAATCGGCCGGGCACGCTGGTTCCGTCCCGCCGACATCGTCGTCCCCGAACAGGGCGAAGGCATCGCCGTCGAGGAGGCACGCTTCGATGCGGCCGTCACCACGCTGTCGACCCGGTTCGCAGACCGCGCCCGCACGGCGACCGGTCCCGAGCGCGCGATCGTCGAGGCGCATGCGGCGATGCTCGACGACCCCATGCTCCACGATACGACGCGCGGCGGCATCGCTCGCGGCGAGAGCGCAGGTCATGCCTGGCGCGCTGCGATCCGCCCACAGGCCGACGTGTTGCGCACCAGTACCGACCCGCGGCTTGCGGAGCGGGCCGACGACATGCTCGATCTCGAACGCCAGTTGCTCGCGCTGATCGCGGGCGTCGAGACCACGCCCTTGTCGTTCCCGCCCGACACGATCCTGCTCGCGGACGATCTGCTGCCGTCGCACGTCCTCTCGCTCGACCGCGCAAACATCGTCGGCTTCTGCGTCGAGCGCGGCGGCCCGACCTCGCACGTCGCGATCCTCGCCGCGACGATGGGCCTCCCCGCGCTGGTCGCAATCGGGTCGTCGTTGAACGCCATCGCCGACGACACGTCAGTCATTCTAGACGCCAGCGAAGGCCTGTTGCGGATCGATCCCGACGCCGACACGCTGGTCGAAACGCAGGTCCGGATCGTCCAGGCGCAAGTCCGCCGCACCGAAGCCCTCGCCCGCGCCGGCGAACCCTGCCGCATGGCCGACGGCACCCGGATTGAGGCGTTCGCCAATCTCGGCGCGCTCGGCGATGCCCATCTCGCGGTCGAAAACGGCGCGGAAGGCTCGGGCCTGTTGCGCACCGAATTCCTGTTCCTCGAACGCGACGCCGCACCGACGGTCGCCGAACAGACCGCCGATTACCAGGCGATCGCCGACGCACTTGATGGTCGCCCGCTGATCGTCCGCCTGCTCGACATCGGCGGCGACAAGCCCGCGCCGTATCTGCCGATGGCGCCGGAAGAAAACCCCGCACTCGGCCTGCGCGGCATTCGCGTCGGCCTCGCGCATCCGCAGCTCCTGGAGGATCAGGTCCGTGCGATCCTGTCGGTAAAGCCCGCCGGGCAATGCCGGATCATGGTGCCGATGATCGCCAGCCTCGACGAACTGCGCGCCGTTCGCGCGGTGGTCGATCGCGTCGCCGCAGAGATCGGCATCGCCGACCGCGTGCCCGTAGGCGTGATGATCGAGACCCCGGCCGCCGCCGTCACCGCCGACCTGATCGCCGCGGAAGCCGATTTCCTGTCGGTCGGTACCAACGACCTTACCCAATACACACTCGCGATGGACCGCGGCAACGCAGCCGTCGCGAGCGGGATCGACGGGCTCCACCCCGCCGTCCTTCGGCTGATCGCGCAGACCTGCAAGGGTGGCGCAGTCCACGGTCGCTGGACCGGGGTATGCGGAGGGCTCGCCTCCGACCCGCTCGCCGTCCCTATCCTGATCGGGCTGGGCGTCACCGAACTCTCGTCTGCACCGGCGCTGGTGCCCGAGATCAAGGCGCTGGTCGCCACGCTGACGATGGAGGCGTGCCGCGCGCATGCCGCCGCCGCGCTGCAATGCGGGTCCGCCGCCGACGTCCGCTCGCTCGCCCGGGAGTTCACCGCATGAAATCGATCCTCGAAGCCCTCCAGCCGCTCGGCCGCGCGCTGATGCTGCCGATCGCGGTGCTGCCGATCGCCGGTCTGCTGCTCCGTCTGGGCCAGCCCGACCTGCTCGACATCGCCTTCGTCGGCGCGGCGGGCGACGCGATCTTCTCGCATCTCGGACTGCTCTTCGCGATCGGCGTCGCCACCGGGTTCGCGCGCGACGGCAACGGTGCCGCGTGTCTCGCCGGCGTCGTCTGCTTCCTGGTCGCGACGGAGGCGGGCAAAGTCCTCATCACCGTCGCACCCGAAGTATCTGCAGGCCTGACCGGCGTCTCCGCCGACCTCGCCATCGCGGCGTGGAAGGCCAAGGCGATGGCGCGGCTCGACGTGCCGATCGGCATCCTGTCGGGGCTCGCGGGGGGACTGCTCTACAATCGCTATTCGACGATCAAGCTCCCCGAATATCTCGCCTTCTTCGGCGGACGCCGGTTCGTGCCGATCGTCAGCGGCGTGGCGGGTCTCGTGCTCGCGGCGGTGTTCGGCTTCGGCTTCACGCTGCTGAGTCAGGGCGTCGACCTATTGAGCGTCGCGATCACCGGCAGCGGCGCGATCGGCGTGTTCGTGTTCGGGCTGCTCAACCGCCTGCTGCTCGTCACCGGGCTGCATCATCTGCTCAACAACATCGTCTGGTTCGTGGCCGGCGATTACCAGGGCACCTCGGGCGACCTTCGCCGGTTCTTCGCAGGCGATCCCACGGCCGGGATCTTCATGGCCGGATTCTTCCCGGTGATGATGTTCGGCCTGCCCGCCGCGTGCCTCGCCATGTACCACGCCGCGAAGCCCGAGCGGCGCAAAGCGGTAGGCGGCATGTTGCTCAGCCTCGCGCTCACCTCCGCGCTGACCGGCGTGACCGAGCCGATCGAGTTCAGCTTCATGTTCCTCGCGCCCGTGCTGTACGCGGTTCACGCGGTGCTGACCGGCCTGTCGATGGCGTTGATGGACCTGCTCGGCGTCAAGATGGGCTTCGGCTTCTCGGCGGGACTGCTCGACTATGTCCTGAACTTCGGCAAGGCGACGCGACCGCTCGTCCTGCTACCGGTCGGCGCGGTGTATTTCGTGCTGTACTACGGGCTGTTCCGCTTCTTCATTCGCAAGTTCGACCTCGCAACCCCCGGACGTGAAGCCGAGACCGTCGCGGCCGTAGCGCCTCCCGCAGCAGGCGGTCGCGGTGCGGCATTCGCGCAGGCGCTCGGCGGCCAGGCGAATCTAACGACGGTGAGCGCCTGCACGACGCGGTTGCGGCTGATCGTGGTCGACCAGTCCGCGGTCGACGATGCCGCGCTGAAGGCACTCGGCGCACGCGGTATCCTGCGCCCGTCGAACTCCGCGCTCCAGGTCGTGCTCGGGCCGATCGCAGACGTCGTCTCGATGGAGATCCGCGATGCTCTGGCGCTGGGTGGCGAAGTGGCAACCAAGCCCGCGCCAGCTGTCGCGGAGGATACGGTCAGCCTTTCGTCGGCAACCGAGAATGCACTGGGAGGGGCGACGAATGTCCTGGCCGCTAGCCGCCATACCGGGCGACTGCGCGTCGAACTGGGCGATATCGCGCTGGCGGACGAGGCGGCGCTGGTGCAGCTCGGTATCCGCGCGATCGCTCGGCCCACGCCCGGCCAGCTTCATATGCTGGCGACCGACGCAGTCCTGACGACGCTGGCCCGATAATCCGCTGATCCTCCCCCGCCAGGGGGAGGATTGAGCGTTTAGCGATTTTCAGCGCGCTAACGGCTCCATCGCAACCCCACCGAGAATCCCCGAAACCCCGTCCGCGGCGGCTTCCACCACAAGCACGATCTGGCGCACCCCGCTGCCCGCCGGCAACGCCGCCTCGAGCGGCCCCGTCTCGGCGCCGGCCTTCGACGCAAGCCGCCGGCCGTCGACCCACAACTCCGCCTTCCCCGCGATCGAGGCGAAACGGATCGTGCCGCCCTCCGCACCGATCCGCCGCCACGGCGTCACGCTCGCGCGGTAGAGCCGCCAACGCCCCTCCGCCGCCGCCTGCACCGGCGTGCCGCTCCGCACGAACGCCCAGCTGTTATTATCCCCATCGATCGGCGCCAGCGCAGGATCCGGCCGCGCGGCGAACGCGGGCGAGCGTCGCCACTCGCGGATCGCCTGCCCACCATAGGTCGCAGGAACCTGCGTACGCGGTACGATCGCGGCCCGGTCGATCACCAGCCGCGCCGGCTTGAGCCCCGGCGCGGTCGCGGACATCACGATCCACCCTCGCCCCGCCCCGGCCTGCACGATGACCTGCGCCAGCCCGTTGAACAACGACCGCGCATTGCCCTTCTCCGACTCATGGCTGTTCGGATCGCCATTGCCGACCCCGATGATCGCCGCGCCGTCGACCGAGAACCGCGTCGGCAGATTGGCAGTCGGCACATGACGCCCGGCCGCATCGATCGCATCGATCGTCACCGGCTGCGTATCCTCGTCGTCGCCCGCCATCACCGTCCGCGCCGGGGTCAGTCGCAGCGCGACCGGCTTGCCCACAGTCTCGTGCGCCGCCGTCGCGACGACCTTGCCGCCGCGCATCGCGACAACCTCGATTCGCCCCGCTGCGTAAGGCACGCTGAACTCGTTCCCCATGATCCGGTCGACCGCCTGCTCGCCGATCTTCCGCCCGTTGAGCCGCAACTCGACCCGCTCGGCGTTGCTCATCACGAGCACGACAACCGGCTGCCCTTCGCGCCCCGGCCACGTCCAGTGCGGCGTCAGGCTCACGACCGGCACATCGTCGACCCAATGCGCGCGGTGGATATCGAAGGCGGTCTTCGGGAACCCACACAGGTCCAAGATGCCGAAGAAACTGGAGATCGTGGGCCATTCATGCGGCGTCGGTTCGCCGTGATAATCGAACCCGGTCCACACGAACCCGCCCGCGACGAACGGGCGATCGGCGATCTTCTTCCACGTCGCGCGGTGCGTGTCGCCCCAGCTCGCCGCCTCAACGTCGTAGGACGACTGGACATGAGCGGCCGGATTACTCGCGAATGCACCCCGCGTTTCGTAGGCGCTGGTATCCTCCGAGCTCGTCATCGGCTTGGTCGGGTTGAGCTGGTGGAAGCGATCGTAATCGCCCTGGTAATAGTTGAAGCCGACCACGTCGAAAATGCTCGATACGTTGATCGGATCGAAGAACGCGCCGTTCATCGCGCCCGTCACCGGCCGGCTGTCGTCGAGCGCATGCGCCGCGTGCGCCATTCGCCGCAGCATCTCGACCCCCGCCTCGGTGCCCTGCATCGGCTCCTCGTTGAACACCGACCACAGGATGACGCTCGGGTGGTTGCGGTCGCGGCGGACCATCCATTCGAGCTGCGCCATGTAATCGGGTGCCGGATTGAACTGCCGGTTCTCGTCCATCACGACGAATCCCATCTCGTCGCACAGGTCGAGCAGTTCGGCGGCAGGCGCGTTATGCGAACAGCGGATCGCGTTGCAGCCCATCGCCTTCAACCGCTCCAACCGCCAGCGCAGCAGTGCATCGGGAATTGCGGTGCCGACGCCGGCATGATCCTGGTGCAGGCACACGCCCTTCAGCTTCACCGACTTGTCGTTGAGCAGGAAGCCCTTGTCGGCATCGAAGCGGATCGTGCGGAACCCGACCGGAATACGCCGCTCATCGACGATCGCCCCGTCGCGCAGGACGTGCGTCACGACGGTATAGAGCGTCGGCGTCTCGATCGACCACGCGCGCGGAGCTGGAACAGCCAGCGTCAGGGTTGCGGTGGCGTGCTCCAATGGCAGGACCGTCGCGGCAGCCTGCGCCCCCGCCACGCGCTTACCGTCAGGAGCGAGCAGCGCGACGTCCACCGTCACGCCGACCGCCGCACGATCGATGCTGCTGAGCGTCACCGCCACCGGCACGCTCCACGCACCGTCAGCACCGCGCCTCGGATCGCAGTGCACCCCGTCGGTCATGATCGCCACAGGCGCACGGCGGATCAGCCACGCATGGCGATAGATCCCCGCGCCTTCGTACCACCAGCCCTCCATCGCCTGCGCATCGACGCGCACCGCGATCACGTTCAGGTCGTCGCCGAACCGCGCGAACGGCGTCAGGTCGATCTCGACGCTGTTATACGCCGACCAATTATGCGCGACGACGCTGCCGTTGACCCAGACCGTCGCGTTGGTCGCGATCCCGTCGAACTGCAGCCCGATCGTCTTGCCACGGTCCGCTGGGTCGAGCCTAAGCGTCCGCCGGTACCAACCGATCCCCCGCACACGATAGCCTTGCGAGATATTGGCGGTCTTCACGAACGGCTGTGCGGACGCCCAATCGTGCGGCAAGCGCACCGACTGCCAGTCTGAATCGTCATACGCCATCGCCGCCGCACCCAGCGCATTGCCCGCCTTTACGCTCAGATACGTCGCGTTGTGACCGTCGGGCGCAGGCGCGATCACGTCGCCTTCGTGGAACAGCCACCCGCGCTCGATCAGCGTCCGCGACGGATCCTGCACCAACGCGCGCGTCGGCAAGGTCCGCGACGGCTGCGGCATCGGCAGCGCGCCAGCCGAACCCTGCGCCTTGACGCTGGCCGCGAACCCGGTCTCGATCGGCCCCACGACCAAAGAAGCACCCGCACCCGCCGTGCCAACAAGAAGCTCACGTCGGTTCATCGAATGCTCTCGGTATTGAAGGTCAGATATCGGCGAGTTCGGCGACGAAGTCGTACGCATCGCCGCGGTAATAGGAGCGCGTGAACTCCGCCGCCCGGCCATCGCGCAGGAACCCGCGACGCTCGATCAGCAGACCGGCATGGCCCGCGTCGACGCCCAGCATCCGCGCATGTTCGCTTCCGAACGGGACCGCCCTCAACCGTTGCAATGCGCGTACCGGACGACTGCCCGCAGTCTCGAGCGCGGTGTAGAGCGAGTCGTCGACCACTTCGATCGACGGCAGGCAATATCCCGCGATGGTCGAGAATTCGAGCGCCATCGCCTCTTCGTCGGCATAGCGGATGCGGTTGAAGCGGAACACCGCCGCGCCCGGCGACAACCCCAGCGCCATTGCTTCCTCCGGGTTCACCTGCCCCGCCGAACGCGAGATCCAGCTGCTGCTCGACGTGCGCCCACGCGCCGCCATGTCCTCGCTGAACGACGACAGTTTCGAGAAGCTCTTCTCGACGCGCCCGGCGACGAACGTCCCTGCGCCACGCCTGCGCGTGAGAAGCCCCTCCTCGACCAGCCCGCCGATCGCTTTGCGCACGGTAATCCGCGAAACGTCGTACTCGATCGCGAGATCGCGCTCGGCCGGAATCGCATTGCCTTGTACCAACAGCTTCTCGCCGATCGCGTTGCGGATCAGTTCCTGCAACTGGAGGTATAGCGGCGATGGATTTCCCTTGCGAAAGCGTCCGATGTCATCGGAAAACGCCATGTATTCCCCCTCCGACCGGCAGCTCAAAGCGAGCCTTGCCGTGTCCCTTGCGGCAGCCTAGCCAAGGACCGCTCGCTGGGCAACCAGACTAAATCCATGGGCCATATTGGTACGTCTCGAGACCGCGTCGACTGCAATCTTCAGTCATAGCAGGACGACCTAGCTGTCAAATGACGGGGTTGTGTCTGGACTTATATTGGTTACATTCCTCGACCAGCGGCCGTCAGGAGCCGATACAGGGAGCAGTCGACATGCGTGCAACCGCGAACCGAAATGCCGGGCGCTTGCTGGCGGCGACGGCGCTGCTTCCCGCCCTTCTCTGCGCGATCCCGGCACGGGCGCAGGATCGCCTTCCACTGGTACCGCAACCTTCGGCAATCACGCGCACCGCCGGCAGCTTCACGATCGCCAACGGCGCGACGATCACAGCGGATGCGTCCGACACCGGTGCCGCCGCCGCAGCGCGCCTGCTCATCGCACACGTCAAGACCGAGCGCGGACTTGCTCTCCAGACGTCGCCGAAGGGCACGATCCGTTTCGTCCGCGATGCCGCGATCAAGGGCGCCGAAGCGTACCGGCTGACCGTCGACGCGTCCGGCGCCAAGATCACCGCATCGGGCGACGCTGGGCTCCTTTACGGCGCGATGACGCTCGCCCAGCTCATCAGTCCCGATCGCGCGTTCGGCCAGCCGTTCCGCATCCCGGCGGTCACGATCGACGACGCCCCGCGCTTCGGCTGGCGCGGGCTGATGGTCGACACCGCGCGGCATTTCCAGTCGCTGCCGTCGATCTACGCGATCGTCGACCAGATGGCGTCGGTGAAGCTCAACACGCTGCACCTCCATCTGTCGGACGACCAGGGCTGGCGCTTCGAAGTGAAGGCCTATCCCAAGCTCACCGAGATCGGCAGCATCCGCACCAGCCCCTCGACCGGCGAAAAGCCCGGCACGCGCGTCGGCGGCTTCTATACGCAGGACGAACTGCGCAAGCTCGTCGCCTACGCCGCCGAACGCGGGATCGTGATCGTCCCCGAGATCGACCTCCCCGGCCATGCGCAGGCACTCGTCGCAGCCTATCCAGACCTCGGCGTGATCGGCGACACGCCCGAGGTCAGCAACGCATGGGGCGTGAACCCCTACCTCTTCAATCCCGGCCCCAAGGGCATCGCCTTCGTCAAGACGGTGCTCGACGAACTCATGGCGGTGTTCCCCGGCACCTATATCCACCTCGGCGGTGACGAGGCGGTCAAGGACCAGTGGGAACGCAGCCCCGAGGTCCAGGCGCAGATGGCCAAGCTCGGCATCAAGGACGAGAACGGCCTGCAAAGTTGGATGATCGACCAGTTCGGCACCTATCTGGCCAGCAAGAAGCGTCGCCTGATCGGCTGGGACGAGATCCTCGAAGGCGGCCTGCCCGCGTCCGCGTCGGTGATGTCGTGGCGTGGTGAAAAGGGCGCGGTCGAGGCCGCCAACCAGAACCACGACGTCGTGCTGTCGCCCGCACCGACGCTGTATTTCGACAGCCTGCAAAGCGACCGGCGCGACGAACCGCCCGGCCGCCTTTCGATCCAGTCGCTCGCAACGGTCTATAACTACGAGCCGATGCCGGCGGGGATCGGCCCGGACAAGGCGCAGCACGTGCTCGGCGCACAGGCCAATCTGTGGAGCGAATACATCGTCACCCCGTACCAGATGCAGCACCTGATCTTCCCGCGCGCCGCCGCGCTCGCGGAGATCACCTGGTCGGGCAAGGACAAGCGCGATTTCGCCGGCTTCCTCGACCGGGTCCAGCCGCAGATCCAGCGCTGGCGCAAGTCCGGGCTAGAGGTCGCGGACAGTGCGTTCGCGGTCGGCTATACGCTCGACGGCACGCACGGCGATGCGCTCCGCACCAACCGCGCGAAAGTCGTCCTCGCCACGCAGGCACCCTACGGCACGATCCGCTACACGCTCGACGGCAAGGTGCCGACCGCACGCTCGCCCGCCTACACCGCGCCGCTCTCGGTGAAGCCCGGCGTGTCGATCCGCGCCGCCGCGTTCGATGCGAGTGGCCAGCCGGTCGCCGAGCCCCGGCTGTTCGAGACCGGGCGCCAAGCGCTGCTGACCCGCACCGCGTCCGACATGATCGCCTGCCCCGAGGGATCTCTCGGCCTGCGCCTGCCGTTGACGTCCGAAGCGCAAGGCAATGCCCCGGTGTTCAACGCCGACATCTTCGACACCTGCACCGCCTACCCCGCCGCGCCGATAGATGTCGCAAAGGGGTTCACGATCGATATCGCCCGCCTGCCGCGCAACTGGGGCCTAGCGCACGACTTCAAAAAGGTCCGCCAGCACTACAACGTGACGCCGCACGGCGAATTGCTCGTGCTGGTCGACTGCACCGTAAAGGGCGCAAAACCGGTGATCGCGGGCACCTTCCCGCTGCCCGATCCGAAGACCGCGCCGACCCGCTTCACCGTGAAGGGCGCGCTTCCGGCGATAACCGGAGACCGTGACATCTGCCTCCAATTCACCTCCCCCACGTCCGACCCGTTCTACGCGGTCGAACGCATGACCCTGTCGGAGACACGCTGATGCGTCGCTGGTTCGTCCTTCCCCTGATCGCTCTCGCGGCGCCCGCGCTCGCATCGCCCAAGACCGTCGTCCCGCTCGACGGCGCGTGGCAGGTGCGGATCGATCCGACCGACACCGCCGCGACCGCCGCACACAAGCGCGAGGCCAAGTGGCTGACGGCGACCGTCCCCGGCTCGGTGCAGCAGGACCTGATAGCCGCGCACCGCGTGCCCGATCCGTTCAAGGGCACCAACGAAGCCGCGATCCAGTGGGCCGGGCTGACCAAATGGCAGTTCCGCCGCGTGCTCGACGTCACCCCGGCGATGCTCGAGCGCAATCATCTCGACCTCGTGTTCGACGGGCTCGACACGTTCGCGACGGTCAGCGTCAACGGCACGACGTTGCTCACCACCGACAACGCGCACCGGCGCTGGCGCGTGGATGCGAAGTCCGCGCTGAAGGTCGGCCGCAACGAGGTGCTGGTGACGATCGCCTCGCCGATCCGCACGCTCCAGCCGATGGTGCTTGCGCAGAAAAACACGCTGCCCGGTGAATATGACAGCGCGTTCGGCGACGAGCCGAAGGGCAAGCAGACCTCGCCCTATATCCGCAAACCCAAATATCATTATGGCTGGGACTGGGGTCCCCGCATCGTCAACACCGGTATCTGGCGGCCGGTCCGGCTGGAGATCTGGGACGACGCGCGGATCGACACGCTCCGCGTCGACCAGGAGGCGCTCACGCCAACCGAGGCGCGGCTGACGGCCAAGCTCGACATCGCCGTCGAGACGCCCGGCGTCGCGACGATCCGCGCCGCGGTCACCGGGCCGGACGGCAAGACGGTCTCGGTCGACCGGACGGTGACGCTGGCCGCGGGCGCCAACGCGGTGACGATCCCGCTGACGATCGCCGATCCCAAGCGCTGGCAGCCGATCGGCTACGGCGCGCAGCCGCTCTACACCGTAACCGCATCGCTCGGCGGCGCGGAGCCGACGCCCGAGGACAGCGTGACCAAGCGGATCGGCCTCCGCACGGTCGAGCTGATCCGCAAGGACGGCAGCTTCGGGTTCAAGGTCAACGGCACGCCCATTTTCGCCAAGGGCGCGAACATCATTCCGTTCGACAGTTTCCCGTCGCGCGTCACGCCCGCCTATATGGAGACGATCCTGAAGGGCGCGCGCGACGCCAACATGAACATGGTCCGCATCTGGGGCGGCGGCTATTATCTCGACGACGCGTTCTACGACATCGCCGACCGCATGGGCCTGATGGTGTGGCAGGACTTCATGTTCGGCGGCTCCGTCACGCCGCCCGACGCCGCCTTCCGCGAGAACGTCCGGATCGAGGCCGAGGAACAGGTCGCGCGGCTGCAGGCGCATCCGTCGATCGTGCTATGGGCGGGCAACAACGAAGTGCAGGCCGGCTGGGACAATTGGTCCGATCGGAAGGCGTTCAAGAAGGCTGTCGGCCCCGACGAGCAGGAGCGGATCGGCACCGGCATGACCGTGTTGTTCGACCGCGTGCTGCGCGATGCGGTCCTGAAGAAATCGCCGGGCACGCCCTATTGGCCGGGCTCGCCGTCGAGCGATTACGAGGGGCCGACCGACACCGACAAGGACGGCGACCGCCATTTCTGGGACGTCTGGTCGGGCTCCAAGCCGGTCGAGCGCTATCTCGACAGCTGCCCGCGCTTCATGTCCGAATACGGCTTCCAGTCGATGCCCGACCTGTCGACGATCCGCGAATTCGCCGGCAAGGGTACGCTCACCGCGGACAGCCCGGTGATGAAGGCGCACCAGAAATTCCTCGCCGGCGAAGGCAATGAGCGCCTGATGATGTACCTGCGCGATCGGTTGCGCCCCGCGCGCGACTTCGCCGATCTCGTCTACCTGACGCAGGTCAACCAGGCCGAGGCGATCCGCATCGCAGCCTCGCATCACCGCGCCTGTCGCCCGGTGACGATGGGCTCGCTCTACTGGCAGCTGAACGACGTCTGGCCCTCGATCAGTTGGGCCAGCATCGATCATGCCGGCCGGTGGAAACTGCTCAACTACGCCGCCCGCCGCTTCTTCGCGCCGCAAGCGATCGTCGCCGAGCATAAGGACGGCGCCACCCGCATCTCCCTGATCTCCGACGCGACGACGCCGATCGCCGCGCGCTGGCGAGTGCGGACGATGGCGATGGACGGCACCGTGTCGAAGGACACCACAGCCGCCCTGTCGCTACCGCCGCTATCCTCGACCTTGGCTGCGACGCTATCGGACGAAGCCCTGTTCGGTGCCGCGCCGCCGGCCGCGAGCTATGCAGTCGCCGAACTGCTGGTCGGCGATACGGTCGCCAGCCGTGCGATCATCGAACGCGCGCTCCCGAAGGACATGGCCTATCCCGACCCAGGCCTGAGCGTCCGCTGGACCGGCAACGATGCGACGATCACCGCAAAGAACTTTGCCCGCGCGGTCATGCTCGATTTCGGCGCGGTCGCCGCCCAGCCGTCCGACGACGGCTTCGACCTGTTGCCCGGCGAGAGCGTCACCATCCATGTCGTCTCCGACGCCTCCGCCGCCACCTTGCGCAAGGCGCTTACCCTGAGGACCCTCGCCCGATGATCTGGCTCCTGCTCGCCTCCGCCGATCCCGTCGCAACAGCCGTCGCGCAAATGTCGCTCGAACAAAAGGCGGCGCAGTTGCAGAGCACCGTCCCCGCCGATCCCAAGGCCGGTCTGCCCGCCTATGATTGGTGGAACGAGGGGCTGCACGGTCTCGCGCGCAACGGCCACGCCACCGTCTTCCCGCAGGCGATCGGCATGGCCGCGACCTGGGACACGGCGCTGGTCGCAAAGATCGGCGACGTCGTGGCGACCGAGGCACGCGCGCGCTTCAACGCGCAGGACGTCGGCGCGAACCGAAAGATCTACGAGGGGCTGACGATCTGGTCGCCCAACATCAACATCTTCCGCGATCCACGTTGGGGCCGCGGCCAGGAGACCTATGGCGAGGACCCGTACCTCACCGGCCGGCTGGGCGTCGCGTTCATCGGCGGGTTGCAGGGGCCCGACCCGCTCCACCCCAAGGTCATCGCCACCCCCAAGCATTTCGCGGTGCATAGCGGCCCCGAAGCCGGACGCGACAGCTTCGACGTCGATCCAAGCCCGTATGACCTGGAGGCGACCTACTTCCCCGCGTTCCGGCTCGCCGTCACCGAGGGCAAGGCGCAGTCGCTGATGTGCGCATACAACTCGATCCACGGCGTCCCGGCCTGCGCCTCCGCACCGTTGATGATCGACCGGTTGCGGCGCGATTGGGGGTTCAAGGGCTTCACCGTGTCGGATTGCGACGCGGTCGCCAACATCTACCTCTACCACCACTACCGCCTCGACGGCCCGGCCGCCGCCGCCGCCGCGATCAAGGGCGGCACCGACCTGAATTGCGGCAACGCCTATGCCGGCCTCCCCGCCGCGGTCCGCCAGGGCCTCGTCACCGAAGCCGAAGTCGACACCGCACTGATCCGCTCGCTCGAAGCCCGCCGCGCGCTCGGCACCGTCTTCGGCGCGGCCAATCCGTGGCGCAGCATCGGCACCGACCAGGTCGACACCCCCGCGCACCGCGCGCTCGCACTCGACGCCGCGCGGAAATCGATCGTCCTGCTGAAGAACGACGCGAACCGCCTGCCGCTGAAACCCGGCAGCCGGATCGCGGTGATCGGCGCGGACGCGGACGATCTCGGCGTGCTGCAAGGCAATTACCATGGCACCGCGGTCGCGCCCGTCACCCCGCTGGAGGGCATCCGCAAGCAGTTCGGCGCCGCCAACGTCCGGTACGCGCAAGGCTCCTCGCTCGCCGATGGCGCCGCCGTACCCGTCCCCGAAACCGTCTTCGCCGGCGGCCTGAAGACCGAGTATTTCGCGGCGCAGGCCGGCGTCGGCGCCCCGACCCTGACGCGCACCGATCGCCACATCGACATCGACCACAACCGCGCGAGCCCCGCCCCCGGCCTCGCCAAGACGTTCGGCGTCCGCTGGACCGGCACGTTCACGCCCCCCGCCGCCGGCACCTATCCGCTGGTCGTCGATGTCCCCGCCTGCTGGAAGGATTGCTCGACGCACGACGCGGTCCGGCTCTGGATCGGCGATCGCCAGCTCTCCGCCGGCGAGGTCAAGAAGGGCCGTGTCGAGGTCACGCTGACCAGCGACGGCAAGCCCGTCCCGTTCCGCCTCGAACTCGATCACCGCAGCGACGACGAAGGCATCCGCCTGCTCTGGAGCCCCCCCGCACAGCCGTTGCTCGACCAGGCCGTAGCGACCGCCCGCGACGCCGACGTCATCGTCGCGGTGATGGGCCTGTCACCCGATCTCGAAGGCGAAGCGCTCTCGGTCAGCGTCCCCGGCTTCGTCGGCGGCGACCGCACCGACATCGGCCTGCCGCTCGCACAGGTCCGCCTGCTCGAAGCGCTGAAGGCCACCGGCAAGCCCATCGTCCTCGTCCTCACCAGCGGCAGCGCAGTCGCGGTCGACCCGGCATCGGCCGACGCAATCCTCGCCGCCTGGTATCCCGGCCAGTCCGGCGGCACCGCGATCGCCGAGACGCTGGCGGGGCTCAACAACCCGTCCGGCCGCCTCCCCGTCACCTTCTACAAGACCACCAGCGACCTGCCCGCCTTCACCGATTACACCATGAAGGAGCGCACCTACCGCTACTTCACCGGTACACCGCTCTGGGGCTTCGGGCACGGCCTGAGCTACACCAACTTCGCCTATTCCGCGACGAAGCCAGCCCTCAGCGTTGCGGCCGGACAACCGCTCACCGTTACCGCCAAGCTCTCCAACTCGGGCAACCGCGCCGGCGAAGAAGTGGTCCAGGCCTATCTCATAGCGCCCGCCGCGAAGGCCGGCGGATCGACCACCCCCGTCCTCCAGCGCCAGCTCGTCGGCTTCGGCCGCGTCGCGCTGAAGCCCGGCCAGTCGCGCAGCGTTTGCCGATCACGATCGATCCGCGATCGATGAGCAGCGTCGCCCGCGACGGCACGCGGACGATCGTCCCCGGCGCCTATCGCCTCTACATCGGCGGCGGCCAGCCCGGCGACGGCGCAGGCCAGTGGAGTGACCTGACGATCACCGGCACGACGGTGGAGTTGCCAAAGTGAGCGCGTCGACCATGGACCGCCGCACCGTCATGGCGGGCGGCGTGGCCGGGGGCCTCGCGCTCGTCGGCACGCCCGCCTTCGCCGCCCGCCCCTCGCTCCCCAGCAAGCGCCCCGCGCTCGCCGACCGCAACTTCACCAGCCGCTCGGTCGAACGCGAGATCGCGCGCGTCTCGGCCCGTATCGGCGACCCGAAGCTGCGCTGGATGTTCGGCAACTGCTACCCGAACACGCTCGACACCACCGTCCGCATGTCGACCATCGGCGGCGCGCCCGATGCGTTCGTCATCACCGGCGACATCCCCTGCCTCTGGCTCCGCGACTCCTCCGCGCAAGTCCGTCCGTATCTCCATCTCGTCCGCGACGATCCCGCGTTGCGCACGCTCTTCCGCGGCCTGATCGCACGCCAGTCGCGGTCGATCCTGATCGACCCCTACGCCAACGCGTTCATGGAAAGCCCGACCGCCAAGACCGACCTCAGCTGGGCGCTGAAGGACCAGACCGAGATGAAACCCGGCGTGGCGGAGCGCAAATGGGAGATCGACTCGCTCTGCTATCCGATGCGGCTAGCATACGGTTATTGGCAGGCGACGCGCGACGCGACGCCGTTCGACGCGACCTGGGCCGAGGCGGCGCGCGCGAGCATCCGCACCTACCGTGAGCAACAGCGCAAGGACGGTCGCGGCCCCTACAGCTTCCTCCGATCCTCGAACCGCAACACCGAGACGATGGCGCTCGAAGGCTGGGGCAATCCCGCCAAGCCCAACGGCCTGATCCAGTGCGGCTTCCGCCCGTCGGACGATTCCTGCGTCTACCCGTATCTGATCCCGTCCAACCTGTTCGCGGTCACCACCCTGCGCGAACTTGCGGTCGTCGCGAGCGAAGCGCGTCACGACACCGCGCTCGCCGCCGATGCGACCGCGCTCGCGAACGAAGTCGAGGCGGCCCTCGTCGCACACGGCCGCATGCGGTTGCGTGACGGCCGCGAGGTCTGGGCATACGAAGTCGACGGCTTCGGCAACGCGATCTTCATGGACGACGCCAACGTGCCGTCGCTCTCCGCGCTCGCCTATATGGGCTGCGTCCCCGCCACCGATCCGCTCTGGCGCCGCACCGCGCAAGCCGCTTGGAGCGACGCAAACCCGTATTTCTTTAAGGGCAGCAAGGCCGAGGGAATCGGCGGACCGCATGTCGGGCTCGGCCAGATCTGGCCGATGTCGCTGATTGTCCGCGCGCTGGCGGGCGCCGACGATGCCACGGTCCGCGCGTGCCTGCGTATGCTGCGCGACACCGATGCCGACACCGGCTTCATCCACGAGGCGTTCGACAAGGACGATCCCGCCAAGTTCACCCGCTCCTGGTTCGCCTGGGCCAACGGGCTGTTCGGAGAACTGATCGTTCAGCTTGCCAACACCCGCCCCGCACTATTGGCGAGCGCATTATGAAGATTACCAGGCGCGCCCTGCTAGGCTCCAGCGGTGCGCTGGCGATCGCCGGTGCGGTCCCCGCCGCCGCGCGCTCGGCACAAGCAAAACCCGACCTCTGGATCGGCACCGGCGGCGACGGCCATACCTATCCCGGCGCGACGATGCCGTTCGGCATGGTCCAGGTCAGCCCCGATACCGATACCGAGAATTGGGCGAACTGCTCAGGCTATCATCACGGCGACCCGACCATGATGGGCTTCTCGCACACGCATCTGTCGGGCACCGGCATCGCCGACCTGATGGACGTGCTGGTCGTCCCCGGTCGCGGCGCCGTGAAGCTGTTGCCCGGCGCACCCGACAAGCCCGGCGAAGGCTATCGCCAGACCTACACGCAGGAGGTCACCGAGCCCGGCTATTACGCCGTCACGCTCGGCAACGGCGTCCGCTCCGAACTGACCGCCGAGACGCGCGTCGGGTGGCAGCGTCACCACTTCCCCGCCGGCCCCGGCCATCTCCTGGTCGACCTCGGCAACTACCGCGACAGCCGCCCCGGCGAGGGTCCGCTGATCGACGAGAGCCGGATCGAACTCGATACCGACGGCACGCTCACCGGCAGCCGCCGCACGTTCCGCTGGGCCAAGGGCCGCCGCATCCATTTCGCGATGCACGTCTCACCCAAGCCCGACCGGATCACGCTCCACGCCGGCGAGCAAAGCGTCAACGGCGCGATCGTCACCGCAGACCGCGTCCGGGCAGTTCTGCACTATGACGACGCCGGAAAAGCGCCGATCGTCGTCCGCACCGCCGTCTCGGCAGTCGACATGGCCGGCGCCCGCACCAACCTCGCCGCGTCCTATTTCCGCGACTTCGACATCGCGCGGCGTCAGGCGATCCGAACCTGGGCCGACACGCTGAAGGTCGTGAAGGTCGAGGGCGGCACCGACGATGCGCGCGTCATCATGACCACCGCGCTCTATCACGCGATGATCGCCCCGACGCTCTTCTCCGACGTCGACGGCCGCTATATCGGGCTCGATCGCGAGATCCATAGCGTGCCCGCCGGCGAACAGGCGTACAGCACCTATTCGACCTGGGACACGTATCGCACGCTCCACCCGCTGCTGACGCTGGTCGCCCCCGACCGCGCGAAATCGCTGGTCCGCGACCTGATCCGCCAGACGCAGCAAAGTGCGTACGGCCCGCCCTGCTGGCCGCTCCAGGGGGTAGAGACCGGCACGATGATCGGCTGGCATTCGGTCGCGATCATGGCCGAGGCCGCGTCAAAGGGCATCGACGCCGACTATGCCGCGGCATGGCCCGCGATCCGTACGCGCGCGTTCGATCCCGCGGCGCCCGATCTGGTCAACAGTCGCGCACGTGGCACGTATATCGAGCGCGGCTACCTCCCTGCCGATACGGTCGACGAGTCGGTCAGCCGGACTCAGGAATACGCCTATGACGACTGGGCGATGGCCACGCTCGCGCAGAAGGCCGGCGCGAAAGACGACGCCGACCGCCTGCGTCTCCGCAGCCGCAACTACCGCAACGTGCTCGATCCCACGATCGGCTTAGCGCGGCCAAAGCTCGCCGACGGCAGTTGGCTGACGCCCTACGACCCGATCCAGCTCAGCCACACCAAGCGCTACCGCGACTTCACCGAGGCGAACGGCTGGCAGACCACGTTCCTGAACCAGCACGACCTCTACGGCCAGATCGCGCATTTCGGCGGCGACGCGAAATTCGCTGCACGGCTCGACGCGCTGTTCACCGCACCGTCGACGCTGCCGAAGGACGCGCCGCCGGACATCTCCGGGCTGCTCGGCCAATACGCGCACGGCAACGAACCCGATCAGCACGTGCCCTATCTCTACGCCTATGTCGGCCAGCCGTGGAAGACGCAGGCGCTGGTCCGCAAGCTGCTCGACACGATGTACCGCAACGCACCCGACGGGATCATCGGCAACGACGATTGCGGCCAGATGAGCGCGTGGTTCGTGATGTCCGCACTCGGCTTCTACCCGGTCGATCCGGTGGCGGCGGTCTACGTGTTCGGTTCGCCGCTGTTCACCCACGCCGAAGTCCGCGTCGGCAAGGGTCGCAAGCTGGTCGTCGAAGCCCCCGGCAACCGCGCCGACACGCCCTACGTCGCGGCGGTCCAGTGGAACGGCAAGCCGTGGACCAAGAGCTGGATATCCCACGCCGATCTCGCGACTGGCGGCACGCTCCGTTTCACCATGTCCGCCACGCCGAACCCTGCATTCGGCGCGAAGCTCGCCGACCGACCGCCCTCGTTCGGCCAGCCCGCTGCCTGAGCCTCTCCCGGAGACGATGATGACCGAAGTTTCCCGCCGCCTGCTGCTCGCCTCGGGTCTAGCCGCCACCGCCACGCCAGCGATAGGTGCCGGCCGCGACACCGCGCCGAAACCCTGGGGTGCGACACCCTCGAAGCGCCAACTCGCCTGGCACGCGCGAGAGCAATACGCGTTCGTCCATTTCTCGATCAACACCTTCACCGATCGCGAATGGGGATACGGCGACGAGGATCCGAAGCTCTTCGACCCGACCGACTTCTCGCCCGACCAGATCGTCGCGGCAGCCAAGGCGGGCGGGATGCGCGGCATCATCCTGACCGCCAAGCATCATGACGGCTTCTGCCTCTGGCCGACGATGCTGACCGAACACTGCATCCGCAACAGTCCCTACAAGGACGGTAAGGGCGACATCGTCGGCGAGATGGAGCGCGCGACCCGCCGCGCCGGCCTCGATTTCGGCCTCTATCTCTCGCCTTGGGATCGCAACCACGCCGAGTACGGCCGCCCAGCCTATGTCGAATATTTCCGCAAGCAGGTGGTCGAGCTCTGCACGCGCTATGGCACGCTGTTCGAATTCTGGTTCGACGGCGCGAACGGCGGTGACGGCTATTACGGCGGCGCGCGCGACACGCGGAAGATCGACGCCCCGAAATACTATAATTGGCCGTCGATCGTCGCGCTGGTCCACCAGCATCAGCCGATGGCCTGCACCTTCGACCCGCTCGGCGCGGACCTGCGCTGGGTCGGGAACGAGGATGGCGTCGCCGGCGATCCGTGCTGGCCGACGATGCCGAACCATCCCTATGTCCAGTCCGAGGGCAATTCGGGCGTGCGCGGCGCGCCGCTCTGGTGGCCCGCCGAGACCGACGTCTCGATCCGGCCCGGCTGGTTCTATCACGCCGACGAGGATTCGAAGGTCAAGACGCCCGCGCGCCTCATCAAGCTCCACGACGAGTCGGTCGGCCGCGGCACCAACCTCAACCTCAACCTGCCGCCGGACCGCCGCGGTCGCCTCGCCGACATCGACGTCGAGACGCTGAAGTCGTTCGGCACCGCGCAGGCCGCGACCTTCGCCACCGATCTCGCAAAAGGTGCGGTCGCATCGGCAACCCACGTCCGCGGGAAGACCTATGCGGCCAGCACGGTGCTCGACGGCAACCGCGACACCTATTGGTCGACGCCCGACGCCATCACCACCCCGACGCTTACGCTCGACCTCCCGCCGGGCCGATCGTTCGATCTCATCCGCCTCCGCGAGTATCTCCCGCTCGGCATACGCGTCACCCGCTTCGCTATTGATGCGGAGATCAACGGACGATGGGAAAAGCTCGCCGAGCATTCGGGAATCGGCCCCCAACGGATCGTTCGTCTCGAAAAACCGATCGCCCCCCGCCGCCTCCGCCTGCGAATCCTCGAAGGCACAGCCTGCCCCGCGATCAGCGAAGTCGCGCTGTTCCGCCAGGTCGCGCCCGCTCCGGTCGCACCGGTCCGGAACACCGACACGACCACCGTCGTCACCAGCCGCTGGTCGATCGTCACCGCCACCGCACCGGGCGCCAAGGCGCTGCTCGACGACGACAGCGCAACCGCCTGGACCATGCCCGCACCCGCACCCGGCATACCCGCCTCGGTCACGATCGACCTCGGCGCGACCGAGACACTCGCCGGGTTCGTCCTCATCCCATCCCGCGCGGTGATGGCGAAGACCGCCCCGCCCAAGGGCTACCGGGTCGAGGCGAGCGCCGACGGCAAGACCTGGCAGGACATCGCCAAGGGTGAACTCCCCAACATCGCCTACGCGCTTGCCGCCCAGCGTATCGCCTTCGCCCGACCGACCGCCGCGCGCTACCTGCGCTTCTCGTTCGCCGAGACCGCCATCCCCGCGCAACGCCTCGCGATCGCAGGCCTCGGCGCGTTCAGGCCGAAACCAGGCGCATTGTGACGGGCATAGGTATATCCACCGCCACCCTGCCGCCGCAGAAGGAGAATCCAGATGACCGCCTATGTCGTATTCGTGCGCAACGAGATCACCGATGCCGCCGAGATGAAGCAGTATCAGGCCAAGGCACCGCTGGCCCGCGAAGGACGCACGCTGACCCCGCTGGCGTTCTACGGCGCGATCGAGACGCTCGAAGGTCCGACCGTCGACGGCGCCGTGATCCTCGAATTCCCGGACGTGGCCGAGGCGCATGCCTGGTACGACAGCCCCGCCTATCAGGACGCATTGCAGCACCGTCTCAAGGGCGCCGATTACCGGGTGTTCGTGATCGAAGGCCTCCCCAGCTAACTTCGGGCCAATCGATCCTCGGCTGGCGCGCCCAACCTGTACGCCAGCCGACAACCCTGTTCAGGAACGATGTCTTTCGATAGCCGTACAACGGCGCATCCCGATTGTCGGGTTCGAGAGGACATCTCATGAAGTTTACGCATCTCATCGCCGCCGGGTTGGCTTTCGCAACGCTCGGCCTCGGCGCCGCCGCTCCCGCAGAAGCGCAGCGCGGGTACAGCCAGCAGTATCGCGACAACGACCACCGCGGGGATCATCGTGGCGACCGTCGCGACTATCGCCGGAACGATCACCGCGGCGATCGCCACGACAACCGCCGCTATCGTGGCCGCGACAACGACCGTCGCAACTGGAACAACAACAATCGCCGCTGCCGCACCGAATGGCGCCATAACCGCCGCGTGCAGATCTGCCGCTGATAGGTCTTGAAATCGAGTGGGCGGTGGCGCGATGCTGCCGCCCACTCTCGTTGTGACTCCCCCAGAAGGATCCGGATCATGAAGCGTTTCCTCGGTACGGCCGCACTGATCGCCGCTACCTGCCTCTCCGCCGCCACCCCCGCGCTCGCCCAGTCGCAAGCCGACGACGCGCGTTTCGCCGCCGCCCAGTCACGCCTCGACAGCGAATTGCAGATCTTCCGCCAGGAATTCGATCGCTACCAGTCGCTCCGCGGCAATCGCGGCGGCTATGCGCCACAGGGCGGCTACCGCACCGCACCCGATCGGAGCGGTGGCTATCAGGAAGCCTATCCGGACGAGCGCGACGAAGGCAATTACGATCCATCACGCTATTACCGCGCAGGCCCGAACTACCAGGAACGCACGCTGGCAACCAACGACCGCGTCTATGCGGGCCAGGACGGCCAATATTACTGCAAGCGCAACGACGGCACGACCGGGCTGATCGTCGGTGCAGCGGGTGGCGGCATTCTCGGCAACGTCATCGACGGCGGCCGTTCGCGCATCGTCGGTTCGCTGCTCGGTGCAGCAGCGGGCGGCCTGGCCGGACGTGCGGTCGAGCAGAGCAACAACCAGGTCCGCTGCCGCTGACGTTGAAACTAACGCCTCACGGTTCCCCCGCGAAAGCGGGGGCCCAGGATCACAAGCGGTACCGTTCGTAACCCTGGGCTCCCGCGTTCGCGGGAGAACGGCATGGAGTAGCGGGAGACGGTAGGAGCCGCCCCCTACTTCGCCGGCCCGACCAGCTTCTGCGTAAAATACGTCATCTGCAGAGCCTGCAACCGAGCCCCCTGCTCGATATCCGCATCCCCCGAATGACCACCCGCGGTATCCTCATAGTAAAGATACGGCAGCCCATATTCCTTCAACCGCGCCGCGAACTTCCGCGCATGCTGCGGCCCGACGCGGTCGTCCTTGGTCGTCGTCCAGATATACGGCTCCGGATACGCGACGCCCTTCTTGATGTTCTGATACGGCGAGATCTTTTCGAGGAACGCCTTCTCCTCCGGCACCGTCACCGAGCCATATTCGTCGACCCACGACGCGCCAGCCGCGATCCCCTCATACCGGATCATATCGAGCAACGGCACCTGGATCGTCACCGCCTTCCACAGGTCCGGATGCTGGTTGAACTCGACCCCCATCAGCAGCCCACCGTTCGACCCGCCATAAATGCCGAGCTTGGCCGGACTCGTCAGCTTCCGCGCAAACAGGTCCTTCGCCACCGCGGCGAAGTCGTCGTAGATGACCTGCCGCTTGGTCTTCCGCCCAGCATCATGCCATTTAGGCCCGAACTCCCCGCCACCGCGGATGTTGGCAAGCACATAAGACCCGCCCCGCTCCAGCCACAGCTTGCCGGTGCTCCCCGAATAGCTCGGCGTCATCGACACCTGGAAGCCGCCATACGCCGTCATGATCGTCGGCGTGGTCCCGCCGAGCGTGATGCCCTTCTTGTGGACCACGAAGTACGGCACCTTCGTCCCGTCGGTGGAGGTCGCCTCGAACTGCTCGACCACGTCGTTCGACGCATCGAATTTCGGCGGCAACGTCTTGATCGGTTTTGGTGCAGCGAAAGACGCCGCATCCAGCGAATAGAGCGACGTCGGCGTCAGGAACCCCGTCACCGTCAGATACGCATCGTCGCTACGATCGGTCGTGCTCGCGACGTCGATCGAGGCATTGTCTGGCAACGCGATCGGCTTCGCAGTCCAGCCCCCCGCCCCGTGCGTATAGACCGACGCGCGGCCGCGGACGTTGTCCGACACCACCAGCAGCAGCTTCGATTTGGTCAACGCCATCCCGTCGACCGACTGGCGCGGCCCCGGTGCGAAGACGATCGTCGGATTGATCGTCCCCTTTTCGACCTCGGCAAGCGGTGCAGAGGCAACCGCCCCCTCGGGAATCTTGCCCCAGGGATCGCTGGTCGAGAAAATTACCTGCCCGTCGATCATTCCCGCCGGAAACGTCCGGTCGGGCAACGCGAGCGGCCGCGTCCCCGCCGGCGTCCACACCAGCTTGTCCGCACCGAAGAACGTCTTCCGCCGCTGGATCACGACCAGCCGGTTGCCCTTCTCGTCGGTCAGCACGTCGGCGCCGGTCGGCCCCTGGTCGGTCGCCGCGCCGCGATACACCTCGATAGCGGCGGTCAGCGGCTGGCCGCGCTTCACCTGCTTCAACACGAACGCATAGCCCGACTGCGTCGTCGTCCCCGCGCCCCAATCGCGCGCGACCAGCAGCGTATCCTTGTCGACCCAGCTCGCATCCTGCTTCGACTTCGGCAACATGAAGCCGTTCGCGACGAACGCTCCCGTCGACAGGTCGAACTCGCGGTACGTCACCGCATCCTCGCCACCCTCCGACAGCGCGACCAGGCACAGCCGCTCCTCGGGCTGGAGGCAAGTCGAACCCTTCCACACCCACTGCTTGCCCTCGGCCTTGCCCAGCGCATCGAGATCGAGCGCGGTCGTCCATTTCGGCGTTGCGCTCGCGTAATCCGCCGCGCTGGTCCAGCGCCAAAGCCCATGCGGATGCTCGGCGTCGCGCCAGAAATTATAGATCCGCCCGAACATCTGGTTCGGCATCGGAATGCGATCCTTCGCCGACGCGATCGCCAGCGCCTCGGCGTAGAAGGTCTTGTAGCGCGGATCGTTCTGCAGCCGCGGGAGAGTCTTCGCATTCTCCGCCTCGACCCAGGCCAGCGGCTTCGCGCCGTCCTTGTCCTCGAGCCAGATATACGGGTCAGCGGCTGTATCGGTTTTGGTCATCGGCGCGACTTGGGCAAGCGCAGCGGCGCCTGCAAGGCCGGTCGTCCCGCTCAATATCGTCGCCGCAAGCATCGAAGTCAGAACCCGCATACCGTATCTCCCTGAATTGCTTGGCGAGCTTCATGCCGGGGTCTATCGCCGTCCGCAATGCAACCGGACCAGATATCGGCGGCCGACGGCCTGCCCAAACCCCGCCGCTTCATCGCCATCGCCGCGATCTCGGCGGGCACGGCGCTGACGATTATCGACGGCGGTATCGCCACCGTCGCGCTCCCGACGATCGCGCGCGACCTGAACGTCGGCAGCAGCGCGGTGGTGACCGTCGTCACGGTCTACCAGCTGATCCTGGCAATGGCGCTGCTCCCGTTCTCGGGACTCGGCGACCGGATCGGGCTGAAGCGGATGTACCAATACGGCCAGCTGCTCTTCACGGTGGCGACGTTGCTCTGCTTCTTCGCGAAGAGCCTGCCGTTCCTCCTGGTCGTCCGCGCGGCACAAGCGCTCGGCGCTGCGGCCGCACTAAGCGTCTCATCCGCACTGATCCGCTCGATCTACCCGACCAAGCAGCTCGGCCGCGGGCTCGGCATCAACTCGGTCGTCGTTTCCAGTTCGGCGGCCCTCGCACCGACGATCGGCGGCTTAGTGCTGGCTATCGCCCCCTGGCCCTGGGTGTTCGCCAGCGCAGTACCGTTCGCGATCGCCAGCCTGCTACTCGGCCGCGCGCTGCCCGAACCGCAACGCCGTGACGAACCCTTCGACGTCCTCGGCGCAGTGATGTGCGCGGCGATGATCGGCCTCGTCATCGGCGGCGCGGAAAGCGCGGTCCACGGCGACAGCCCGATCGTCTCCGCCGCGATCGTGCTGACCGGCGCGGTGATCGGCTGGTTCTTCGTGAAGCGCGAACAGGGCGAGACCAAGCCGATCCTGCCGATCGACCTGCTCGCGCGCCCGGTGCTCGCGCTGTCGGCGATCGGTGCCTACACCGCGTTCATCGCGCAGATGACGCTGTTGCTCTCGACGCCTTTCCGCCTGACGCACGCCTACGGGTTCAGCGCGGCGGAAGTCGGCGCAGCGATCGCGCCGTGGCCGCTGGCCAACATGTTCGTCGCGCCACTCTCCGGCTGGTTATCGGATCGCTACCCCGCAGGCCTGCTCGGCGGCATCGGCATGGGCGTATCGATCTGCGCGCTGCTGCTGATCGCGTACATGCCCGCAGACCCCGGCTATTTCGACATCGCCTGGCGAATGGCTGTGTGTGGGTCGGGCTTCGGCATGTTCATGGCCCCGAACGCGCGCCTCATCATCGGCTCCGCCCCCCGCGAACGCGCCGCGGCAGCGGGCGGGTTGGTCTCGACGGTCCGCCTGGTAGGCCAGACCACCGGCGCCACCTTGGTAGCCGCCCTCCTGGCCATGGGCGTAGGCGCCGGTATGACCCCGCCGCTGGTCGCTGCCGGCCTAGCACTAGTGGCAGGCCTATGCAGCCTAAGCCGCCTCCGCCCCTCGATCCGCAACCCGCCGACCGAGGAAACCCAAGACGTTCAACCCGCACAACAGACGCGGTAACTCCTACTCCCTCTCCCCCCCGGGGAGAGGGTCGGGGAGAGGGGCAGCCCAGCAATGCTCCCCCCGGAAACAACCCCTCACCCCAGCCCCCCCCCCAAAGGGGAGAGGGAGCAGCAAGAAGCCAATCCTCCCCGTCCCGGGGAGGATTAGCCCCAAATCAAAACGCCGCGCCAGCCTCAGCCTCCCCCATCATAGCCTTCCGCACCAACGGAATCGGCGGCCCCCCATAACTCAAGAACTGGTCATGGAACGCCTTCCAAGCCTTCCGCCCACCCCGCGTCGCGGTCCAGTCCGCCCGCAGTTTCCGGATCATCAACTTACCCATCGTATAATTCAGATACGCAGGATCATACGTCCCCCGCGCAGCCTGCTGCTTCGCATTCCCTTCGTCCTGGTAACACTCGTCGACGAACATCCGGAAAGACTGCTCCTGCGTCATCCCCTTGGCGTGCATCCGGATCGCCGACAGATACCGGCAATCCCGCAACAGAGCGTTCGAGATCTGACCGACATGAGTCTCAGGATCACCGTCGTTAAGCCCCGCCTCCCACATCATCTCTTCGGCATAATGCGCCCACCCCTCGGCGAACGCATACCCGACGAACAGCCGCCCGAGGAGCGAAGGCGACCGGTTCGCATGCAGGAACTGGACGAAATGCCCCGGCATGACCTCGTGCACCGACGTGAACAGCAGGTCGTTCTTGCCCGGCACGAACGCATCCTGCACCGCCTTGGTCCAGCTCGGGTCGGGCGGCGAGATGTAATAGATCGACGGCACCCCCGTCTCGAACGGTCCCGGCGGATCGATATACGCCGAGTTCTGCCGGTTATACGGCGGCGATTCCTCGACCAGCGCCTGCTCGGTCCCCGGAATCGTCAGCAGGTCGTGATCCACGACGAACTTCCGCAACGTCGGGATCTGCCGCCGAGCCTCCGCAACTGGGCCGCCGACCGGCTTGTTCGCGTTCATCTTGTCCATGCACGCCGTGATCGACAGCCCCTTGGCGAATGCCCCGCACGCCTGCGCCAGCGCCGCCTGGTTGCGCTTCAGATCGGCGACACCCGCCGCCTCGAGCTGGTCGAGCGGCGTATCGACACCCTCGGTCATCGCCACCATCCGCGAGAACTTGTCCGCCCCCAGCGCGAAATCCTGCGTCGCAGTCGCGCGCTGGCCCTCGGTCCACGTCCCCAGATCGCGCATCGCCGCCGCCGCTGCCGTCGCCACATCGGTCAGCTGCTTCTGCGCCGCCGCGTCCTTGACGCCCGCAAACGCCTTCACCGCATCGCCGCTGTAATAATCCGCAAAGCCGTTGAACGCCGCCGCCCCGAAATTGACGTAGCTCAGCGGCATCGGCGCCTTGAGGTTCGCCTTGATATTGCCCGCCGCCGCCGGGATCTTCTGGAAGAACGCGGTCAGCGCCTTCATCCGCGTCGGCGCATCGGCATAGTTGCGCGCGATATAGACGTTCGGATCGAGCCCCGCGCCGACATACCAGGACGGGTTATGATGCGGCTGGTCAGCGTCCTCCAGCCAGAACAGCTTCCCCTTGGCGACCTGCACCAGATAGTCGCGCTCGAACGCCTCGGCAGGCTTGAGGTCCTTGAACGCCCCCGCCTTGTCGATCGCGCCATGCAGGAAGTCCGCCTGCCGCTTCAGCCCCGCAGCGCTCCAGTCGCCCAAGCCACCGTCGTATTCGTGCTTGCCCTGATACACCGCGTTGGCCGGATCGATCTTGAACCATCCGTCGATGAAGCCATCGCGGAACCCCGCCCAGTCGCTCGTCGCAGCGGTCGTAGACGCAGCGGGAGCCTGCGTGTTCGAAGGAGTCTGCGCGGGGCCGCACGCGCTCAAGGCGAGGACCGCGCCGAGCGCCGTCGTCAAAAGTCCGATCCGCATCCTGTCTCCGATTCCGATTCGTCTGGTACCATGCTGCCAGTCGAAGCCTCGGTACGCCAGCGTGCGGAACGGCGCGTACGATGAGCCGTTGAACCGTCACCTCCCTCGAGAGACTGGATAGCTTCATGCCCTACGTAAAAACCCGCGACGGTACAGACATTTACGTCAAGGACTGGGGCACGGGTCGCCCGGTGATCCTGACGCACGGCTGGCCGCTCAACGCCGACAGCTGGGACGCGCAGGCGATGGCGCTCGCCAATGCCGGCTTCCGCGCGATCGCCTACGACCGCCGCGGCTTCGGCCGCTCGGGCCAGCCCTGGACCGGCTATAATTACGACACGCTGACCGACGATCTGGCCGACGTGATGGAAGCCACCGGCGCGCAGAACGACGCGACGATCGTCGGCTTCTCGATGGGCGGCGGCGAGATCGCACGCTACATGAGCCGCTACGACGGCAAGGGCGTGGTTGCAGCCGGGCTGATCTCGTCTGTCGTGCCGTACATGCTCAAGACCGACGACAACCCCGATGGCGTCGACGAGGAGACGCTCGCGAGCATCGGCGCGGGTATCGAGGAAGACCGCCCGGCGTTCTTCAAGACATTTCTCCAGCAGTTCTTCGGGGTCGGGTTCATCACTTCGCCGGTCAGCGACGAAGTCGTCGACTGGGCCTGGAGCCTTGCGATGCAGGCCGGCCTGCACCCGACTCTGGAATGCGCCAAGGCGTTCGGCCACACCGACTTCCGCGCCGACCTCGCCGCCTTCCGCGTACCGACGCTCGTCGTCCACGGAACGAGCGACAAGACGGTGCCGATCGACGCCACCGGTCGCGCCGCGGCCAAGGGCATCGCCGGCTCGCAACTGGTAGAATATGACGGCGCCCCGCACGGCCTGACGATCACGGAGAGCAGTCGCTTCACGAACGACCTGCTGACGTTCCTGGGTCGGTAGACACTTGATCGGAAGCCGACCCCTCTTCTCCCCTCCCTGGAAGGGAGGGGTCGGGGGTGGGTCGGCTTCCGCATATTCGAACGGTGGCGACCCAAGCCGGCCGACCCACCCCCAACCCCTCCCTTTCAGGGAGGGGAGCAAAAGATCCCCTCCCTTCCAAAGAGGGGTGCAGAAGCTCAGTTCCCCAGCGGAACGATCACCTCGTCCGGATGCGCCACGTTAAGCTCCCGCCGAACCATCTCGTCGACCATGTCCGGGTTCGCATGATCCGGGTTCAGCAACGCCACCCGGTTCTTCAGAACCTCGCGCTTGCGATCGAGCACGGCATAGTCCCGCTCCCGCTTCGCGAGCTGGCGTTTGTAATCGCCATACGCGAACATCCCGTTCGGCCCGAGCACGGCATACGCGCCGAAGAACGCCATCAGCGTCAGCCCCAACGCCGGCCACGCGGCCTTGCGCATCGTCTTCCGCAGTTTGCTGGTCTTCGTCGTCACGCGTGCCATGTCGTCCTCCGGTACCTCTGTCGCAATCCGTTCGTCATCACCGACTGATTAGGCACCTATACCCGTCAAACACCCACCCGTCATTCCCGCGCAGGCGGGAACCCATACTGGCTGGCCTTGCAGCAGGAACACTGCCGTTCAAAAAGTATGGGTCCCCGCCTCCGCGGGGATGACGAGAGGGACTTACCGAAGCGGCTAGACCTAATCAGCCGCCGATCAGGATGTCGCGACCCGCATAGCGCGCCGCATCGCCCAGCTCTTCCTCGATACGGATCAGCTGGTTGTACTTGGCCAACCGGTCCGACCGCGCGAGGCTGCCCGTCTTGATCTGACCGCAGTTCGTTGCGACCGCCAGATCGGCGATCGTCGAATCCTCGGTCTCGCCCGAACGATGCGACATCACCGCGGTATACTTCGCGCGCTGCGCCATCGACACCGCTTCGAGCGTCTCGGTCAGCGTGCCGATCTGGTTGACCTTCACCAGCAGCGAGTTGGCATAGCCGCCATCGATCCCGCGCTTCAAACGCTTCGGGTTGGTCACGAACAGATCGTCGCCGACCAGCTGGACCTTGTCGCCGATCAGGTCGGTCAGCGTCTTCCAGCCCTCCCAATCGTCCTCGCCCATGCCGTCCTCGATCGAGAAGATCGGGTAGCGGCGCGTGAGGTCCGCCAGATACTCCGCCATCTCGCCGCTATCGAGGATCCTGCCCTCGCCCGAAATGTCGTACTTGCCGTTCTTGTAGAACTCGGTCGCCGCGCAATCGAGCGCGAGCATCACGTCCTCACCAGGGGTGTACCCAGCCTTCTCGATGCTCGACATGATGAAGTCGAGCGCCTCGGTCGTGCTGCCGATGTTCGGTGCGAAACCGCCTTCGTCGCCGACGCTGGTCGACAGGCCCTTCTCGCTCAGGCCCTTTTTCAGCGTGTGGAAGATCTCCGAACCGCAGCGGACGGCTTCGAGGATGTTCGACGCGCCGACCGGCACGATCATGAATTCCTGGAAATCGATCGGGTTGTCGGCATGCTCGCCGCCGTTGATGATGTTCATCATCGGCACCGGCAGCAGATGCGCCTGCACGCCGCCGATGTAGCGGTACAGCGGCAGGCCGCGCGCTTCGGCCGCAGCCTTGGCGACGGCGAGGCTCACGCCCAGGATCGCGTTCGCGCCCAGCCGGCCCTTGTTCTCGGTGCCGTCGAGCTCGATCATCGCGCGATCGAGGTCCGACTGGTCCTCCGCGTCCATGCCCAGCACGGTGTCGGTGATCTCGTCGTTGACCGCGTCGATCGCGCCATCGACGCCCTTGCCGCCCCAGCGAGCCTTGTCGCCGTCGCGCTTCTCGACCGCCTCGTGCGCGCCGGTCGATGCGCCCGACGGGACTGCGGCACGGCCGAAGCTGCCGTCTTCGAGCAGCACGTCGACCTCGACGGTCGGATTGCCGCGGCTGTCGAGGATCTGACGTGCATGAAGGTCAATGATTGCGGTCACGTAACGATGCTCCTACCATTTCTGGGTACCGTTCCGGGGACTGGGCCTCGGACCGTTCGCGATGCCTCTATCGTCTCGCGTCATAACGGGCAATCGCACCAGTTATCGGGAACCGCGCTTCGGCGACGGTGTTGAGAGCGTAACAATTTCGAAAGGGATGGCCATGGCCGACACGAACGCAACACCGATGAGCGATGCAGATGTTTCGAACGCTGCCGATCTGAACCCGTCGGAACCCCTGAAGGGCGCGACCATCGGCGGCACGACCGACACTGTCGGTGAGAAGGCCACGGACGCCAAGCAGTTGATCAAGGACAATGCCGGCAAATACACCGCGCAGGCGACCGACAAGGTCCGCACCTTCGCCGAAGACGGGAAGGCGCGCGCTAGCGGTGCCCTGGAGCAGGTAGCCCAGCTGCTGACCGACGCCGCTGGCCAGGTCGATGAAAAGCTCGGCTCGCAATATGGCGGCTATGCCCGCAGCGCCGCCGACACTGTCTCGGGTTTCGCCGACCAGGTAAAGGCCAAGGACATCGACGAGCTGTTCGACGACGCGCGCGAACTCGTCCGCAAGTCGCCGGCTATTGCCGTCGGTGCCGCTGCCGCGGTCGGCTTCGTCGTTGCACGACTGGTTCAGTCGGGCGTCGACGCCAACTCGAAGGGCTGACGCGTTGTCCGAGCCACTGACGTTCGCAACCGCGGACGACGAGAGCCTCGTTTCGATCGTCGGTCGCCTGGCGACCGAGACGAAGAGCCTCGCGACGGCGGAAGTTGCTGTCTACAAGGCGAAGTTCGGCGAGACGGCGACGGCGTACAAGTCGGCCGCGATGTTCTTCGCGGTCGCCGCCGTACTGGGTCTCGCCGCGCTGATCGCACTGCTGGTCGGTGCGATCTTGACGGTAGCGACGCTGGTGGGGCCAGGATGGGCGACCGCCATCGTCGTGGTGGCCGTCCTCGCAGTGGCGGCGATCCTGGCGATGATCGGCAAGTCGAAGCTTCAGACGAAGAGCGAGCCCGTATCATGACATCCGCCAAAGTCGCCGCCGCCGAGATCGAATCGGCCCTCGCTCGCCAGCGCGTCATGATGACGCTCGGGCAATTGCAGGACCGGCTCAACCCGCGGAAGCTCGCGCTGAACGCAAGCCGCGACGTCGCCGATGTCGGCACCGCCGCGCTCAACGCCAGCGTAGAGACGGTGAAGCGCAATCCGGGGCCGACCGCAGGATTTGCCGCGGTCGCCGGATTGTTTTTCGCGCGGCACCGGATCGTCGGACTGTTTCGCCGCGGCCGCTAATCGTTGAAACCTTGAAGTCCCGGCTCGCGTTGAACGACGAGCAGCTTGCCATCAGAAGGACCGTTCCATGACCGACGCAAAGACCACCGCAAACGAAACCGCGCACGAGACCGAGAGCCGTCTGCGCGAGGGCCTCGACACCGTCCGTGAGACCGCGTCGAAGGTCTATCACGACGCCGGCGACAAGGCTTCCGAGGTTCTCGAAGTTTCGCGTGAGAAGACCAAGCGCGTCGTGAACAACCTCGAATCCAACCCGCTCGGCATCCTCGTCGGCGGCCTCGCCGTCGGTGCGCTCGCCGGTGCGCTGATCCCGCGCTCGGCCCGCGAAAAGGAATTGCTCGCCCCCGTCGGCAAGCGTCTCAGCGAAACGATCGTTGCGGCGACTGCGGCTGCAAAGGACGCAGGCCGCTCGGAATTGGGCGAACTGGGCCTGACCAAGGACAATGCGCGCGATCAGGCCAAGGGTTTGCTCGAGGGGATCGTCAAGGCGGCCACGACGGCTGGTACCGCAGGTGCGAAGGCCGTTTCGCAAAAGCCTACTGTCTAAGGGTTCAAACCGCGGGTCGAACACGCTAGGGAGGCGGCAACCCCCTCCCTAGGAAAGCAAGCGCATGAGCAAGCTCCACCTCGTATTCGGCGGCCGCGTCAGCGACCCGCGCACCCTGGATTTCAACGATCTGAGCAAGATCGAATTCGTCGGCGTGTTCCCCGACTATGCCAGCGCCGAGAAGGCCTGGCGTGCTGCGGCGCAGCGTACGGTCGACGATGCCGAGATGAAGTTCGTCGTCGTGCATCTCCACCGCATGCTCGAGCCGAACCTGGGCGCGACCGCGGCCTGAACTACCCCTGAGCCGTCATTCCCGCGGAGGCGGGAACCCATATTGGCTAACGTCGCGAACTGATCGCAACGGCATAGGCTATGGATTCCCGCCTGCGCGGGAATGACGGCGCTAAGCGTCGGCACGTCTGCCTTCGTCGACCTGAGCTTGTGCTCAAGAATTAGCGAAACCGGCAGAGCGCAAAATACTTGCCCTCACCCGTCCCACGGCAAAGCAGCCGCGGGCCCCTTCCCTCTCCCGGCGGGAGAGGGAGAGACGCCAAAGGCGGCGATGGGTGAGGGCACGCCAAGCAGTGCTGCGGTACACGTCGCGCCGGCTTGTTGACTGACGCACTCTGCTCACCCGCTGCCCCCGCCAAAATACGTGGGCACAGCAGACGATGGCGCAAAAGCGCGACCTCCCCCCACCCGTTCGTGCTGAGTAGAGACCGAGTAGGCTCGAAGAGCCGTATCGAGGGCTCGTATCGAAGCACAGGCCCCACACCCCAACCTATCCTTCGATACGCCACTTCGACAAGCTCAGCAGCTGCTCAAGACGAACGGTGCTGGTGCAAATAGGCGTGGAGAAAGTGAAGGGTCGCCAGGACCCAGCCACTCAAGCCGCCCGGTAATGCCAAAGCAACAGAGGCCGAGCCAAAACCAACCCCGCCAGAAACCCGCCGATATGCGCGCCAATAGCAATCGGCCCACTAGCCCCAACCGAAGCCCCAAACCCGGCCAGCCCCATCAGCAACTGGATCCCGATCCAAGCCGCCGCCAGCCAGACCACATGCACGACCCCAGCCGGCACCGGCCCGATAGCCTGCGCCCGTCGCTCGCCATACAACAGCGCATAAGCCCCGACGACCGCCGAAATCGCGCCCGAAGCGCCAATCATCGGCGCGGTGGAGTCAGACCCGAACGCCCAATGCCCCGCCGCCGCAGCATACGCCCCCAGCACGTACAGAACGACCAGCCCGACCGTCCCCAGCGCCTTCTCGACAAACTGCCCGCAATACACCAGCATCACGAGGTTCAGCGCAATATGCGCCCACCCCCCATGGATCAACGTCGCGGTCAGCGGCGTCGCCCAAGACGGCACGATAAACATATGTTCGCTGGGAATACCGAGGTCGGTCATCCGCAACGGAATAAACCCGGCGTTCACCGCCCAGTACCCGAGCGACCCGCTCAGCACCAGAAATCCCGAGACGATGACCGTCACGATCGTGATGATCGCCGTCGCCCGCGTCTCGAAAAACTTCATGGGATCAAATGAACTCGATCTTGGAGACGACGTAATAACGCTCGCCGGCCGGCACCGTGACCTCGACTTCTTCGTCGAGCTTGCGCCCGATCAGCCCACGACCCAGCGGCGAATTATACGAAATCCGCCCCGTCTTCGCGTTAGCCTCGGTCTGGCCGACGATCTGATACTTCACCGGCTTGTCGTTCTCGTCGAGCAACGTCACCGTCGCACCGAACACGACCTTGTCGCCCGACAGGTCCTTCGGGTCGATGATCTGCGCACGCGACAGCTTGTCCTCGATGTCGGAGATCGATGCCTCGACCTGACCCTGGCGCTCCTTCGCGGCATGATATTCCGCGTTCTCGCTGAGGTCGCCGTGCGCGCGCGCCTCTTCGATCGCGTCGACGATCGTCGGACGTTCGGCCTTCAGGCGCTTGAGATCCGCACTGAGCGTCTCATAGCCTTCCTGCAGCATCGGCATCTTTTCGACGGTCGCCATCATCTCGTCCCCAAATTCATTTCCCCGCGCGGGGCGCCATAACGGCCCCGCCCACACATCACGCTTATGTCGGGATCAGTTGTGCGACTGCGAATAATAGGATTGCAGGGGCCGTACTTCAAGGCTGTGCGTCGAAAGCTTGGCAATCGCCTTCGCCGCCTCGAGCGAAGCCGGCGCGGTCGTGAAGTACGGAATGCGTTGCCCCAGCGCCGAAGCACGGATCGGCTGCGAGTCCTTCAGGCTCTGCCACCCCTCGGTGGTGTTGAAGATCAGCGCGATGTCGCCGTCCTTGATCCGGTCGACGATATGCGGCCGCCCCTGCGCGACCTTGTTGACCTTCTCTACCGGCAACCCGGCGCGCGCCAAGTGATCCGCGGTGCCGCCGGTAGCGACGATCGAGAAGCCGGTGTCGACCAACGCCTTCACCGCCTCGACGATCATCGCCTTGTCGCCGTCCTTCACGCTGACGAAGACATTGCCCTTGGTCGGCAGGATCGTCCCCGCGCCAAGCTGGGCCTTGGCAAACGCGATCGTGAAATCGGGATCGATTCCCATGACTTCGCCGGTGGACTTCATTTCCGGTGACAGGACCGGATCGACGCCGGGGAACTTGTTGAAGGGGAACACCGCCTCCTTCACCGCATAATAGTCGATATGCCGGTCGATCTTCGGCAGGTTTGCGAGCTTCTCCCCCGCCATCACGCGTGCCGCGATCTTCGCGATCGGCGCACCGATCGCCTTGGCGACGAACGGCACGGTGCGCGACGCGCGCGGGTTCACCTCGATGAGGTAGACCAGCCCATCCTTCACCGCGAACTGGATGTTCATCAGGCCGACGACAGACAAGGCATGCGCGAGAGCTACCGTCTGCCGCTCGATCTCGGCGATGATCTCCGCCGACAGCGAGTAAGGCGGGATCGAGCACGCCGAGTCACCCGAATGGACGCCCGCCTCCTCGATATGCTGCAACACGCCCGCGACCACCACGTCCGTGCCGTCGCAGATCGCATCGACATCGACTTCGATCGCATCGCGCAGATACTGGTCGATCAGCACCGGCGAGTCGCCCGACACCTGCACCGCGGTCGCGATATAGTGTTCGAGCTGCCCCAGCGTATCGACGATCTCCATCGCCCGTCCGCCAAGCACATACGAAGGCCGCATCAGCACCGGATAGCCGATCCGCTCCGCCGCCGCGACCGCCTCGTCCCGGCTCCGCGCCAGGCCATTGGCCGGCTGCCGCAACCCGAGCTTGGTGATCAGCGCCGCGAACCGCTCACGATCCTCCGCCAGATCGATCGCGTCCGGCGTCGTCCCCAGAATAGGAATCCCCGCAGCCTCGAGCGAGCGCGCAAGGTTCAGCGGCGTCTGCCCACCGAACTGCACGATCACGCCCACCAGCTCTCCCTTAGACGCCTCGACATGCAGGATCTCCAGCACGTCCTCGGCGGTCAGCGGTTCGAAATACAACCGGTCCGACGTGTCGTAATCGGTCGACACCGTCTCCGGGTTGCAGTTGACCATGATCGTCTCATAGCCCGCATCCGCCAGCGCGAAGCACGCATGGCAGCAGCAATAATCGAACTCGATCCCCTGCCCGATCCGGTTCGGCCCGCCGCCCAGGATCACGATCTTCTTCCGATCGGTCGGCTCGGACTCGTTCTCGGGCTCGCCGAAGCTCGGCGCCTCGTAGGTCGAGTACATATACGGCGTCTTCGCATCGAATTCGGCCGCGCATGTGTCGATCCGCTTGAACACCGGCCGCACGCCGAGCTTCAGGCGATGCTGGCGCACCTCCTCCTCGGTCACGCCGCCGGTCATCGCCTTGACGACCTCGTGGATCAGCCCCGAGCCGCGCGCGATCCCGCGGTTCATGCCCCGCAGATTGGCGGATTGCAGCGCCAGCCACGCGAGCCGCTTGTCGCTGAACCCCATACTCTTCAGGCGCCGCATACCGGGAGCATCGATCGGCAGGCCGTCCTTCATCACCTCGGCCTCGGCCGCGATGATCTCGGCGATCCGCTCCAGGAACCACGGATCATACTTGGCGATCGCATGCACCTCGGCGACCGTGAAGCCCTCGCGCAACGCCTGCGCCGCCACCAGCAACCGGTCCGGCGTCGCGACGGCCAGCGCCGCCTCGATCTCCGCGCGCGGCGCACCGACCAGATGATCGACCTGGTTGAAGCCCGACAAGCCCGTCTCGAGCCCGCGCAAAGCCTTCTGCATCGATTCGTGGATGTTGCGACCGATCGCCATCACCTCGCCGACCGACTTCATCGCCGTGCCGAGCGTGTTTGACGCACCCTTGAACTTCTCGAACGCGAACCGCGGGATCTTGGTGACGACATAATCGATCGTCGGCTCGAACGACGCGGGCGTGGCGCCCGTGATGTCGTTGGTGATTTCGTCGAGCGTATAGCCGACCGCCAGTTTCGCCGCGACCTTCGCGATCGGGAAGCCGGTCGCCTTCGACGCCAGCGCGGACGACCGCGAAACGCGCGGGTTCATCTCGATGACGACCAGCCGGCCGTCCTTCGGATTCACTGCGAACTGGACGTTCGAACCGCCTGTTTCGACACCGATTTCCCGCAGCACCGCGATCGATGCGTTGCGCATGATCTGGTATTCCTTGTCGGTCAGCGTCAGCGCCGGCGCGACCGTAATCGAGTCGCCGGTGTGGACGCCCATCGGATCGACATTCTCGATCGAGCAGATGATGATCGCGTTGTCGTTGCGATCGCGCACCACCTCCATCTCGTATTCTTTCCAGCCGAGCAGCGATTCCTCGATCAGCACCTCGGTGGTCGGCGACAGATCGAGCCCGTTGCGGACGATCGCGATGAACTCCTCGCGATTATACGCGATGCCGCCCCCTGAGCCGCCCATCGTGAAGCTCGGCCGGATGATCGACGGAAGCCCCGTCTTCTCAAGGCCTTCCAAGGCTTCTTCCACAGTATGTGCGATCGCCGAGCGCGCGCTTTCCAGCCCGATCCGGTCCATCGCGTCACGGAACTTCAGCCGGTCTTCCGCCATGTCGATCGCATCGGCATCCGCCCCGATCATCGTCACGCCGAACTTCTCCAGCGTACCGTCATGGAACAGCGCGAGCGCGGTGTTCAGCGCGGTCTGCCCGCCCATTGTCGGCAGGATCGCGTCTGGGCGCTCCTTCTCGATGATCTTGGCGACGATCGCGGGCGTGATCGGCTCGACATACGTCGCGTCGGCGAGCTCGGGATCGGTCATGATCGTGGCGGGGTTCGAATTGACGAGGACGATACGATAGCCCTCCTCCTTCAACGCCTTGATCGCCTGCGTGCCCGAATAATCGAACTCGCACGCCTGGCCGATGACGATGGGTCCTGCGCCGATGACGAGGATCGAGGAGATGTCGGTGCGTTTTGGCATGCTAATTCTTCTTCAGCGCGATGATGGCGACGATTAACGCGCCTATTGAAACAACCAGCGAAGCAATGGAAATTCGATCAGGCCGAGAGATCATCTTCAAACGACCTAGGATACTACGTTCATTAGCGACACGTCGCCCCCATTCAACGCAAGCACCTTTTGGCTCAACGCCTGCCTCTTCGGCGCTACTTATGTTTCTAGCAAGCCCAAGTTCATCCATGTCCTTAGCGATCTGATGAGCCCATCCCGATTTAAGTTCGATGTGAAATCGGGCACAAACGAGGGCGATACGCCATCGCCCGCCACCGGCAGCACTGAATTCACGCCCGATCACCTCGATGACCCGATCACGAGTATCAAGGTAGTCAGCCACGGCTTGCCTCAACTTCCCCCACAAACCGCTCGAACAAGTATAAGCTATCCTGCGGCCCCGGGCTCGCTTCCGGATGATATTGCACCGAGAACGCCGGCTTGTCGGTCAGTTCCAGCCCCGCATTCGATCCGTCGAACAGCGACACATGCGTCTCGCGGACGTTGGCCGGCAGGCTGTCGCGCTCGACCGCGAAGCCGTGGTTCATGCTGGTGATCTCCACGGCACCGTCGCTCAGGCGCTTGACCGGATGGTTGGCGCCGCGGTGGCCCTGGAACATCTTGGTCGTGGTCGCGCCGACTGCGAGGCCGAGCAACTGGTGGCCGAGGCAGATGCCGAACAGCGGCTTGCCCGTCTCCAGCAGCTGGCGGATCACCGGCACGGCGTAGTCGGCGGTCGCGGCGGGGTCGCCGGGGCCGTTCGACAGGAAGATGCCGTCGGGGTTTAGGGCCATCACGTCGTCGAAACTGGCGGTCGCGCTCACCACGGACACCTTCGCGCCGGCCGCGACGAGGTTGCGGAAGATGTTGCGCTTCGAACCGTAATCGATCGCGACGACGTGGGGGCGAGCCGCACTTGAGCCCCATCCCGCAAGCGGGAGGGGGTTGGGGGTGGGCTCGCGCTCACCTGCCGGGGGGACGGTGGAAGAGTGCTCGACCCCGCCGTCGTCCGTCGAGGAAGGCGCGAGCCCACCCCCGGCCCCTCCCGCCTGCGGGAGGGGGGAAGAAGAATATCCGAAGCCCAGCTTCCAAACCCCGCCGGGAGCATCCTCCCCCCAGCCATAATGCATGCTCGTCGACACGTCCTTGGCGAGGTCCATCCCCTCAAGCCCCGGCCAAGCCCGCGCCATCGCCAGCAACGCCGCCACGTCGAACTCGCCACTCGCCGAATGCGCGATCACCCCGTTAGGCGCGCCCGCCACCCGAATCCGCCGCGTCAGCGCGCGTGTGTCGACGCCCGACAACCCGATCCGCGCATGCCGCTTCATCCAGCCATCCAGCCCCTCGACCGCGCGAAAGCTCGACGGCTGCGTCACGTCCTCGCGGACGATGATACCGAGTGCATGCGGGTCGTCCGCCTCGACGTCGTCGGGGTTCGCGCCGACATTGCCGATGTGCGGAAACGTGAAGCAGATCATCTGGCCGGCGAACGACGGGTCGGTCAGCACCTCCTGATAGCCGGTCATCGCGGTGTGGAAGCACACTTCGCCGACCGCACTGCCCTCCGCGCCGAACCCGCGACCCCAGATCACGTCGCCATTGGCGAGGACGAGGACGCCGGTGGCGCCGGCTGGCTTTGCCACAGGCACGGGTGTTGGCAGGGCGTCGGCCATCAGGCTGGGCACTCTCTTTAGATTGTCGATGTCGCTAAGTGGTGTCCGCTAAGGCCGCCGCGCCGCAGCGTCAATCTGTTAAACATTCGGCGGACGCGCTATCTCGTCGGGCTATCCCGAACCGCCTGAAAGACCAGTACATGATTCGCGACGACATCAAGGCTGCGCAGCTGACCGCCATGAAGGCCGGCGACAAGCAGAGCCGCAACGCTATCTCGTTGATCCAGGCCGCGATCAAGAACCGCGACATCGAGGCGCGTGCCCCTCAGTCCAGAGATGGCAAGGCCCCCGAGAGCGACGACGCGCTGGTGATCGAAGTGCTCCAGAAGATGGTCAAGCAGCGCCGCGAGTCGATCGAGATGTTCTCGAAGGGCGGCCGCCAGGAGCTCGCCGATGCGGAGACGGCGGAGGTCGCGGTGATCGAACGCTTCCTGCCGCAGCAGATGAGCGAGGCGGAAACGAGCGCTGCGATCGAGGCGATCAAGGCGGAACTCGGCGCCACCGGCATGAAGGACATGGGCCGCGTGATGGCGGAGCTGAAAGCGCGCCACGCCAGCGAACTGGACATGAGCAAGGCAAGCGGCCTGGTGAAGGCAGCGCTGTCGTAAATGGATAAAGGCGGCCCCTTACTTCCTCCCCTCCCGCAAGCGGGAGGGGACCGAGGGGTGGGCCCGCGCCATCGACTGGACCGACCAACAGAGAGGGCGCGAGACCTCCGCAACGACACGACGAATGCCGAGCAGATGCTGTGGCGGCAACTAAAGGGCTCCAGGTTGCAGGATCTCAAGTTCAGCCGCCAGATGCCGATCGCCGGGTACTTCGCCGACTTCGTATGCCGATCGCACAAGCTGATCATCGAACTCGACGGCAGCCAGCACGTCGAAGCGGCAACCTATGACGACGCCCGCACGAAGCACCTCGAAGCCGCCGGCTACCACGTCATCCGTTTCTGGAACAACGACCTGACGTCCAACATGCCGGGCGTATTGGAGACCATTCTGACCGCTGCGATCGGTACCGAGCGCGTGCTCACCCCCCAGCCCCCTCCCGCAAGCGGGCGGGGGGGCTCTGTCGTGGGCGGGGCGAGTTAAGTGGCCCTAACCCCACAATTCCTCGACGAACTCCGCGCCCGCACCTCGCTCTCCGCGCTCGTCGGAAAAACCACCAAGCTCACCAAGGCCGGTCGCGAGCATAAGGGCTGCTGCCCGTTCCACAACGAGAAGACACCGTCGTTCTACGTCAACGACGACAAGGGCTTCTACCACTGCTTCGGCTGCTCCGCGCACGGCGACGCGATCAAGTGGATGACCGACCAGCGCGGCCTGCCCTTCATGGACGCGGTCAAGGAACTCGCCCAGGCCGCCGGGATGGACATGCCCGCGATGGACCGCCAGTCCGCCGCCAAGGCTGAGCGCGCCAAGGGCCTGCACGAGGTCATGGCCGACGCCGCCGACTGGTTCGTCGAGCAACTCAACGGCCTCCCCGGCACCGAAGCTCGCGCACTCCTCGACCGCCGCGGGATCAGGCCCGAAACGGCACGCGCGTTCGGCATGGGGTTCGCCCCCGACAGCCGCGGCAAGCTCAAGGCCGCGCTGAAGGACTACGGCGACCCGATGCTGGTGGAATCCGGCATGCTGATATCGGTCGAGGGCAAGGACCCCTACGACCGGTTCCGCGGCCGCCTGATGATCCCGATCCGCGACCCCCGCGGCCGGACGATCGCGTTCGGTGGCCGCGTGCTCGACGGCGGCGAGCCGAAGTACCTCAACTCCCCCGACACGCCGCTCTTCGACAAGGGCCGCACGCTCTACAATCTCGACAAGGCCGCCCCCGCCTCGCGCAAATCGGGCCGCGTGCTGGTCGTCGAGGGTTATATGGACGTCATCGCGCTCGCTCAGGCCGGCTTCGGCGAAGCGGTCGCCCCGCTCGGCACGGCACTCACCGAAGCGCAACTCGAACGACTGTGGCGAATGGTCGACGTGCCGTTGCTCTGCTTCGACGGCGACGGCGCCGGCCAGAAGGCGTCGCTCAGAGCCGCCCACCGCGCGCTCCCGATGCTCGCCCCCGGCCGCAGCCTCGCCTTCGTCACGCTCCCGCAAGGCCAGGACCCCGACGACCTCGTCCGCGCCGGCGGTCCCGGTGCGTTCGAGGCGTTGCTCAAAACCCCCGAACAGCTCGTCGACCGGCTCTGGGCATCCGAAGTCGCCGCCGAGGCACTCGACACCCCCGAACAGCGCGCCGGTCTCAAGCGCCGCCTCCACGAACTCGCAGAGGGCATCGCCGACCCGTCGGTGAAGCAGCAATATCATGCCGAGTTCAAGAACCGCTTCTACGAGCACTTCAAACCGGTGCGCGCGCCCTTCGTGCCCAGAGGCGAGCGACCGAAAGGCGGCTGGAAGCCGCCCGCCGCGCCCGTCACCGAAGACGCGAAGGCCTTCCTCGCCACCGGCATCGACCGCGTGCTCGCCAAGGCGGTGCTCGCCGGCCTGATCCGTCACCCGGTCGAGATCGCGCGCCACATGGAGGTGCTCGGCTCCCTCCAAATGATCGACGGCGCGCTCGGTCGTTTGTTCGAGGCCGTCGTAGATGTTGCACTTGAGGACCAGAAGCTTGATAGCGGGCGCTTGCTCACCATATTGGCGAGGTCCGGTTTCAATTCAGTCGCGAGTGACCTGTTGAGAGCCGATACGATGCCCTACTCGTTCACGCAGACCACGGCCGATCCAGCCCGCGTCCGTGCCGACCTCGACGAGGCGATCGCGATCATGGTCGCGCGGCCTGAGGTAGACGCGGCATTGAAGCAGGCGACCGCGGCGATGCAGACGCACTTCACCGAAGAGGCGTTCGAACGACAAGTGGCTATGGTAAGAGAGAAACAGGCGTTGGAAGTCCGACTTGCAAATCTTGTACAGTCGAACGAAGACGCCCGAGCGTTGGGTACCGAGGGCGATTGATGGCTAAGGCGAACATGGCGGAACCCGCCGAGACGAACGAAACCGGCGATGCGCCGCTGATCGACATGAACGATGCGTCGATCAAGAAGGTCATCGCGCGCGCCAAGAAGCGCGGCTACATCACCTATGAGCAGCTCAACGAAGCGCTGCCGCAGGGCGAGATGTCGTCCGACCAGATCGAGGACATCAGCGCCGCGTTGAGCGAGATGGGCATCAACATCGTCGAGAACGACGAAGCCGGCGAGGACGGCGAGACCGAGCGCCCGCCAAGGACGACGAGGACGAGCCGGAGGCCGCCGACGCGGATGCCGACACAGGCCCCGCGATCGAGAAGAAGAAAGAGACGATCGATCGCACCGACGATCCGGTCCGCATGTACCTGCGCGAGATGGGCGCGGTCGAGCTGCTCAGCCGCGAGGGCGAGATCGCGATCGCCAAGCGGATCGAGGCGGGTCGCGACACGATGATCCTGGGTCTCTGCGAATCGCCGATCACCTTCAACGCGATCATCGACTGGTCGACCGCGCTGAACGAGGGCACGATGCAGCTGCGCGAGATCATGGATCTCGACGCGATGCTGTCGAAGGACCCTGCCCCCGAAGCGATGGCCGAGGACGGCGAAGCCGACGACGGCGAGATCAGCGAAAAGAACGCCGGCCCTTCGTTCAAGGAAGAGGCCGAACCCGAAGAGCCGTCCGCCGACGAGGACGAGGACGGCGAGCGCCGCACCCCGCGCGCCTCGGACGACGAGGAGGAGGACAACACCCTCAGCCTCGCGCAGATGGAAGAGCAGCTCAAGCCGATCGCGCTTGAGCGGTTCGCCAGCATCACCGCGCTCTACAAGAAGTTCAGCAAGATCCAGCAGAGCCGCGTCGACGCGATGGGCATCGGCGGCGATTTCTCCGCGGCCGACGAGCGCAAATACCAGAAGCTGCGCGAGGAACTCACGGCCGAGGTCGAGAGCGTCCAGTTCCACAACGCCAAGATCGAATATCTGGTCGATCAGCTCTATGCCTATAACCGTCGCCTGACCGCGCTGGGCGGCCAGATGCTGCGCCTCGCCGAGCGCCACAAGGTGCCGCGCAAGGACTTCCTCGATCGCTATATCGGTCACGAGATCGACGAGAACTGGCTGGCGACGGTCAACAAGGTCGACAAGAAGTGGACTGCGTTCGTCGCCAACGAGGGCGAGGCAGTCGAGCGCATCCGCGCCGAGATCGCCGACATCACGCAGCAGACCGGCATGGCGCTCACCGAGTTTCGCCGGATCGTCAACATGGTCCAGAAGGGCGAGCGCGAGGCGCGCATCGCCAAGAAGGAGATGGTCGAGGCGAACCTGCGGCTGGTGATCTCGATCGCCAAGAAATACACGAACCGCGGCCTTCAGTTCCTGGATCTCATCCAGGAGGGCAATATCGGCCTGATGAAGGCGGTCGACAAGTTCGAGTATCGCCGCGGCTACAAGTTCAGCACCTATGCGACGTGGTGGATCCGCCAGGCGATCACCCGCTCGATCGCGGACCAGGCGCGGACCATCCGCATCCCGGTCCACATGATCGAGACGATCAACAAGCTGGTCCGCACCAGCCGCCAGTTCCTCCACGAGCAGGGCCGCGAGCCGACTCCGGAGGAGATGGCCGAGCGCCTCTCCATGCCGCTGGAGAAGGTGCGCAAGGTGATGAAGATCGCCAAGGAGCCGATCAGCCTCGAAACGCCGATCGGCGACGAAGAGGATTCGCATCTCGGCGACTTCATCGAGGACAAGAACGCGATCATCCCAGTGGACGCCGCGATCCAGGCGAACCTCAAGGAGACGGTCACGCGGGTGCTCGCCTCGCTGACGCCGCGTGAGGAACGCGTGCTGCGCATGCGCTTCGGCATCGGCATGAACACCGATCACACGCTGGAGGAAGTCGGCCAGCAGTTCTCGGTCACCCGCGAGCGCATCCGCCAGATCGAGGCAAAGGCGCTGCGGAAGCTGAAGCATCCGTCGCGGTCGCGGAAGATGCGAAGCTTCCTCGACCAGTAGGGGTTTGAGGTTACTAGTTTAACGAACGGGCCGCGGTGGAAACATCGCGGCCTTTTTGATGCCTTATGTCCGTTACCTGACTTTATGGCAGAGAAAGGTGAAAAGACTGACTCGCCAAGGTTAAGTACCGTCGCTAGCATCGATGAATGGAATTGCCCGATCTGGTCGCGGCCAGAAAAGACATCGAAGGATTTCCCGGGTGGTCCGAGCCGGAACCAGACACTGGGGGTATGTGGTTTATTGCCCCACTCTCTATTGCTGGAGTTATCCAAGAAGCGTTTACGCTTCACGGATTAGCATTGAAGCACATACCCGATCGCAACGTTGTGTTTGAGCTGAAGGTATCCGGGCCAAAGGGCCGAAAGATATCAATTGCACGGTTCGAATGGCGCTCAGCACGTGAGGGGCACACTAACTCACGACGAAAGGGCTCGCCGGTATCTGGGATGCGAGTCAACGCTACGCACTACCACTCATTTGATCTTAATTGGCTAAGTTCAAAGCACCGCATGAGAAGCGGAAATTTGCCCCAAGCTGCGAGTTTTGAACCAGAACCTGATAGTTTTGAGTCACTTACGACAGAAATTGGTAAACTGTTCAGAATCAATAACATGCATGTTGTCCCGCCTCCCAAGTGGGAGTACGATATGTTTCGTCATGGCTAGCATACCTGTTCTAGATTCCACCGTTCGAAAGGCGGTTGAGGAGGCGGTTTCGGACCTCGTCCGGGTTTCCGCATGGGGGGACTATGCTTACGTTTCTCTTCCGATTTTTATGCCTTCTGGGGCGCCCGCAACCGTCCGCATCCGACTCTCGCAAGGTGGCTTCCATGTCGACGATGGGGGGTATGCTTATCGGGAATTGGAATCCGCTGGCGCCGAACGCTCCTTCCCTAAAGCAGCCGCTTCGGCGGCAAAAGCGGAGGAACTCGAAACCGATCGGCGGCGGATATTCGTTGAGACGGGCGAGACGGAACTGATGCGCGCGATTTGCGATGTTGCGTTGGCTTCAAGAAATGTCGTTGCAGACGTTTATAGCCGCCTCGTCGACGACGACATCGCAGTGATTGAAGATTATCTTCAAGCCCGGCTGACTAGCATCTTCGGAACCGCGATCGTTGAGTCCGGCGAGGGAATTACGGGCGCATCTTCGAAAAAGTGGGATATGTCGGCCGCCGTACATCTATCTTCGGGCTTGGTAATTTTCCAAGCCGTCTCGAACAACGCCAATTCGGTCAATAAGGCTAGCACAGCGTTCCACGATTTCCGCGAGCTGCCCAACCCGCCCGTTCGGGTTGCAGTGGTAAAAGACAAGGCAGAGATGGGGCTAGGCCTTAATATTTTGTCACAGGCCGGTCGCGTAATTCAAGGCGACCAAAGCGACGAAACCTATGTAAGGGCCGCATCGTAAAGCGGTGCCACTGACAGATAAATGACAGAACTGCGCGTTGGCTGGGCTGCGTCGGTGGTTGTACGATAGCGAGTAAGTTAAGTCGCTCGACCTCTCTATCGGCATCCGTCTAAAGCCCCGCCATGCCCCGCATTATCCTGTTCAACAAACCGTACGACGTGCTCAGCCAGTTCACCAACGTGAACAGTCCGACCCCCCGCGCGACGCTGTCGCAGTTCATCGATGTGCCGGACGTCTATCCGGCGGGGCGGCTCGACCGGGATAGCGAAGGGCTGTTGCTGCTGACCGACGACGGCCGCCTCCAGGCGCGGATCGCGGACCCGAAGTTCAAGCTGCCGAAAACCTATCTCGTGCAGGTCGAGGGCGATGCCGATCCCGCCGCGCTCGACCGGTTGCGACAGGGCGTCGTGCTGAAGGACGGCCCTGCCCGCGCCGACGTCGAGCGGATCGACGCGCCCGACCTCTGGCCGCGCGTGCCGCCGATCCGGGTCCGCGCGAGCATCCCCGATTGCTGGCTGAAGATAACGATCCGCGAAGGCCGCAACCGGCAAGTCCGCCGCATGACCGCCGCGATCGACCACCCGACGCTGCGACTGGTCCGGTGGAGCATCGGCGACTGGACGCTGGCGGATCTGGCGCCGGGGACATGGCGCGACGCCTGACGGGCGGTTGAGGCGGCGTACCGCGTACTTCAACGCGCACAGTCGGTGTCCATTTACGGATACCGCCCCGCCCCAAACCGTCATTCCCGCGGAGATGGGAGCCAATATCGGCTGTCCTCGCGATACGCATCGCGACGCGTCGGGTCGGAAGACAGAAGGGATTGTTCACGCAAAGGCGCAAAGGCGCGAAGAGAAGGCAGGGCAGGCCGAGCCAAGAGGCCACTTCTCTTCGCGCCTTTGCGCCTTCGCGTGATCCAATCTTCTCCCGCGCCGCTTCACGAGCCCCCGAGGATATGGATCCCCGCCTGCGCGGGGATGACGACGCATTGCAGGACGCGGAATGCGTTTGGGTGAAAGGCATAACTCCCTCCCCTTCAGGGGAGGGTCGGGGCGGGGCAGTGCCCCAAACGGCGCTCAGCGTGGCAAGCTCCCGCCCTCCAACGAACGGCCACCCCAATCGCCAAGCAAAGCGTGTTCCCCCGCGAAGGCGGGGACCCAGACTGGACTCCCGCCTTCGCGGGAGAACAAGGACGCGGAGGTCGACCTGTGCAGGAACGCGCGTCCCTGTCCGACCGGACAACCACCTCCCACGCCTCGAAGAACGGAAGAGCGCCCACACCACGGCCACCGCTGGCCAAAATGCTAATCAACTGTCCTACAAGCCACGAGAAGCGCACCATCGCCGGATGCCTACGAACGCCCCTTTCACCGCGACACCGCCCCCACACCCCTACGCCACCGCCGCGACGAAAATGCTTCCCAGCGTCTATACTTCCTATACTTCCGCACTGCAGCATAAACGCACGTTGAGCAGAAACCACAGCACTTCCAGCCACTTGCCGCCCCAACCAGCCCCCACCCCACGCACAACGAAAAAGGGCGCGGGGACCATCGCCCCCGCGCCCTTCTCCAACTCTAGCAGGAACCGATTACTCAGCGGCTGCGGTGCCCTTGGCAGGGCGCATGTCGCGACGCTCGGCGATACGTGCTGCCTTGCCGGTGCGGCCACGCAGGTAATACAGCTTGGCGCGACGCACGGCGCCCTTGCGGACGACTTCGATCGAATCGACGTTCGGCGAGTAGAGCGGGAAGACGCGCTCGACGCCCTCGCCGAAGCTCATCTTACGCACGGTGAAGTTCGAGCCCATGCCCTTGTTCGAGCGCGCGATGCACACGCCCTCATAGTTCTGAATACGCGTGCGCTCGCCTTCGACGACCTTCACGCCGACCTTCAGCGTATCGCCAGGGCGGAAATCGGGGATCGTCTTGTTGGCCAGGAACTTCGCGATGTTCTCGGCTTCGATCGTCTGCAACAGGTTCATGTCTCGTCCTCGTGTCGCTGCGCGCCAGAGGGCGACTGGACCCGAGCACCCTCATGGCGCTCCCAAAGGTCCGGTCGCCGTGACCGTGTATCGATCTCCGCACGGCGTTTGCGCCATGCCGCGATCTTCGCATGATCCCCCGATCGCAGCACCTGCGGGATCGTGCGCCCTTCCCATATCTGAGGTCGGGTATAGTGCGGATATTCGAGCAGCCCCGTTTCGAAGCTCTCGTCATCCCCACTAGAAGCCGCGCCCATTACGCCGGGCAGCAGCCGAATGCAAGCATCGAGCAGCACCAGCGCCCCCATCTCGCCGCCCGAAAGGATGTAGTCGCCGATCGAGACTTCCTCGATCTCCCGCGCCTCGAACAGCCGCTCGTCGAAGCCCTCGAACCGCCCGCAGAGAATGGTGACGCCGGGGCCCTTGGCCAGCTCGCGGACCCGCTCCTGGGTCAGCGGCCTGCCCCGAGGAGTCATCGCCAGCACCGGACGCCCGTCCGCCACGCTGTCGACAGCCGCGGCGACGACATCGGCGCGCAGCACCATCCCGGCACCGCCCCCCGCCGGCGTATGATCAACCGAACGATGCTTGTCGGTAGCGAAGTCCCGGATCTGCACCGGCTCGCAAGACCACCGCCCCTCGCCTAGCGCACGCCCGGCGAGCGACGTCCCCAGCGGGCCGGGAAACATCTCCGGATACAGCGTCAATATCGTGGCAGCGAAAGTCACAGCGTCTCGATCCGAAGGCAGGGTTTGCGCCGTCACCTATACGGATCGGCGTGGCGGAACAATTACGCTCGCGAAACGCTCGCGGCCAATGGACGATTGCATCATCATCGGCGCGGGGCCGGCAGGGCTGACCGCGGCGATCTATCTCGCACGGTTTCACCTCTCGATCCGGCTGTTCGATTGCGGCAGCAGCCGCGCGGCGCTGATCCCCTGCACGCACAACCACGCCGGCTATCCCGAAGGTATCCGCGGCACCGATCTGCTCGCCTTGATGCTCGCTCAAGCGGAGAAATATGGTGCGGTGCGTGAGGGTGTCCGGGTCGATGCGATCGAGGTCGACGACGACGGCTTCACCGTGCGGCTCGGCGATCGGCGGGCCCGCGCGCGGAGCGTCCTGCTCGCCACCGGGGTCGTCAACAACCGCCCGAACATCCCCGATGCCGTTCATGACGAGGCGTTGGAGGCGGGACTGTTCCGCTACTGCCCGATCTGCGACGGCTACGAAGTCACCGACAAGCGCGTCGGCGTCATCGGCACCGGCGACCACGGCATGCGCGAAGCCCTGTTCCTCCGCGGCTACACGAAGGACGTGACGCTCATCGCTCCCAAGGGTGGCCACGACCTCGACCCAAAATGCGAGGCTGCCCTAGACGAAGCCGGGATCGTGCGCGTCGGCGGCCCCTGCGGCAACTACGCGATCGAAGAGGGCAAGCTCGCCCTCGATACGGTCGAGGGGAGGATGGCGTTCGACAGCGTCTACCCTGCGCTAGGCTCGGTGATCCGCTCGGAACTCGCCGTAGCTGCCGGTGCAAGCGCGTCCGAGGACGGGTGCCTGGAGGTCGACTCGCACCAACGCACCTCGATCCCCGGCCTGTTCGCAGCTGGCGATGTAGTGAAAGGCCTCGACCAGATCAGCCACGCAATGGGCGAAGCCGGCGTCGCCGCCACCACTATCCGCAACATGCTCGCCGAACAGCGGCCTTTGCGGAGATAGACAGATTGTTTCCCCGCGAAGGCGGGGACCCAGACTGGACTCCCGCCTTCGCGGGAGAACAAGACTTATTCGGCCGCGAACGAGGCCTCTACGACGAGCCGTTCCGCATCCCACTCCGGTACAGCTTCGACCCGCATCGGGACCATGAAGCGTTTGCCGGGCTTGCCGTCCACCGGAAGGCGTTCGATCTCGATCACATCGCCCGCACCGAAATTGTCGATCGCGACGACACGGCCAATTGCCTCGCCATCCGTCGACACGACGTCGAGCCCGATCACATCGGTGTGATAATATTCGCCGTCTTCGAGCGGCGGCAGCGAAGCCCGAGGCACGGTCAATTCGGTCCCGCGCATCGCCTCGGCAGCATTGCGATCGGCGACCTCCGCGAACCGCGCGATCATGCCGTTGTTGCCGCTGCGCGCAGACTTCAGCGACAGCGCGCCATCATTGAAGCTCTTATAGCTTCCAAAATTATCGGCGAAGACCTTCAGCCGCACTTCGCCACCGATGCCGTGGGCACCAATGACGACGGCAAGCGTCACCTCATCCTTGCGCGGAGCCGCCTTCTCAGCCTTCTGCAGAACCGGGGTCGCGACCGGGGGTGTCGTCGGAACCTTCGGCGGGGTCGTGGGCGGAGACGCCTTGGTTGGTGGCATCTTCGATGTCCTCGGGTGCGGGGGCTGTGCGGGGGTCGGATTCGGGGGCCATAATGCGCTCCTGTTCGGGGTTGCCGATGAAGAACGCACGAACGGCCGATCGGGTGCGAAGCGCGTCCGCTACCCAATCCGTCATCCTGGGCTCGACCCAGGATCCAGGGTCACGAACGCTGCCGTCCCTGGCTCTGGATCCCAGCTTTCACTGGGATGACGGGGTTGGAGAAATAACAAAACAAGGGCGGCCGAGGTTTCCCGGCCGCCCCCAAATCTTACGAAGCGCTCGTAGCGTCTTCGACTTCGGCAGCGACGACCTGCTCGGTCTCTTCGTTGCTGCCAGTCGCAGGTGCAGCCTTTGCAGCCGCTTCGGCCTCCGCAGCTTCAGCCGCCTTGGTCGCACGCTCTTCAGCGCGCTCGGTGGCCTTCTCGCCGGGCTTGCCCTTGTTCGGGTTGTTGCGCGCCGAACGCTCGAGCACACCAGCCTGGTCGAGGAAGCGCGCGACGCGGTCGGTCGGCTGCGCGCCTACGCTCAGCCAATGCTTCGCACGATCGGCGTCGAGCTGCACGCGCTGCTCGTTGTCCTTGGCGAGGAGCGGGTTGTAGTTGCCGATCTTCTCGATGAAGCGGCCATCACGCGGGCTACGCGCGTCGGCAACGACGATCTTGTAATAGGGACGCTTCTTGGAGCCACCGCGCGCGAGGCGAATGTTGATTGCCATGATATTTTCCTTCGTTTTCTAGATACATTCCCCAGCGCGAGCCGAGGTGTCGTGGTTGGATAAGGAGGTTATTTCTTCTTCAGAAAATCGTCGAAACCGGCCGGCATCTGCGGCATCTTGGGGCCACCAAGCCCCGGCAGACCGCCGCCACCGCCCGGCAGGCCACCAGCGCCGGCTTTGTTGAGCATGTCGCCCATCTGCGGTCCGCCGATCGCATTGCCGATCCCACCGAGACCGCCACCCATGCCGCCCTTGCCGAGCATCGCCATCATGCCCTTCATGCCGCCCATCTTCTTGATCTTCTTCATGGCGGTCGACATTTCGAGGTGCATCTTGAGCAGCTTGTTGACCTCCTGAACGGTCGTCCCGGAGCCCTTGGCGATGCGGATCTTGCGCTTGGCGTTGATCAGTTCGGGCTTGTTGCGCTCCTTGATCGTCATCGATCCGATCATCGCGTCCATGTGCACGAGCACCTTTTCGCCACCGACCGACGCGACCGCGCCCTGCGCCTTCTTCATGCCGGGGATCATCCCCGCCAGTGCGCCGAGCCCGCCCATCCGCTGCATCTGCGCCAGCTGGGCGCGCAGGTCGTTCATGTCGAACTGACCCTTGGCCATCTTGGCAGCCATCCGCTCGGCGTCTTCCTGCTGGATAGACTCCGCGGCGCGCTCGACCAGGCTGACGACGTCGCCCATGCCGAGGATACGGCCGGCGACGCGCTCCGGGTGGAACGCCTCGAGCGCATCGAGCTTCTCGCCGGTGCCAGCAAACTTGATCGGCTTGCCGGTGACCGCGCGCATCGACAGCGCCGCGCCGCCGCGCGCATCGCCGTCCATGCGGGTCAGCACGATACCCGTCAGCGGCACCTGGTCGGAGAAGTTCTGCGCCACGTTGACCGCGTCCTGGCCGGTCAGGGAGTCGACGACGAGCAGGATCTCGGCAGGCTTCGCGACGTCGGCGACCGCCTTCATCTCGTCCATCAACGCCTGGTCGACATGGAGTCGACCCGCGGTGTCGAGCATCAGGACGTCATAGCCCTGCAGCTTGGCCGCCTGCATCGCGCGACGGGCGATATCGACCGGCTGCTGACCCTGCACGATCGGCAGCGTCGCGACGTCGATCTGCGTGCCGAGCGTCGCCAGCTGCTCCTGCGCGTTCGGGCGATTGACGTCGAGCGACGCCATCAGCACCTTTTTCCGCTCGCGAGCGCCCTGGCCGAAATTGGCCTGCCCCGCCGCCAGCCGCTTGGCGATCTTGGCGGTGGTGGTCGTCTTGCCGGAGCCCTGGAGGCCGACCATCATGATGACGGCCGGCGGGGTAACGCCCAGCTCCAGCTCGGAAGCCTCGGAACCGAGCATCTCGACCAGCGCATCGCTGACGATCTTGACGACCTGCTGCCCCGGCGTGACCGAGCGCAGGACATTCTGACCGATCGCCTTCTCGGTCGCCTTGTCGACGAACTCACGCGCGACGGGCAACGCTACGTCGGCTTCGAGCAACGCGACGCGCACCTCGCGCATCGCCGAACGCACGTCCGCTTCGGTCAGCGCACCCCGGCCGCGAAGGCGGTCGAAGACGCCGCCAAGTCGATCGCTCAGGCTTTCGAACATCGAAATACTCCCTATCACCGTCACCAAACGCAAAAGCGCCGGCGGGCGAAACCTCGCCGGCCAGCGTGCATCCTTGGATGCTCGTCATATGCGCTCCGTAACGGAACGTGATGGGCCACCTACTGGAACGCCGCGGCGGATGCAAGATATGTCGCGGATTGGACGATCAGGCGACACCCACTCGTCGCTCCTTTGTCAGCTACCGTAACCCGGTACTCTGCAACCAATCGCACCTGCGCCTCGCCCCGTCTCGCTTATACAGCTTCTTAAGATATCTTACACGGATCGCGGGGCACACTGCCGGCCAATCAGAAGACCGAACAGGCCAACCCCATGACCGTGAAGTCGGTAGCGACGCGTTCGCTCCGTAACATCAGTCGGGAATTCATGACCGGTGCCGTCACGGGCGCCGCACTGCTTCTGTTCGTCGGCACCGCGGGCACCGCTATCGTCAAGGCGCTGGCACAGTGGCACGGTAGCGATGAGGTGATCGATCACGCCTTGATCGCGGCACTGCTATTGAACGCGGCGCTGATCCTGTTCGGCTGGTTCCGATACCGGGCGTTATCGGAAGAGTTGAGCGACCTGACCGACGCCGGCCGCCATGCCCACGCGCTTGCGCAGCGTGATCCGCTCACCGGCTTCCTCAATCGCCGCAGCCTTTCCGACGACGGCGCGCCCCTGTTTTCCAGCGCCCGCCGTCGCGGCAAGGTGATGGCCATGCTGACGATCGACATCGATCACTTCAAGAGTGTCAACGATCTGCACGGCTATGCAGTCGGCGACCTGTTGCTCGCTCACGTCGCGGAGACGATCGCGGCGATCGCGCCCGGCACCAGCCTTCTCGCGCGCCTGGGAGCCGATGAATTCGCCTGCACCTTCGTCTTCGACTCTCCGCGCAAGAACGTCGCCGACCGGATCGCCGAGCGCATGGTCGCAGGCCTTGCGTTGCCGTTCCGCACCAACGGCGTCGACATCCACACCAGCGTCTCGATCGGCATCGCCCTGTCCGATCGCGATTGCACCTCGATCGACGCACTGCTGCGCAACGCCGACATCGCGCTCCACGCTGCCAAGACCGCCGGACGCAGCCGTCACGCGTGGTTCGACACGTCGATGGAGCGATCGCTGCAACTGCGCGGCGAACTCGAAGCAGGTCTCCGCAGTGCGATCCCAGCGCAGGAGGTCGTTCCGTATTTCGAGCAGCAGGTCGACCTGACCACCGGCCTCATCACCGGTTTCGAGGTGCTGGCGCGCTGGGAACACCCGACGCGCGGCACGATCGCGCCCGACGTCTTCATTCCCATCGCCGAGCAAACCGGACTGATCGGAGAGCTCTCGCTGTCGATCATGCGCCAGGCATTCGCCGCGGCGCGGGACTGGGACGCGGCACTCAGCCTGTCGGTCAATGTCTCGCCGCTGCAACTGCGCGACGCGTGGCTCGCGCAGAAAATCATCAAGACGCTAGTCGAGACGGGCTTCCCCGCCAGCCGGCTTGAAATCGAGATTACCGAAAGTGCGCTGCTCGACAACCTCCCGCTCGCGCAGTCGATCGTCGGCAGCCTGAAGAACCAGGGCATACGCATCGCCCTGGACGACTTTGGCACCGGCTATTCGAGTTTAGCGCATCTGAGGGCACTGCCGTTTGACCGGATCAAGATCGACAAGAGCTTCGTCTCATCGATCCTCGACAATCCGGAGAGCATGGCGATCGTGAATACGATCGTGCGGCTGGGGGACAGCCTCAACCTGCCGACGACCGCGGAAGGAATCGAGGACGCCGCGATCGAGGAACGCCTGCGTGCGATCGGATGCGCGAAAGGCCAGGGGTATCTGTACGGGCGACCGCTCGGCACGGCACAGGTCCGGCGCTTGCTGGCGGAAAAGCGACTGCTGGCACAGCGCCCCGACCGCGATGCGCCGCCACCGCGAGGGATTGCGCCTCGATTGGCGAGCTAAGGTCCACCAAACGCGCATCCCCTAAATTCCTGTTCTCCCGCGAAGGCGGGAGCTCAGGACCAAGCAGCGCTCCGTTTGATACCCTGGGCTCCTGCGTTCGCAGGAGAACGGCGGTGGACAGCCGGGCATTTCCCACAGACCACAAACCGCAAAGCGTGGACTTCCCCCCCCGCCCCTCCTAAATCGCGCCCCATGTCACCCGCCCCCGCGCCAGAGGTCATCAGCCTCGGCTGCCGCCTCAACATCGCCGAAAGCGAGACCATCCGCGCGCTCGTCGCCGGGCGGGACATGGTCGTGGTCAACAGCTGCGCCGTCACCAACGCCGCCGTGAAAGCCACACGGGTTGCCATCCGCCGGGCCAGGCGCGACCGCCCCGAGGCACAGATCGTCGTCACCGGATGCGCCGCACAGATCGACCCCGCCAGCTTCGCCGCCATGCCCGAAGTCGACCGCGTCGTCGGCAACGCGGACAAGCTGACCGCACAAGCGTGGCAGACCGAGGCCCCGGTCGTCGTCTCCGACATCATGCAGGTCCGCGAGACCGCGCCGCATCTCGCCGCCAGCTTCTCCGCCCACGCCCGCGCCTTCGTCGAGGTCCAGAACGGCTGCGACCATCGCTGCACCTTCTGCGCGATCCCGTTCGGCCGCGGCCCGAGCCGCTCGGTTCCCGCCGGCGCGATCGTCGACCGGATCGCCGGGCTGGTCGATTCAGGCCACCGCGAGATCGTCCTCACCGGCGTCGACCTCACCAGTTACGGTCCCGACCTTCCCGGTACGCCAACGCTAGGCCAGCTCGTCGAGCGCATCCTGCACCACGTGCCAAAGCTCGAACGCCTGCGCCTATCCTCGCTCGATGGCATAGAGATCGACGACCGGCTGTTCGCCCTGCTGACCGGCGAGCCGCGGATCATGCCGCACGTCCACCTCTCGCTTCAGGCCGGCGACGACATGATCCTCAAGCGCATGAAGCGCCGCCATTCGCGCGACGAAAGCGTCACGCTGGTCGAACGCCTGAAGACCGCCCGGCCCGACATCGCGATCGGCGCGGACCTGATCGCCGGCTTCCCGACCGAAGACGCGGCGATGTTCGCCAACACGCTCGCGCTGATCGACGACTGCCACATCGTCCACCCGCACATCTTCCCCTATTCGCCCCGCGCCGGCACCCCCGCCGCGCGCATGCCGCAAGTCGAGCCGGAAGTCCGCCGTCACAGGGCCGCGCTCCTACGCGAGGCTGGCGAGGCAGCGCGCGCGCGGTGGCTGCAAACCTTGGTCGGCACGTCACAGGACTTACTCGTCGAACGCCCCGGCGACCGCGGCCATATCGGCAATTTCGCCGAAGTGGCACTGGACGAACCCGCGATACCCGGCGACATCGTCCGCATCACGATCACCGGCGTCACGAGCGACCGCCTTAGCGCAACACGAGAACCATCATGAGCACCACCCCAACCTGGCACGACAAGCTGATCGGCGGCTTCAAGCGCACCTCCGACCGGCTCGTCGGCAACCTCGCCGGCCTCGGCGGCGCGCGGCTCGACAACGCGACGCTCGACGACATCGAGGAAGCTCTGATCGCCTCCGATCTCGGACCCGAGACCGCCGGCCGCATCCGCCACCGCCTCGCCGAAGGCAGCTTCGAGCGCAACATGGAGGAGCTCGGCATCCGCGTTATCGTCGCCGAGGAGGTCGAGAAGGTCCTCGCCACTGTCGCCAAGCCGATCGAGATCGACGCCTTCCCGCGCCCGCAGGTGATCCTCGTCATCGGCGTCAACGGCTCGGGCAAGACCACCACCATCGCCAAGCTCGCGCATCTGCTGATGGAGCAGGATTACGGCGTGATGCTGGCGGCGGGCGACACCTTCCGCGCCGCCGCGATCGGCCAGCTCCGCACCTGGGCCGAGCGCGTCGGCGTGCCCATCGTGACCGGCCCCGAAGGCGGGGACGCGGCGGGCGTGGTGTGGGACGCGGTCAAGAAGGCGACCGAGACCGGCATCGACGTGCTGATCGTCGACACCGCCGGCCGCCTCCAGAACAAGCGCGAACTGATGGACGAACTGGCGAAAATTCGCCGCGTCCTCGGCCGCATCAATCCCGAGAGCCCGCACGACATCGTCCTGGTGCTCGACGCCACCACCGGCCAGAACGCGCTCCAGCAGATCGAGGTCTTCAAGGAAGTCGCGGGCGTCACCGGCCTGGTGATGACCAAGCTCGACGGTACCGCACGCGGCGGCGTTCTCGTGGCCGCTGCAGAGAAATACGGCCTGCCGATCCACGCGATCGGGATCGGCGAGGGCATGACCGACCTGCGGCCCTTCGATGCTAACGAGGTCAGCCGGATCATCGCGGGCGTTGAGAGCGTTCGGAAGTAACGCCACTCCATTGGCCCTGCCCCTCTTTTTCCGTTCGTCCTGAGCGTAGTCGAAGGACCGGCCCGTTTGTGGCATGTCCTTCGACTACGCTCAGGACGAACGGTATTCTGGATTGATCTCGTGACCCCCACCAAGCCCCCCCTATCCCCCGGCCTCCGCATGGCGGTCGACTATGGCCCGCTCGCGATTTTCTTCGCGGTGAATTTCCTCACGCCTGGGCTGCCGATCGTCCGCGTCGTCGCCGCCACCACCGCGTTCATCATCGCCACGGTCGCGGCGATGATCGTGTCGAAGGTTAAAACCGGCCACATCTCGCCGATGCTGTGGCTGTCGGGCGCGCTGATCGTGGTGTTCGGCGGGCTGACGATCTACTTCCACGACCAGCGCTTCATCCAGATGAAGCCGACGATCATCTACGCGATGTTCGCCGCCATCCTGACCTTCGGCCTCGTCACCGGCCGCCCGCTGCTCCAGTCGCTGCTCGGCACTGCCTATCCCGGCCTGTCCGCCGATGGCTGGCGCAAGCTGACGCGCAACTGGGCGGTGTTCTTCGTGTTCATGGCGGTGCTGAACGAAGCGGTGTGGCGCAACACGACCTGGGATTTCTGGGTCGGTTTCAAGCTCTGGGGTGCGATCCCGCTGACGTTGCTGTTCGCATTCGCCAACATCCCGATGCTGCTGAAGCACGGATTGCAAACGGGCGACAAAGCCGTGACCGACCTGCCGCCCGAAGGGTAATCTCTGCTCCCCTCCCGCCTGCGGGAGGGGTTGGGGGAGGGGCGTACCGCACTAACCGGACGCCAGTACGTACGTCGCGCCCTCCCCTAGCCCCTCCCGCAAGCGGGAGGGGAATGCGGCCTCAGCCAACAACCTTCGCGTAGCGCTCGCCGACGACGTCCCAGTTCACGATGTCCCACCAGGCCTTCAGATACCCCGGACGATCGTTCTTGTACGTCAGGTAATAGGCGTGCTCCCACACGTCGTTACCGAGCAGCGGCGTGCCGGGCTCCTTGGCGTCGTCCATCAGCGGGTTGTCCTGGTTCGGCGTGCTAGTGACCTTCAGCTTGCCGCTGTCATCGGCGATCAGCCATGCCCAGCCCGAGCCGAACTGCCCCGCACCCTTGGTGTTGAACTCTTCCTTCAGCTTGTCGAGGCTGCCGAAATCGCGATCGATCGCCTCGGCCAGCTTGCCCGACGGTGCCTGGCCGCTCTTCGCCGCCATCGTCTTCCAGAAGAAGTCGTGGTTCCAGAATCCACCACCATTGTTGCGGACCAGCGGCGGCTGCGACGAGATCATGCCGAGGATATCCTCGATCGACTTGCCCTGCAGCGCCGAATCCTTCTCGACGCCTTCGTTCAGCTTCGCCGTGTACGCCGCGTGATGCTTGTCGTGATGAAACTTCATCGTCTCCTGGTCGATCACCGGCTCGAGCGCATCATAGGCGTAAGGCAGCGGTGGGAGTTCGAAAGCCATGGGGTTTCTCCTTTATGGGGTCGGACGTGAAACGCCCGCGCGCCTCAAATGGTCCCCAGAAACTCGTTACGCAAGCGTGCCTGTCGTCGTTGAGCCAGTCCGTCAGGCGGCGGTCTTGCCGTATTCCTGCCGCGTCACCGGGTGGCTCGACGAGAGCCCCCCATCGACCGCGATCGCCTGGCCGTTGACATAACTCGCGTCGTCGGAGGCGAGGAACAGCGCGACCTTCGCCAATTCGTCAGGCTGCGCGCCGCGGTGGAGCGGGTTGAGGCGGCCGACGCGGTCCATCTTGTTCGCCTCGCGCGCATAGTCGAAGACAGGCTTGGTCATGCCGGTCTCGGTCAGGCCGGGGCAGATCGCGTTGACGCGGACGTTCGAGCCGGTGAGCTGTTGCGCGGAGACAGCGGCGAGGTTGATGACGCCGGCCTTCGACGCGGAATACGCGGGCGAGCCGGCGCCCGAGCGGATGCCGGCGACGCTCGCGGTGAGGACGATCGCGCCCTTGCCGCGTTCGGCGATCCGCGGCGCGGCGTGCTTGATCGCGAGGAACGGGCCGATCAGGTTGACGCGCAGCACCTCGGTGATGAGCGCGACGTCGGTGTCGAACAGGTTCGCCATGCCGCCCGAGATACCCGCATTGGCGAACATCACGTCGAGCCCGCCGAAACTCTCGCACGCCAGCGCGACCATGCGGATCACGTCCTCCTCCAGCCCCGCGTCGATACGGACCGCCTTGGCGGTGCCGCCTGCCTCGGCGATCAAGTGGGCGGTTTCGTCCGCGCCTTCGGTCTTGTCAGCGACGATGACCTTGCCCCCTTCGCTCGCGAACAGGAGCGCGGCGGCGCGGCCGATGCCGGAGCCTGCGCCGGTGACGATGATCGACTTGTTCTCGAAACGCATGGGGTTCCCTTCCGGTTAGATCGTGACGCCGCCGTCGATGACCATCGTCTGGCCGGTCATGAACGCGCTGGCCTGAGAGGCGAGGAAGACGACCGCGCCGGCAATCTCCTCGGGCTCGCCGATCCGACGAAGCGGGACGCGCGTGTTCGCCGCCTCGATACGGTCGGGATCCTCCCACAGCGCCCGCGCGAAGTCGGTCTTGATCAGGCCCGGCGCGATGCAGTTCACGCGGACGTTGGACGGCCCGAACTCGACCGCGAGATTGCGCGCGAGCTGCATGTCGGCGGCCTTGCTGATGCAGTAGGCGCCGATGACGGGCGAGCCGCGCAGGCCGCCGATCGACGAGATGATGATTATGCTGCCGCTGCGGCGCTCCAGCATCTCGGGCGCGACCATCTGGATCAGCCAGTGGTTGGAGACGATGTTGTTGTCGAGGATCTTCCGGAACTGGTCGTCGGCGATGCCGGCCTGCGGGCCATAATAGGGGTTCGAAGCGGCGTTGCAGACAAGGACGTCGATCCGGCCGAACTCGGCGCGGGTCTGGTCGACGAGGTGTTGCAGGGCTGCCTTGTCGGAAATGCTTGCGGCGATCGCGATCGCGGTACCGTCGCCATGCCTGGCGTTGAGTTCCGCCGCCACGGTGTCGCAAGCGTCCTGCTTGCGGCTGGAGATCACGATCTTCGCGCCGTGCTCGGCGAGTTCGCGCGCGGAGGCCAGGCCAATCCCTCGCGAGGATCCGGTGACGATGGCGACTTGTCCCGTCAGGTCGAACTGCGACATCTTTTTCTGCTCCCCTCCCGCTTGCGGGAGGGGTCGGGGGAGGGCCCGATCTTTCCGCAACGTTTCAAACGGAGGCCAGGTCAGCCCCTCCCCTAACCCCTCCCGCAAGCGGGAGGGGAATCAGGCCCCCGCTTTCACCGCGAACCCCCAGGCCGCGTCCGCGAGCCCGTGGATCTTCGCCACCGCCTTCTCCGCCTGCGCACTCGATGCAGTGCCATCGACGATCCGCTTCTTGATACCCTGGACGATGCCGGTCAGGCGGAAGAGGTTGTAGGCGAAATACCAATTGAGATCGGGGACGCCGTCGCGGCCGGTCGCAGCGCAATAGCGATCTACAACCTGCTCGATCGTCGGAATGCCCGTCTCCGGCCCGGTCATACCGAGCACGCCCGACCGGCCTTCGGGTTCGGTCACCCAGCTCATCAGCAGATACGAGAAGTCCGCCAGCGGATCGCCCAGCGTCGATAATTCCCAATCGAGGACGGCGATAACCTTCGGCTCGGACGGCGCGAAGATCATGTTGTCGATACGATAGTCGCCGTGAACGATCGACGTCCGCGTCTGCTCGGGGAGCGTTCTCGGCAACCACTCGATGAGGCGTTCGACCGACTCCATGTGCTCGGTCTCGGCGGCGCGGTATTGCTTGGTCCAGCGGCCGACCTGGCGCTCGAAATAATTGCCGGGCTTGCCGTACTCCCCGAGCCCTCCCGCCGCATAATCGGTGTTGTGGAGCGCGGCGAGCGTGTCGACCATCGCCTCGTAATGCGCAGTCCGCTCGGCCGGTGTCGCGCCGGGCATCGCGCCGTCCCAGATCGTCCGGCCCTCGACCATCTCCATGACGTAGAATGCCGAGCCGATCACCGTCGCGTCTTCGCAAAGACCGTAGGGTTGCGGCACCGGGAAGCCCGTCGGGTGCAGCCCGGCGATGACGCGATATTCGCGATCGACTGCGTGTGCGCTCGGCAGGATCGGGCCGAACGGTTTCCGCCGCAGGACGTAGGCGCGGTTCGGGGTGTCCAGACGGTAGGTAGGATTCGACTGACCGCCAGCGAACTTCGCGTAGGTTAGCTGCCCGGCATAGCCCGGCACGTTGGCGGTCATCCAAGTCCCAAGCGCGCCAAGGTCGAGCTTGTCGCGCTCGCCGACTTCGATCGTGCCGACCATGCTGGTGGCTGCGTCGCTCGTCACGAGAAGGTGATCACGCTGCGGGTGGTGTCACCGCGACGAAGTTCGTCGAACGCGTCGTTGATGCGCTCCAGCGGCATCCGGTCGGCGATGATCGTGTCGAGATCGAGCAGCCCGCGCATGTAGAAATCGACCAGCCGCGGGATGTCGACCGGGAAGCGGTTCGATCCCATGAAGCCGCCCTGCAACCGCTTGCCCGACAGCAGGTCCATCGCCGACAGCCCGACCTTCTCGCCGAGCGGCATCATGCCGAGGATAGTCGCGGTGCCGCCGCGCCGCAGGACCTTCACCGCGGTGGCCGCCGACTGCGTACGCCCGACCGCCTCGATCGCGTGATGCACGCCGCCCTTGGTAATCGCGACGACCTCGTCGGCGGCGGTGTCGGACAGCGCATCGATGCTGTGCGTCGCGCCGAGCTTCTCCGCCATCGCGCGCTTTGCAGGTACCGGATCGAGCGCGATGATCTTCCCCGCGCCCGCGATTTTCGCTGCGTTCACCGCCGCCAGCCCGATCCCCCCGCAACCGACAACGCAGACCGTCTCGCCCGGCGTCACGTCGGTGGTGTTGAACACCGCCCCCGCCCCCGTCGTGATCGCGCAGCCGAGCAGAGCCGCGCGGTCCATCGGCATGTCGCGGTCGATCGCGACGCAGGCGTGTTCATGGACCAGCATCATCTCGGCATAGGCGCTGAGGTTCAGCATCTGCGCGATCGGCCGGTCACCGAGCATGAGACGTGGTGCGGCGCCTTTGGGACGGCGCACGCTGGCGTCGATGCACAGCGACATCCGCCCGGTGACGCAGAACTCGCATTGGCCGCAGAAGGCCGAGAGACACGTGACGACATGGTCGCCGACCTTCACACCGCGTACTTCGTCACCGATCGCCTCGACCACGCCGCAGGCCTCGTGCCCCGGGATCGTCGGCATCGCATGCGGATAGGCGCCGTCGACGAAATGCAGGTCGGAGCGGCACACGCCGACCGCCATTGTGCGGATCAGAACCTCGTGGGCCGTCGGCTTCGAGACGGTCACGTCCTCGATGCTGAGCGGGGTGTTGGCTTCGAAAAGGACTGCGGCTTTCATATTTAGTCAGGCTCCGAAAATGGCGGACGCACAATCAAAATTTCGTTCGTCCTGAGCGCAGTCGAAGGACATTGCCCCGAGCGAGCCGGTCCTTCGACTTCGCTCAGGACGAACGGGGGGACGGGTTTAAACGGGTGGATTTACCGGCTCACCCCGACGTCCCCGCTCGACACGCCACCCTTGCGGAAGTCCCCGTATTTCCCGAACTCGTTACGCGCGATAGAGCGGTTGTGGACCTCGTCCGGGCCATCCGCGAAGCGCAACGTCCGCATCGCCGCCCAGTCATGCGCCAACCGGAAATCGCCAGAGACGCCACCGCCGCCATGCGCCTGAATCGCATCGTCCAGGATGCGCAACGCCATGTTCGGCGCGGCGACCTTGATCATCGAGATCTCGATCTGCGCGGACTTGTTGCCGGCCTTGTCCATCATGTCCGCAGCCTTGAGGCAGAGCAATCGCGTCATCTCGATGTCGATCCGCGCGGTCGCGATCCGCTCCTCCCAGACCGAGAAGTCGGCGATCCGCTTGCCGAACGCGACGCGGTCGAGCAGCCGCCGCGCCATCGCCTCGATCGCGGTCTCGGCCACACCGATGGTGCGCATGCAGTGATGGATACGGCCCGGCCCGAGCCGCCCCTGCGCGATCTCGAACCCGCGCCCCTCGCCGAGCAGCACGTTCTCGACCGGCACGCGAACATTCTCGAGCACCACCTCGCCATGCCCGTGCGGTGCGTGATCATAGCCGTACACCGAGAGCATCCGCTTGATCGTCACGCCAGGCGTATCCATCGGCACGAGGATCTGGCTCTGCTGCTGGTGCCGCGAGCCTTCAAACGACGTCTTGCCCATCACGATAGCGATCTTGCAGCGCGGATCGCCCACGCCGCTCGACCACCATTTGGTGCCGTTGATGACGTAGTGGTCGCCATCGCGGACCATCGACGTCTCGATGTTGGTCGCATCCGACGACGCCACCGCGGGCTCGGTCATCAGGAACGCCGAGCGGATCTCGCCGCGCATCAACGGCCCGAGCCACCGGTCCTTCTGGTCGCGAGTGCCATAGCGGTGAAACACCTCCATGTTGCCGGTATCGGGCGCCGAGCAGTTGAAACACTCGCTCGCCCAGCTGACCTTGCCCATCTCCTCCGCGCATAACGCATATTCGAGATTGGTGAGCTGGGTGCCTTCGAACTCGAACGAATCGTCGACATGCGTCTGGCCCGAATGCGGCGGCATGAAGAAATTCCAGAGGCCCGCGGCCTTGGCCTTCTCCTTCATCTCCTCGATCACCGGAATCACCTTCCAGCGCTCACCCTCATGTGCCTGCTGGTCGTAATCGGCCTGTCGCGGGCGGATATTCTGGTCGATGAAATCGCGGACCCGATCCCGGAAATACGTCTCTCGTTCGCTCAGCGTAAAATCCATGCGGGCTCTCCGTTCGTCATCGCTTTTGTGGCGGGTTAGACCATACCGCGTATTCGGTAAAGCGTGCGCGGGGCCCCGGAAAGCATGTTTTCAAGTCCGCCCTGAAAGCGCCTAAAAAGCACTGTATCTTCAAATCGAAGCTGTTAGGGTGTTTCGATGAAGGTTCCGGCAGAGGTGAGCGACGAGAGCGAACAGGGGACCAAGCGCTTCCGTGCGAAGCGTGACGCGATCCTCGCCGCGGCGGCAGAAGCGATCAACGAACAGAGTGCCAAGGGCATGACGTTCGCGGACGTGGCGCGGCGCGTCGGGCTCAATACGACCAGCGTTACCTATTATTTCAAGCGCAAGGAAGACCTCGCCGCCGCCGCGTTCGAGAACACGCTCGAATCCCTGATCGCGATGCTCGACGTAGCGGCGGAAGAAGCGACGCCAGAGGAACGCGTGCGGCGTTATCTCGCGCTCAACATGGACCGGCTCGGGCGGATTCAGCGCGGCGAGGAGAAGGCGTTCGCGGTCCTCTCCGATCTGCGTGCGACCGAGGAGCCGATGCGTGGCCGGCTGATGGCGGGCTGGCGCGAGGTGTTCCGCCGGACGCGCCTGTTGTGGGGGCCGACCTCGTCGCGTGCGCAGACCGATCTCAACGGTGCACGCGCACACGTGTTGCTCGAGAACACGTTCTGGCTGCCGATCTGGCTCACCCGCTACGAGCCCGATCAATACGGTCGCGTCGAGGAACGGCTGATGGACGTGTTCGCGCACGGCATCGCGGGCAAGGACACCAGATGGTCGCCTACCCTGCTCGATCTGAGCCATGACGAGGCGGAGCCGGGCCGCGAGGCGTTCCTGCTGGCGGCGACGCGCCTGATCAACGAACTCGGCTACCGCGGCGCATCTGTGCAGAAGATCGCATCCGAACTGAACGTCACCAAGGGCAGTTTCTACCACCATCTCGATGCGAAGGACGATCTCGTCATCGCGTGCTATCGTCGCAGCTTCGACACCATCGCCGATGCGCAGAGCCGCGGCGAGGCCGAGGGCGGGAGCTATTGGCACAAGCTGTCGAGCACCGTCGCGACCTTGCTCGACGTGCAGTTCGCCGAGCGTGGCCCGCTGCTGCGTACCACCGCACTCAGCGGCCTGCCGGTCGGCGTGCGCAACGCGATGGTCGATCGCTCAAACGGCATCGCGCGACGCTATGCCGGCATGATGATGGACGGGATCGGCGAAGGCTCCATCCGCGCGGTCGACGCGCTGATCGCGGCGCAGGCGCTGATGGCGCTCCAGAACGCGGCGTTCGACATGCGGAAATGGGCGTCGACGATGCCGCGCGAACGGGCGATCGCGATGTACGCCTCGACGTTGATGTACGGGCTGTTCGACGATCGGATGGCGAAGGCCTGACCGTTCTGCCCGGACTGGTCGACGTTCGCAGCCGGAACGGTTTGGTTACGCCGCGTTAACCGCTGACGGCTGATGCCCGGCTTCCACGGAGGCGGCACGCAGACCATCCCGACCGATCTTGCGACGGGTATCATCGAGGTCGGTGCGCCCGGCTTCTGGATGATGCGGTGTTCGACGATCGAGCGACGGCGCTGGCATGGATGATGGAAGATGGGCCTAACGGATAGCCTAGCTAAACCGTACCTCGTCAATCATCCCGCGGCCACGTAGTGATCGTCAACACCTCCCCCCACCCCGTCATCCTGACGAAAGTCAGGACCCAGGATTGCAAGGGGCGGCGTTCGTAACTCTGGGTCCTGACTTTCGTCAGGATGACGGAGGAAGGCGTAAGTCACCTGGCCAAATCTTCGTCCCGCTTCAGCAGAACCCCCGCGCGCCAATAATGGAACAGCGCCCACGGCGTCATCAGCACGATGATCACCAGCGCATAGCGCAACGAATCCTCGCCGAATCCCGGCTTCAACAGATCGCTCAGCCACCCCACCAGCGTCGGCCCGAGCCCGAGCCCGACCAGGTTGATCACCAGCAGCGTGATCGCCGCCCACATCGCGCGGATCTGCAACGGCGCGAGATGCTGGATCAGCGCAAAGCTCGGCCCGAGATACGAATTGGCGAAGATCAGCGAGACGAAATAGCTGCCGATCGCGAGTCCCGGCGCGTCGATCAGGTAGAAGGCGAGCGCGAACGGCAGCGATAGCCCCTTCATCCCCAGCACGACCCAAGCCTGCACATGCAGCCCGTGGCGCTTCGCCAGGACGTCCGCGATCTTGCCGCCCGCAAGCGCCGAGACCGCACCGAACAACGCCCCCGGCAACGCGACATAACGCGAGATATCGAGCATCGACACGCCCAGCGAGCGCTGCATGTAGCTCGGCCCCCAGCCGGTCAGCGCATAGCCGATCATCGAGGTGAGCGTGACGCCGACCACCAGATGCCGCGCCGGCGCGCTCGCCCACATCGATGCGAAGCCTTGCGCGACGCTCGGCATCGGCTTCACCTCGGTCGCGCGGGCGGCATCGGACAGGCCGCGGCGAGGCTCGACCATGAACAAGCGGACGAGGACCGCGAGCGCGATCCCCGGCAGGCCCACCGTCATCATCGCGATCCGCCAGCCGTACGAATGCGCGACGACGCCGCCGATCAGCGTACCGAAGCCCGCGCCCAGCACCACGCCGAGCGAATACACCGCCATCGCACTTGCGCGCTTCTCGGGCGGGTACAGGTCGGCGATGATCGAATGGCTGGGCGGGCTCGACCCCGCCTCGCCGATGCCGACGCCGATCCGGAAGAGCATCAGCTGCGTGAAATTCTGCGCGAGCCCGCACAGCGCGGTCATCGCACTCCAGATCGTCAGGCTGGCGGCGATGATGTTGCGGCGGCTGGTGCGATCCGCCAGTCGCGCGACCGGAATGCCGAGCGTCGCATAGAAGATCGCGAACACGAGTCCCGACAGCAGCCCAAGCTGCGTATCGGTCAACAACAGGTCCGCCTTGATCCGCTCGAGCAGGATCGCGAGGATCTGGCGGTCCATGTAGCTGAAGAAATAGGTGAACGTGAGCAGCGCGAGCGTCAGGCCCCGTCGCTTCATCGCCAAGGCATCGGCGATCTCGGGATGGGACTGATACGCGACGGCCATCGGCAATACCTCGAAGTCGAAACAGACCTTACGCTAAGGCAATCGAGGCGTACCAGACAAGCTAAAGCTGAGCTTTGCGCCGACTTGCGACAAACCGAGCACCCAAGCGCGACAAGCTGAATTAGCGCGGAGAGGCAAAGTATTGGGTTTTGCAGGTAGCCGTGGGTTTCGTGAGAAGGACGGCGGAAGATGCGTCCTCATTCGGGCCGCTCTTCCGCCTTATCCCCTCTCCAACGTCGTAGCCGGGCTCGTCCCCACATCGTCGAGGGAGCGGAGCATCCGGGCAATCTGAATACCGGGTATGCGGCTCCCCTCGCATAGATTCCCGCTGTTGCAAAGCGACTTTTTCTTACTAGTTTCCATCAGGCAAGAATCCTGGCTCTGCGCGTTGCTTGTGGTCGACGGCCCCCTGCCCCATTTGCGAAGCGACGCAATCGCTGGAGCATTCCGATGATCGACCTGTTTTACTGGCCCACGCCGAACGGCCACAAGATCACGCTGTTCCTGGAAGAAGCGGGGCTGGACTACACGATCAAGCCCATCAACATCGGCAAGGGCGAACAGTTCGCTCCCGAGTTTCTGAAGATCGCGCCGAACAACCGGATGCCCGCGATCGTCGATCACGCACCCACCGATGGCGGCGAGCCGATCTCGATCTTCGAATCGGGCGCGATCCTCTTGTATCTGGCAGAAAAGACCGGGCAGTTTGGTGGTAGCGATTTGCGCGGTCGGACGGACGTGACGCAGTGGCTGATGTGGCAGATGGGCGGGCTTGGCCCGATGCTCGGGCAGAACCACCATTTCAACCGCTATGCGCCCGAGAAGATTCCGTACGCGATCGACCGGTACGTGAAGGAAACCAACCGGTTGTACGGCGTGCTCGATCGCCGGCTCGAGGGGCGGGACTTCATCGCGGGCGACTATTCGATCGCGGACATGGCAGCCTATCCCTGGATCGTGCCGTACGAGGCACAGGGCCAGCGCCTCGAAGATTTTCCCAATTTGAAGCGCTGGTTCGAAACGATCGCGGCGCGGCCGGCGACGATCGCTGCGTATGAGAAGGGCAAGGCGGTCAACGATAGCAGCGTACCGATGACGGACGAGGCGAAGAAGATGCTGTTCGGGCAGTCTGCGGCTGCCCGATAAGGGCGCGGCAAATCGCCCCCTCCGTTCGGCGTGACGGCAACGTGAACGCAAGTTTGCCCTCTTAAACACTACCCCGGCGAAGGCCGGGGCCCAGTTGGGGGCCGCTGCTTAACTTAAGGCAGCGCTTCGTCACGAGAGCCATTCCCTCTAAGCCCCAGCCTCCGCCGGGGTGGCACTTTCACTGTCCACATGGATCGGTTTAGCTCGTGGCATCGGTTTGAAAATTCGACGTTCGCGGACGCGGCGGCATCGACCCAGATCTTGGACACGAGGACACGCGCCAAGCTCTTCGTCCTCGTCACCAGCGACCCCTTCGATGCGATGTGGACGGCCGACGATCCCATGCCGAAAACGCCCGCGACACTCGCCACCTTTATGGCCGCCCCCATCGGGCTCGCGCGCAACGCCGGGGCGCAGGCGCGGACCATCTGGAACGGGCGATCGTGTTGAGCCGGTAGATGTCGATAAAGTCCTCGACGTCGAGCGCATCGCGATCCTCGTGCGCGCTAATCCCTGGGCGGCCCCCGTCACACGGCGCGGCACCTCGCAAGGCATCGCTCATGCCTGCGCACTCGGGCGAGCCGACGCGCGAGCGTGCCAAGCCTTCAGGTGCGTCAGATCGTCCGGCACCGCGATGCCGACGAACTTCGCGAAGTCGATCGTCGTCAGCAGGACGATGTCGGCGATCGTGTGGCGCTCGCCGTCGAGCCAGTCGCGACCGTCGAGCGCATGATCGAACTCCGTCATCGCCGCCAGCACGCGCGGGCGCTGGCTTGCGCCGAATTCGGTATATTGCGGCTGGACGATCCGCGCGGTCCAGGGATGCGTGTGCAGCCAGACCATAGAGAGGGGCGTCATCAGCCGCAGTTCGATCCGCCGGGTCCACATGTCGATCTCGGCGATGTTGTGCGCGCCGTGGCCGAACAGCGGGGGCTCGGGATGCAGCACCTCGAAATAGCGACAGATCGCGACGCTTTCGGTCAGCACGCGACCGTCGTCGAACGCGAGCGCGGGAGTCTGGCCGAGCGCATTGACCGACAGGAACGAGGCCGACTTGTGTTCGGCCTTGGGGATCGAGATCTGCGCCATCGGCACGCGGACATGCTTTTCGGCGAGGAAGATACGGACGCGACGCGGGTTGGGCGCTGGCAGCGCGCTATCGTAGAACAGCAAATCCGCTTCTCCTCGATTTCGGTTTTCGAATATACCGTATGGCATCGCCGGACGCATTCGCCTAGCGATGCCCGGATGACGACTGCCGCAGACATGCTCACCACGGGCTTCGCCACGCTGCCCGATCTGATCCACGCGCATGCGCTCGAACGGGGGGATCGCGCCGCGGTTGCCGATGCGCAGGGCAGCATCGACTATCGGACGCTCGATGGAATGATGGACCGGATCGCTGCGGCGTTGCAGCGCGACGGGGTGACACCACGGACTGCGGTGGCCATCGTTGCGGCGCCGACGACCGACTATGCTGCCGCTTTCCTTGGTGCGGTACGTGCGGGGTGTGTCGCGACCCCGATCGCGCCATCCGCTACGCCGGCGGCGATCGCAGCTATGATTGCGGATAGCGGCGCGCCGATCGTGTTCCTCGATGCGGAGAATGCTCGGGCGCTGGAGGGGCAAACGCTTTCAGCCCGTCCCATCTTGTTCTCCCGCGAAGGTGGGAGCCCCCACTGGGCCCCCGCCTTCGCGGAGGAACAAGCTTATCAGGCTTTCGAGGACTGGCTCGCTCCAGAAGGCTCAAGGCCAGCCGCCGTCGCGATCGCTCCCCAAGACCCGTTCAACATCATCTACTCATCGGGCACGACCGGCACGCCCAAGGGCATCGTCCAGAGCCATGCGATGCGCTGGGCCCACATTTCGCGCAACACCGCCGCCGGGTTCGACACCGCCGTCACGATGATCGCCACCCCGCTATATTCGAACACCACATTGGTCAGCTTCCTGCCGACGCTCGGCTGGGGTGGCACCGTCGTACTGATGGGGAAGTTCGAGGCGCGCGCGTATCTCGAACTCGCCGAGCGGTACCGCGCAACGCACACGATGCTGGTACCGGTCCAGTATCAGCGGATCATGGCGCTGCCCGATTTCGATGACTTCGACCTGTCGGCTTTCCGCTTCAAGACGAGTACCAGCGCGCCCTTCTCCGCCGCGCTGAAGGCCGACGTGGTCGCGCGCTGGCCGGGTGTGCTGGTCGAATTCTACGGCATGACCGAGGGCGGCGCGAGTTGCGCGTTGAACGCGACAGCCAACCCGACCAAGCTCCACACCGTCGGCCAGCCGATGCCGGGCCACGAAATCCGCCTGATCGACGATGACGGTGTCGAGGTCGCGCCAGGGGAAATGGGCGAAGTCGTCGGTCGCAGCCCGGCGATGATGAACGGCTATCACGGCCGCGCGGATGCGACGCGCGATGCCGAATGGTATGACGCGGACGGCAATCGCTACATCCGCCACGGCGACGTCGGGCGGTTCGACGAGGACGGGTTCCTCACGCTGATGGACCGGAAGAAGGACCTGATCATCTCGGGCGGGTTCAACATCTATCCGTCCGACCTGGAGTCGGTGTTGGCGCAGCATCCGGCGGTGGCGGACTGCGCGGTGATCGGCGTACCGTCGGAGGCCTGGGGCGAGACGCCGGTCGGCTTCTACGTCCCGCGTAATGGCACGACCGAAGATGCGCCTTCGATCCTGGCGTGGGCGAACGCGCAACTTGGCAAGACGCAGCGACTATCGGCGCTCAACGTCGCCGAGGAACTGCCACGCAGCGCGATTGGCAAAGTCCTGAAGCGCGAACTCCGTGATCGGCTCAGCGCATCCCCGCCATCCCCACCCGCTCCGTCATCCTGACGAAAGTCAGGATCCAGAGCCACGAATGAACCGGCGCTTGGCTCTGGATCCTGGGTCGAGCCCAGGATGACGAGACATGAAAGGACCCCAAATGACCAGCCTCAAACAGGCGATAGATGCGCTTGTACGGACCGAAGATAGCTTACGCGGGACGGTGCCGGAGAACTGGCTGCAGGGCCGAACGGCGTATGGCGGGTTCTCCGCCGCACTCGCGCTACATGCCGCGCAGCAGTCCGACATCGACCTGCCGCCCCTGCGGTCCGCGCAGGTGTCGTTCATCGGGCCGCTGTCGGGCGACATCACGATCCGCGCGAGCCGGTTGCGGCGCGGGCGCAACGCCGCGTTCGTCCAGGCGGATGTCGAAAGCGAGGCCGGGCTCGGCCTACGCGCGACCTTCGTATTCATGAGCGCGGTTGCGTCGCGGGTCGATCACCAGACCGGCGGCGGCGCGCCGGACTTTCCGATGCCGCAGCCCGATACGCAGACGTTCCGCGGCCATAGCGCGGTCGCGTTCTCGCGCAATTTCGACCTGCTCGACCGCCGCGACGACAGCGTCGGGCCGGCGGAATGGCTCCGCTGGGCCCGGCTGGTCGACCGTGACGGGCTCGATCCGATGGTCGAACTGATGGCCGTCGCGGATTGCCTGCCGCCTGCCGCGCTGAAGCTGCTCGGCGGGCCGGCGCCGCTCAGTTCGATGACGTGGCTGCTCAACATTCTCGGCCCGCAGCCGGTAACGCGCGACGGCTGGTGGCTGCTTCGTGCAACGACCGACTATACGAAGGACGGCAGTTCGAGCCAGCAGATGGCGATCTGGAACGCCGACGGCACGCCGATCGCCGAACAGATGCAGAGCGTCGCGATCTTCGCCTGACGCCGACGAGGGGGCGTCCGCGCCCGACATATCTTGCGACACATTGGCGACACGGCGGCAAAAGCCTGCGACAACCAGGGTTTAGACCGGCGTCATTCGTTGGGAATTCGTCCCACACAGCCGGAGTCCGACATGCGCAAGACCGTCCTCACCCTGTTGCTCGCCGCCAGCGCGATCACGTCCGCTGCCAGCGCGCAGACCGCCCCCGCCCCCGGCCCCGCAATGCCCCGTCCGCCGATGCGGCAGGACGCGAACCGCGACGGCGTCATCACGCGCGCCGAAGCGATCGCGCAGGCCGACGCCCGGTTCGCGCAGATGGATACCGATCGCGACGGCCGGGTGACGGGCGGCGAGATGCGCGCCTATCGTGCCGCGCTGCACGACCGGATGGTCGCGAGCGGTCGCGATGGTCCCGTGCCGTCGCCGGGCAGGCGCAAGCATGATGGCATGGGTCGTGGAATGGCCTCCAACGGCGACGGCAGCGTGACGCGCGAGGCGTTCACGGCTCGCGCGCTCAAGCGGTTCGACCGGATGGACGCCAATCACGACGGCACGATCGACGCAACCGAGCGCGCTAATGCCGCCGAGATGCGCCACGTCGACCGGCGCGAACGCCGCGACGGCGTGACCGCGCCCGCACCTACGCCTGCTCGATAACTAGGAAACGGGGAGGCAGCGGGTGAACCCCGGTGCTTCCCCTGGACAGCCGCCATGCTAGACACTGCCCCGATGGGAGATATGCCGCATTTGCTGCTCGTCGACGACGAGCGCTCGATCCGCGAGCCGTTGGCCGTGTACCTCACCAAGCAGGGGTTCCGCGTCACGCAGGCGGGCGATGCCGAGGCGGCGAGGACGCGGCTGACGGCGTATGCGATCGATCTCGTCATCCTCGACATCATGATGCCGGGCGAGGACGGCCTGTCGCTCTGCCGCCACATCGCCGCGACGAGCGACGTGCCGGTGATCCTGCTGACCGCGCGCGCGGAGGAGACGGACCGGATCGTCGGGCTGGAGATGGGGGCGGACGATTACGTCGTGAAGCCGTTCTCGCCGCGCGAACTGGCAACGCGGGTCAAGGTGGTTCTGCGGCGCGCGACTGCGGGTGGTTCACGGCAACATGCGCCGGAGAGCAGTTCGTACGGGTTCGCCGGTTGGGTGCTGAAATCTGGCGAGCGTGCGCTGATCGACCGCGAGGGTGTGTCGGTGCCGCTGTCGACCGGCGAGTATAATCTGCTGCTCGCGCTCGTGACGCGTCCGCGCCAGGTGCTGACGCGCGACCAGTTGCTCGACCTGACGCAGGGGCGCGAGGCGGCGGCGTTCGACCGTGCGATCGACAACCAGATCAGCCGGCTGCGACGGAAGATTGAGGCGGATGCGAAGACACCCGAACTGATCAAGACGGTGTGGGGCGGCGGCTATACACTGGCGGCGGAAGTCACGCGGTTGTGACGCGGTTCCGGCCGTGGCCGCGCAGTCTCGCCGGCCAGATGGCGCTGCTGATCGCGCTCGCGCTGTTGGTGGCGCAGGTCATCAATTTCGGGCTAGTCCTGCGCGATCGTGTCGAGTTCCGCCTGTCCCAGGCGACCCGGCCCGTCGCGATCCGGATCGCCGACGCGCTCGACCGGGAAGCGCATGCCGGCCGACCACTCACAGCGGATCGCGGGAGGGTCCGCCGTCTCGCGCAGAATCCCATTCCGCCGGGCGCGTATGAACGCCACCCCGAGGTCGCCGAGGAATTGCGACGGCAACTCGCCGATCAGGGCGTGACGGTGGGTGTGATCGATACCGGGCTTAGACCGTCCTCGGACCAGGATGCGGAAGCGGAACATGACGACCGCCGCCGCGCCGGTATCCACCGCCGCGACCCCGACGGCGCCACGCTGTTGATCGCCGTCCAACAACCGGGTCGTGGCTGGCTGACGGTGACGGCGCCCTGGCCGCAACCGGGATGGCGCTTGCTGATCGCGCTGCTCACCCAGACCGCGATCCTCTACATCATCGTGCTGCTTCCCGTGCTGTGGATCGTCCGCCGGCTGTCGCGACCGCTCCGCGATCTCCGCGTCGCAGCAGAGTCCTTTCGTCCAGGCGAGCCCGGTACGCCGATGCGCGCGGACGGGCCCGACGACGTCGCGGCGCTGATCACCGCGTTCAACGCGCTGCGGCTGCGCGTGACGGGCATGCTCGACGAGAAGGACCGGATGCTGGGCGCGATCGGCCATGATCTGCGCACGCCGCTGGCGGCTTTGCGCGTGCGGATCGAGTCGGTCGAGGACGATACCGACCGCGCGAAGATGATCGACACGGTGGCGGAGATGAACCGCACGCTCGACGACATCCTGTCGCTGGCGAGGCTCGGGCGACCGAGCGAGCCGCTGACCGATGTCGATCTGGCGGCGCTGGTTGACGCGGTGGTCGAGGATTTTCGCGATATCGGCAGCGACGTCAGCTTCGTCGAGACGGAGCGGCTGCGGATGCATCTGCGCCCGTCGCTGATCCGCCGCGCGGTCCGCAACCTGATCGAGAACGCGATCAAATACGGCGTGTCGGCGGAGGTACGCGTCGAAGCGGACCCGCGCTGCGTCGCGATCGTCGTGGCGGATCAGGGGCCAGGAATTCCGGAGGACCGGATGGGCGACGTGTTCGACGCGTTCACCCGGCTGGAGAGTTCGCGCAACCGCGAGACCGGCGGCATCGGCCTTGGTCTCGCCCTCGCGCGCGCGATCGTGCGTGAAGCCGGCGGCGAAATCCGCCTGATCAACCGAGCGGCCGGCGGCCTCGACGCGATCATAGAGTTGCCGCGGTAGTTCTTCCTGCTCCCTCTCCCCTCCGGGGAGAGGGTCGGGGTGAGGGGCAGCCAAGCAGCGCATCGCCTGGAACAGCCCCTCACCCCAGCCACTCCCCGCGGGGGGAAAGGGAGCAGCGCGCGCCTAGTCCTCCAGGATCTGGCTGTGCGTCCGCGTGTCCTTCATGCGGAGGTACACAATCAGCGACACGCCGATCATCGCGGTCACATACCAATAGAACCCACGCTCCATGCCCTCGTTCTTCAGCCACAGTGCGACATACTCCGCGGTCCCGCCGAACATCGTGTTCGCCAGTGCGTAGGGCAAAGCCACGCCCAGCGCGCGGACATGCGCGGGGAACAGCTCAGCCTTCACCACCGCGTTGATCGCGGTGTAGCCGGTCACGATGAACAGCGATCCGACCACCAGACCGAACGCCAGATAGGGGTTGGTCGCGGTTTCGAGCACGGTGAAGATCGGCACCGTGAAGAGGACGCCGGCGATGCCGAAGCCGACCATCAGCGGTTTCCGCCCGATCCGATCCGACAATGCCCCGGCCGCCGGCTGGAACGCTGCGTACAACGCCAGCGCCGCGGTCATGATCAGCGTCGCGGATTCACGGCTGAACCCGCTCGTGTTGACCAAGAACTTCTGCATGTACGTGGTGTACGCATAGAAGGCGAGCGTACCGCCCGCGGTCAGCAGCAGCACGGTGAACGCCTCGCGCGGGTATTTGCTGAACAACAGCCACCCGCTCGATTTCGGCGCGCCGTCCGACTTGGCGTTCTGATAGCTCTCGGTCTCGAGCAGCCCACGACGGATGCGGAACACGACCAGCGCCAGCACGCCGCCGATCGCGAACGGAATGCGCCAGCCCCACGCGTCGAGCTGTGCCGTATCCAGCGTCGACTGCAACAGCAGCAGCACGCCGAGCGCCAGCAATTGCCCCGCGATCAGCGTGACGTACTGGAAGCTGGAAAAGAAGCCGCGTCGCGACTTGCCTGCCATCTCCGACAGATACACCGCGCTAGCGCCGTACTCGCCGCCGACGCTGAGCCCCTGCATCAGTCGTGCGAGGATCAACAACGCCGGCGCGATCCAGCCGATCGTCGCAAAGCCCGGCGTGATCGCGATCAGGAACGAGCCTGCGCACATCAGCGTCACCGACAGCGTCAGGCCCGATTTGCGCCCGTGGCGATCGGCATAGATGCCCATCACCCACGCGCCGATCGGCCGCATCAGGAAGCCGACCGCGAACACCGCGGCGACGCTCATCAACTGCGCGGTCGAGTTGCCCTTCGGGAAGAACACCGGCGCGAAATACAGCCCGAATGCCGAATAGACGTACCAGTCGAACCACTCGACGAGGTTGCCTGCCGACCCGCCAAGGATCGATTTGAGGCGGTGGTTCTTCTCCGGCGCGATTGTGCTGCTCGCCATCACTTGGTCCCCTGCGTTGCAAAGCCGCGCTTCTTCAGCAGCGCGTTCACATCGGGATCGCGGCCGCGGAATGCGCGATACGCCTCGGCGCGATCGGTCTCGTTACCCGTCGACAACAGGACCTTGGCGAACTTGTCCGCGGTCGCCTTGTCCCACGGACTGCCCGCCTCTTCGAATGCCGCGAACGTGTCCGCGTCCATCGTTTCGGACCAGAGGTAGCTGTAATAGCCCGCCGAATAGCTGTCCGACGCGAACAGATGCTGGAACTGCGGCACGCGGTGACGCATCACGAGCTGCTTCGGCATCCCGATCTCGGCGAGCGTCGCGGCCTCGAACTTGTCGGGATCGATCACGCCGTCGGGCACGGTGTGAATCTTCATGTCGACGATCGCCGACGACAGATACTCCGTGGTCGCAAAGCCCTGGTTGAAGGTGCGCGACTTCTCGATCTTGTCGAGCAGGTCCTGCGGCATCGCCGCCTTGGTCTGGTAATGCCGCGCATATTTGTCGAGCACGTCGCGGGTGAGTAGCCAATGCTCGTTCACCTGGCTCGGATATTCCACGAAGTCGCGCGGCGTGCCGGCGAGCCCCGGATAATAGACGTTCTGGAGCATCGCATGGATCGCATGGCCGAACTCGTGGAACAGCGTCTGCGCATCGTCGAGGCTGATCAGGATCGGCTCACCGGGCGCGCCCTTGGCAAAATTATTGTTGTTCGACGACAGCACGAGCTGCGCCGGGGCAAGGCCCCGCTGACCACGATACGTGTTCGCCCACGCGCCCGAACGCTTGCCGGTCCGCGCGAAATCGTCGCGATAGAACAGCCCGACATCCTTGCCGGTCTTGTCCGTCACGCTCCACACGCGCATGTTCGGCTCGAACACGGGAACGGTGCCGGTGATCTCCTTGAAGTTCAGCCCGTAAAGCCGGTTGGCGGCGTACAGCGAACCCTGGATGATGTTGCCAAGCTCGAAATACGGCTTCAGCTGCGCCTGATCGAGGTCGTACCGCGCCTTGCGGACCTTCTCCTGGTAGAAGCGATAATCCCACGGCTCGATCGTCAGCGAGGTGCCGGCGACCTTCTGCATGTCCGCGACTTCCTCGGCGACACGCCCCTTCGCAGCGGGCCAGACGCGCATCATCAGGTCCATCGCCGCGGCGGGCGTCTTCGCCATCGTGTCCTGCATCCGCCAGTCGGCATGCGTCTTGAACCCGAGCAGATGCGCACGGTCGGCGCGCAGCTTGACGATCTGCGCGATCGTCGCGTTCGTGTCGTTCGCATCGCCGTTATCGCCGCGGTTGACGAACGCACGCCACACCTTCTCGCGCAGCGCACGGTCGGTGGCGTAGGTCAGCACCGGATCGACCGCCGACCGCGTGTTGACGATCGCGAAGCCAGCCAGCTTCCGCTCGGCCGCCGCGGCCTTGGCGACCGCCTTCACGCTGTCGGGAAGCCCGGCGAGTTGCGCCTCGTCAGTGACCGAGATCGCCTTGCTCTCGTCCGCGAGCAGCTTCTCACCGAACGTCGAGAACGCGGTCGCGAGCTGCTGATTATACTGCGAAAGCTGCGTCTTCTGCGCATCGTTCAGCTTGGCACCCTGCCGCACATAGCTGTCATAGATCCGCGTCACGAGCCGGATCTGCTGCGCGTTCAGCCCGCTCGAATTGCGCGTATCGTAGATCGCCTGGATCCGCGCAAACAGCGGCTCGTCGAACGTGATCGCGTCCGATGCCGCGGAGAATTTCGGCGACCATTCGCGGTCGAGCTTCTGGTACGCGGGCGTGTTCATGTTGCCGGTCATCACGCCGAACAGCGTCATCACCTGGCCGTAACGCTTGCCGGCCAGTTGCATCGGCACGATCGTGTTGGCGAATGTCGGCTTGGCCGGATTGTCGGCGATCTTGCGATAGTCGGCGGTCCGCTCGGCCAGCGTCGTCTCGAACGCCTGCGGGAACAGCTCGGGGCGAACCTTGTCCCAGGGCGGCACGCCGCCCATCGGGCCAGTCCAGTCGGCGAGCAAAGGGTTACTGGCAGGCGTCGTAGCCGGACTGGTCCGAGCGCCCGTCTGCGCGATGACGGAGGTAGACGCCATCAGCGCGACGGCACTGGCAGCGAGGTATAGAAATTGCACATGGATCTCCCGGTCGACGTTCCGGGTAGCATAGAGATAAAGTTACGTAGCGGAACCCGTATGGCTCATTTGGCCCCGGCCCTTCGCCGTGGAATTCCCGTCGAATTCCGTTTCCGGTCAATCCAAAGGCAATTCGTCGGTCGCTTGCGTAGCCGCCAGTGCCGCCGCCGCGATCAGCCGGCGACCCGTTTCCGCAGCCGCCTCCGGCGTCATCGCGATGGCCAGGCCGTCGGCCCCGTCCAGCGTCACGACGCCATTCTCCGCTGCTGCAACGCCCGGTATCGTTTCCGGCTTCAACATCATCGCACTCCAGACCCGGTCCGGTCGGCGACCCGCAGCAGTCAGTCGCCCCTGTAACCGTACAGATATTGTGGTTCGAACTCCGCAACGGCTGCCAGCGCTTTATGATCCAGAATATTTACCTCGCCGGCCTTGAACGTCAGGAGATTTTTCTCGCGGAGCGCCCTCAGCACGCGGTTGACGTGGACCCCGGTCAGCCCGCTCGCCTCGGCCAGGTCGGGCTGTGTCATCGGCAGCATATAGCGCCCATCGGCCGCCATCCCGACCATCTCCAGCCGCGCATTCAGTTCGCAGAACAGATGCGCGATGCGGCCTTCCGCGCCTAGACGCCCCAGCCGGAATATCCATTCGCGGTGCATTGCCGCGTCGAGCAGCGTGCTGAACCACAGTTTCTGCGTGAGGTGCGGATAACGCTCGGTGATCGACTGCAGCGTGCGGTGTTCGAAGCAGGCGATCTTCACGGGTCCGAGCGTCGCAATATCGTGATCGAGCCGCTTCATCGGAAACGCGTGCAGGTCGACGAAATCGCCGGGCACGTGCACCGCGACCAGCTGACGCTGGCCCTCGCGGTCGTCCATGTAGCGGCACACGAAACCTTCGAGCAACAGCGTGCTCGTATCGATCAGGTCGCCCGCACGGACGATCTGCTTGCGCGCAGGCACCTGACGAACGGATTCGATACCGTCCTCCAGAACCTGCTTTTCTTCGCTGCTGAGCTCATGGCGGCCTCGCCCCATGAGGAATTTTTCCGAGATCATCGACGCCCCTTCTTCGGCTGCTCCCGTACCGCCACGCCGGCAAAAAGAACAGATCGGGATTCGTACTGATACGTATCAAAGGTTGTACCATGAGCGAAACATTGCTGCGGTTCGCGGGTTCCCCCCCGACCATGTATCAGCCAGTTTTCCAAAATGATCATCCCTTGGCGCGCAAGTTCATCGAGAACGTGCAGGCTCCACAGTTCCCCTGCGTCGGCGCAAAATCCGCGCTTGCCAAGGGACAGATGGATATCCTCGTCGCGCGCGACGTGCGATCCGCTTGGGATGACATGCGAATTTCTCCGGCACTCGGCGAGACAGTCCGGAAATACCGCGAGGATCGTGCGATCTTTCGGACGCTTATCATTCTCTTCGAAGCGCCTGCTTTGCTGTCGGAGGAAGAGTTCGAAGCCCATCTTTGGGCGCGTGCTCAATCACTTAGCGACAAGGACGAGTGGCTCGGCTACCGTCCCGATCCGTCGGTGAGCAGTGATCCCGACGATCCGCATTTCTCGCTGAGCTTTGCGGGCGAGGCGTTTTTCGTGGTTGGCCTGCATCCAAACGCTAGCCGTCCCGCGCGAAAATTTGAATCGCCGGCAATGGTGTTCAACCTACATGACCAGTTCGAGGTGCTGCGCGACCAACAACGCTACGACAAGCTGCGCTCGTCGATCCTGGCGCGGGATCTTGAATATGCCGGCTCGATGAACCCGATGCTGGCGCGTCACGGCGAATCGAGCGAAGCGCGACAATATAGCGGGCGCGTCGTCGACGAGTCCTGGAAATGCCCTTTCAAGCGAGGCGAAGCCCGTGGCTGACATCAAGACGATCCCGCCGCGTTCGGGTGCTGGGTTCACGCTCGACAAGGGGCAGACGCTGACCGTGATCGATCCCGAGGGGCGGCAGGTTTCGGATCTCCTCGCCTACAACCGGGCGGACGTGCGGGAGGCGATTTCGTCGGGGCGGACACTCGATTACGCAAGCCGGTTGTATCTCACGACTGGCGACCTGCTCTATTCGAACCGCAGCAACGTGATGCTGGAGATCGTTTCGGACGATGTCGGCCGGCACGACTTTCTGCTGACGCCGTGCTCGAAGGAAACCTTCGCGATCATCTATGGCGACACCGATCCGCATCGCGGCTGCTTCGGCAACCTCGCGGAGGCGCTCGAGCCTTGGGGCGTGGAGCCGGACCAGATTCCGGTCGCGTTCAACTGCTTCATGAACGTGCCGATCAACGGCGAGACCGGGACGTTCACGGTCGAGCCTCCGCTGAGCAAGGCTGGCGATACGATCGTGTTCCGCGCGGCGATGGACCTGGTGATCGGCATGACTGCATGCTCGGCGCTCCAATCGAACGGGGGCTCGTTCAAGCCGATCCAGTACCGGATCGACTGAACCGCTCAACGGCGCTGGTAGAAGATGTGCGACTCCACGGTCGCAACCTTGACGAGCGAGCCGCGCCAGTACGGCACCAGCCAGTCGGTATGGTAATGGGTCGCGCGCCCCACTGGCGTATAGACGTAGCCGTTCATCGCTCGGCGCGCGGCGCGTCTTGCTTGGTCCCATCCGTCGTGTTCGGGACGGCGGGTCTGTGATCCGTCGCAGGTGAACGAGAATTGACATCCCGTCTTGCGGTTTGAACCTTGGTAGACGACTCCGCACACGGTCTTGGGGAAGCCGCGGGCACTGACCCGATTGAGCACCACTTGAATGACGGCGCGCTGCGCGTCGCGGTCGCTGCCGGCCTCGTAGAGCGCGGCAGTCGCGAGGCACTCGGTCGCCTGGAGGCGCGAGGCAGGCCCGCCACGAAAGCGGAACGGTGCCGCCCGTTTGCGTTTGTCCGTTACGATCGGAACCAGCGCGTTGGAGACCCGAGCCTGAGCCATAGTCAACCGCGGCTTGCGATCAGTTGTAGTAGTTTCGGTTGGCCAAGGCAGATCGGTCAGCGATCCGAAGATCGCGGCAAACGCTACCACGGCGCCGAGCAGGAGAAGCCAATGCTCGGACGATGGCCTCAGCCCGGATCCGTTGCGCCGTCGCGATGAAGCATATCGGGCCGGTCGCTTCGCCATCCCGCGTCCTTACCGGCGAAATTTTCGCAAGGAAACGATCCACGTGCCCCTCCCCCGGAGGGTCGAAGCGTGATCGTCGTAAAGAGATGGTGCCCCTGGCCGGAATCGAACCAGCATGCCTTGCGGCAACCGATTTTGAGTCGGTCGCGTCTACCAATTTCGCCACAGGGGCAGCGGCGGGTTGGCTAGACGAAGCTTTCGTCCGCCGCAAGCGGGTTTAGTTGCGCCTTTAGTTGCGGGGCGGCTGGCGGCGGTAACTTAGCGCCTCGGCGATGTGAATGCGGGTGACGGTATCGCTGCCGGCGAGATCGGCGATGGTACGGGCCACGCGCAGGATGCGGGTGTAGCCGCGCGCGGTCAGCCGCATCGCTTCGGCAGCTTGGGCGAGCAGTTTACGGCCAGCTTCGTCAGGCGTGGCTACCGCGTCGAGCAATGCCCCATCCGCCTCCGCATTCGTGCGCACCGGGTGGTCGCGGTATCGGTCGGTCTGGATCGCGCGGGCGATGGCGACGCGCGCGGAAACCTCTGCCGAGCCTTCGGTCGGCGGCGGGAGGATCAGGTCGGCGGCGCTGACCGCCTGAACGTCGATATGCAGGTCGATCCGATCGAGTAGCGGACCGGATACCTTGGCCTGATAGTCTGCTGCACATTTCGGGGCGCGCGCGCAGGCGAGGCTCGCGTCACCGAGATGCCCGCACCGACATGGGTTCATCGCTGCAATCAACTGTACGCGAGCAGGAAAGGTGACGTGTGCGTTTGCTCGCGCGACGCTGACCGTGCCGGTTTCAAGCGGTTGGCGGAGCGAATCGAGGACGGCACGCTGGAACTCCGGGAGTTCGTCGAGGAACAGCACGCCGAGATGCGCAAGGCTGACCTCCCCCGGCTTGACCTTCAAACCACCGCCGGTGAGCGCCGCCATCGATGCGGAGTGATGCGGCGCCCGAAAAGGCCGCGTGCGGGTCAGGCGACCGCCGGAGAGCGTGCCGGCGACCGACTGGACCATCGAGACCTCAAGCGCCTCGGCCGGGTCGAGCGGCGGCAGGATGCCGGGCAGGCACGACGCCATCAGCGACTTGCCCGAGCCGGGCGGGCCTACCATCAGCAGGTTGTGCGATCCGGCGGCGGCGATCTCCAGCGCGCGTTTCGCCGTTTCCTGCCCTTTGACCTGTCGCAGGTCAGGACCGTGATCGGCCGTATCGGCGATTCCCGGCTTAGGTGGGCTGAGCAGGCCGTGTCCCTTGAAGTGGTTCAGCAACGACAGCAGGTCCGGCGCGGCGATCACCTCGATCTCGCCGGCCCACGCCGCTTCGGACCCTTGCGCGGCGGGGCAGACGAGCCCCTTCCCCGCTTCCGATGCGTGCAATGCCGCGAGCAACACACCCGGCGACGCGGTAATCCGTGCGTCGAGCCCGAGTTCGCCGACGATCACGTAATCCGCCAGTGCCTCGGCATCGACCACGCCCATCGCCGCCAGCAGCGCCAGCGCGATGGGTAGATCGAAATGCGATCCTTCTTTCGGGAGATCGGCGGGCGACAGGTTCACCGCGATGCGTTTCGGCGGCAGCGACAGCCCCATGCCCGCGATAGCACCGCGCACCCGTTCGCGACTTTCGCCGACCGCCTTGTCCGCCAGCCCGACGACGTTGAACGCGGGAAGTCCTGGAATCAGTTGGACTTGCACCTCGACGGCGCGCGCTTCCAGCCCGAGATACGCCACCGTCGCCACGATCGCCGCCATGCCCGCTCCCCCGCGACACGACGTCACGCCTTATTCATACCCGAATTGCCATGTCTGCAAGTGTGGGCGGCAGCTCGCCGTCTTGCGAACCTAATACACCGGACCCACATGCCTTCCGTGAATCCAGTCCGCTCCCCCGTTCTCCGCTTCGGCCAGTTGGTGCTCGGGATGCTGTTGATTCTCAGTGCACCGCTGCTTGCCCCTCTGCCGGGGCCGGCAGGCATCTTCCTGTTCGCCGGCGGGATGGTACTCGTGTTGCGCAATTCGCGGTGGGCGCGGCTGAAATGGGCGCGGCTGAAGCGGCGCTGGCCGCGGACCGGGCATTTCGTCGATCGGATGATGCGGCGGCAGAGCGCGATGCGGCGGCACGAGCGGGCAAAGGCGTCGAAAAGCGCGGCTGCCGAGGCCGGTGCGAATTGACTTACCGCCGCCCTTTCCGTAAGCGCCCAGCCATCAAGGCCGTCCCCGTGGCGGCCGTTTTCTATTTGATGACCTAGGGAATGACCAATGAAGCGGACCTTTCAGCCGAGCAACCTGGTACGCGCACGCCGTCACGGCTTCCGCGCACGGATGGCGACGGTCGGCGGCCGGGCAGTGATCCACGCACGCCGCGCCCGCGGTCGCAAGAAGCTGTCGGCCTAACCGTATTAAGTAAGCGCCGCGATTTTCTCGCGGCGAATGCGGGGAAGCGCGCACCGATGCCGGGATTCGTCCTGCTCATGCGCGCCCGCGATGACGGTGATGACACGATGCGAATCGGCTTCACCGTCACCAAGAAGATCGGCAACGCCGTCGTCCGGAACCGCATGAAACGGCGGTTGCGGGCGTTAGCGCGCGAGCTGCTGGCGGAACGCGGCGTTGCCGGGGCTGATCATGTGTTGATCGGGCGGAACGGCGGGGTCGAGCGGGACTACGCCTTGTTGCGGACCGAGCTTGGCAAGGCGTTCCGAAAGGTTACGCCGCAGGCTGCTGACACGCCAGCAGGTAAGGTTGCCACTCCCGCGAACACCACCACCCCGGCGAAGGCCGGGGCCCAGGTGGGAAAGCGCCCGTGATGCAGCACCGCCCTTCGTTAGCTACGTCCCCCAACTGGGCTCCGGCCTCCGCCGGGGTGGTACCTAGGTTTGGGTGGCGCTGTGCCGAATGGGCGATCGCCCCCCGCTCCTTGTTCTCCCGCGAAGGCGGGAGCCCAGTCTGGATCCCCGCCTTCGCGGGGAGACAATATTGGGGCGTGCTGGCCTCGGCTGCATCATGCTAGCCCGCCTCCTCATCCTCATCGCCCGCGCATGGCAACTCGGCCCTTCCCTCGTCCTGCCGTCGAGCTGCCGCTACGATCCTTCGTGTTCAGCCTATGCAATAGAGGCCGTTGGGCGCTATGGCGCGCTCAAGGGGGGCTGGTTGGCGGCGAAGCGTATCGCGCGTTGCCATCCGTGGGGCGGGTACGGACCTGACCCGGTCCCCGACCACGACCCAGACATCGACAAGAAATTGAAAGACGCCGCCCTGTGAAAGACGACAAGCAGAATTTCGTGCTGTTCGCGGTGATCGCGGCGCTGATCCTGTTCGGCTGGCCGCTGATCCAGGGCAAGTTCTTCCCGACCGCGAATCCACCGGTCACGAAGATCGAAGGCGGCAAGACCAAGCCGGTCGCGAACCCCGCTGCCGATCCGGCCGCGGACGGCGCCGCCGCCATTGGCGACCGCAACGCGGTGATCGCCAGCACCCCTCGCATCCGTATCGAGACGCCCCGCGTGTCCGGTTCGATCAACCTCAAGGGCGCGCGGATCGACGATCTCGTACTCAAGGGCTATGACGAGACCGTCGCGAAGAACTCGCCGCCGATCCGCCTGCTCTCGCCCGCCGGTGCGCCCGACGCCTATTTCGCAAGCTTCGGCTGGCGCGCGCAGGGCCTCGCACCGCCTGCTGCCGACGCCGTCTGGACCCCGTCGGGCGCGACCACGCTGACGCCGACCACGCCGGTCACGCTCGACGCGGCCAACGCCACCGGGCAGCGTTTCCGCATCCAGATAGCGGTCGACCAGGATTACATGTTCACGGTCCGCCAGACCGTCCTCAACGCCGGCACCGCGCCCGTCCCCGTCGCCACCTATGGCCTCGTCAACCGGGTCGGCATCTCGAAGGATCCGTCGTCGATGACGATCCATGTCGGGCCGATGTCGGTCGACAATGGCGGCGCGCATTACCGCCCCGATTACAAGGACATCGACGAGGCCACGCAGAAGTTCACCACGACCGGCGGCTGGCTCGGCTTTACCGACAAATACTGGCTGACCGCGCTCGTCCCCGATCAGGGCCAGGCGTTCGACGGCCAGTTCCGCGCTGGTGCCAACAAGGCGTACCAGGCCGACTACGCGCTCCAGCCCAAGCAGGTCGCGCCCGGCCAGTCGATCACGCAGGTCTCGCGCTTCTTCGCCGGTGCGAAGGAAGTCCGCCTGCTCGATCGCTACACCGATCAGGCTGGCGGCGTCGCCAAGCTGGATTACGCGATCGACTGGGGCTGGTTCCGCATCGTCGAGAAGCCGATCTTCTATTATCTCGACTGGCTGTTCCGCATGGTCGGCAACTTCGGCGTCGCGATCATCCTGCTGACGGTGACGATCCGCGGCCTGCTGTTCCCGATCGCGCAGCGCCAGTTCAAGTCGATGGCCGCGATGCGCGCCGTCCAGCCGAAGATGAAGCTGCTGCAGGAGAAGTATAAGGACGACAAGGTCCGCATGCAGCAGGAGGTGATGGCGCTGTACAAGGCGGAGAAGGTCAATCCGCTCGCCGGTTGCGCCCCTACGCTGCTCCAGATCCCGATCATGTACGCGCTCTACAAGGTGCTGATGCTGACGATCGAAATGCGTCACCAGCCGTTCGTGGCGTGGATCAAGGATCTGTCCGCGCCCGATCCGCTGACGCCGCTCAACCTGTTCGGCCTGCTGCCGTTCACGCCGCCGCACATGATCGCGATCGGTGTCGTGCCTATCATCCTGGGCATCAGCATGTACTTCCAGTTCAAGCTGAACCCGACGCCGATGGACGACACGCAGAAGCAGGTCTTCAAGCTGCTGCCATGGGTCCTGATGTTCGTGATGGCGCCGTTCGCGGTCGGCCTCCAGGTGTACTGGATCACGTCGAACGTCCTGACGATCATCCAGCAGAAGCTGCTCTACGCCCGCCATCCGGGCCTGAAAGTGCCGGTGACCAAGTGAACGACGTTCCCAACTTAGGTCCGGACCTCGAGCAGACGGACGCGCCGTTCACGCCCGAGATGCTGGAGCATGCGCGAAAGCTGTTCGCCGGGCATGTCGGCTTCCTGAAGTCCGCGCCGACGCTCGAATTCCTGCCCGATGCGTCGGTGCCGGAAGTGGCGTTTGCGGGCCGCTCGAACGTCGGCAAGTCGTCGTTGTTGAACGCGCTGACCGGGCGCAACTCGATGGCACGCACGTCGAACACGCCGGGCCGTACGCAGGAGCTGAACTTTTTCGACGTCGGCGCGCCGCTCGCGTTCCGCCTCGTCGACATGCCCGGCTACGGGTTCGCCAAGGCGCCCAAGGACGTCGTCAAGAAATGGCGCTTCCTGATCAACGACTTCCTGCGCGGCCGTGACGTGCTGAAGCGCGCGCTCGTGCTGATCGATTCGCGCCACGGCATCAAGGACGTCGACCGCGAGATCCTCGAGATGCTCGACAAGGCCGCCGTTAGCTACCGCATGGTCCTGACCAAGGCGGATAAGATCAAGGCGTCCGAACTGGTCGAAGTCACCGAGCGCACCGCGATCGAGGCACGCAAGCGTCCGGCGGCACATCCGGATATCCTCGTCACATCGAGCGAATACGGCATGGGCATTCCCGAACTCCGCGCGGCCGTGGTCGAAGCGGTCAGCTAGCCAAAACGACGGTCGGTTGGCGGGGTAGCTGGAGATCTACCGGACCCGCCTCTGCCGTGGGCATGCGTTTGATATGACCGCGGAAATCGCAGCGCTCCACTAAATTTGTCGACATTCGATCGATCGGTGATTTGCCGCTGGCATAGTCCGGCGAATTTCGTAGCCTCCGGTAAACGGGGGAGATTACGCGATGCGGACACGGTTCGGGGCGATGCTGGCGATAGTTGCGATGGTGTCGGGCTGCGGCGGCGGCGATGGCGGCTCGAATTCGACGGGGGGCAGCACCGCGGCGGCACCGACGCCCACCCCGACCCCGACCGCGACGGCAGGCTGTTCGTTGCGCGAGCGCCAGGACTGGGCTGCTGCGCAGCTTCGCGAATGGTATCTGTTCCCCGATACGTTGCCCGCGACCCTCAATGCGGCGAGCTATACCACTGTCGACGATTACATCGACGCGCTCACCGCGACCGCGCGGTCTCAGCGCAAGGATCGGTATTTCACGTATCTGACGTCGATCAAGGAAGAGAACGCGTATTACACGTCGGGATCGAGTGCCGGCTTCGGCATCCGGTTCGCGCTCGACCAGACCGGCCAGCGGCTGTTCGCGGCCGAATCGTTCGAAAACGCTCCTGCCCTCGCCGCAGGTATCGATCGCGGTACGGAGATCGTCGCGATCGGCACGACGTCGGGCAACCTCCGCACGGTGAGCGCGATCATCAGTGCCGAGGGCGCGGCCGGGCTGACCACCGCATTCGGGCCCGACACGGCGGGCACGTCGCGCGTATTCCGGATCTCGGACGCCGCCGGTACGCGTGACGTGACGGTCGCCAAGGCGGACTTCAACCTGCTGCCGGTCTCGACACGATACGGCGCGAAGATCATCGACGATAGCGGCCAGCGCGTCGGCTATATCAACCTGCGGACCTTCATTTCCACGGCCGAACCCGCGTTGAAGGCCGCGTTCGCCGATTTCCGCGCGAACGGCGTGACCAAGGTCGTCATCGATCTGCGCTACAATGGCGGCGGGCTCGTCGCGACGGCGGAGTATCTCGGCGACCTGCTCGGCGGAGCGCGATCCACGTCGGAGGTGTTCGACTACACGACCTTCCGCACGGAGAAGGCATCCAACAACGAAACCCGGTTCTTCGCGCCGCAACCCGAATCGATCGCGCCGACCCGGATCGCGTTCATCGGCAGCGGCGGCACGGCCTCCGCAAGCGAACTCGTGATCAACGCGTTCACGCCGTATCTGCATAGCAATTCCGCGCTGATCGGGACCAACACCTACGGCAAGCCCGTCGGCCAGATCGCGCTCGACAAGCCGGCCTGCGACGATCGCCTCCGCGTGGTTGCCTTCACGACGCAGAACGCGGCGCGCAACGGCAATTACTTCGACGGCCTGGCATCGACTGTCGAAGCAACGTGTCGCGCGACCGATGACATCAGCTTCCCGCTCGGCGACCCGCGCGAAGCCTCTACCCGCCGCGCGCTCGATTTCCTCGCGGGTCGTAGTTGCTCCGCGATCACCGGCGATGTCGGTGCGTCGTCGGCACGGACCACCGCGAGCACACGTCAGGACCTGCTGATCCCCGCGGCACCGAGCGCCGCGCAACGGATGGTGCCCGGTTCGTTCTGATTGCGGGGGTGCGTCGCGGCGATCGTGACGCCCCCCCGGATCACGCCGAGACGCATTACCGGCGTTGCGGCGGCGCACCTGCGCCGCTAGTCCACGCAGCATGAAACTGATCATCGGCAACAAGGCCTATTCCTCCTGGTCGCTGCGCGGCTGGCTCGCGTGCAAGCAGTCGGGGCTGCCGTTCGAGGAGGTGGTCGTGCCGATGTACGACGCCGATTGGGAAAAGCGCCGCTCGGGCGACGAGTTCGCGCCGTCGTCGGGCAAGGTGCCGATCCTGTGGGACGGCGACGCGGTCGTGTGGGACAGCCTGGCGATCGTCGAGTACCTTGCGGACAAGGTCGGACGCGAGCGGTTCTGGCCCGAGGACAATGCCGCGCGCGCGATGGCCAGGTCGATGGCGGCCGAGATGCATTCGAGCTTTGCCGCGTTGCGTCGCAAGCACAGCATGAACGTGCGACAGGTATTCCCGGCGCAGACGCCCGACGACGACGTGCTGGCCGAGTTGCAGCGGGTCATGGAAATCTGGGCGCAAGCCAGAGCACGCTTCGGCGGCGGCGGGGACTTCTTGTTCGGCCAGTTCGGCGCGGCGGACATCATGTTCGCGCCGCTCGTCACGCGAATCGTGACGTATCAGCTGCCGATCGCACGTTTTGCCGCCGGCTACATGCAGGCGATGTTCGAACATCCCTTCATGCAGGACTGGATCGCCGCGGCGCAGGAAGAGGAATGGGTTCTCGAACAATTCGAGCAGCCGGTACCGACGCCTGCATGAACGTACCGATCGATCCGGTCGCACTGACGCAGGCGTTGATCGCTGCCGATAGCGTTACGCCCGCACGCGGCACCGTCTTCGATGTGCTGGAAGCCGCGCTGCTGCCGATCGGGTTCGCGGTCGACCGGTTCGTCGTCGGCGAAGCACCAGACGGGCCGGTCGAAAATTTGCTCGCCGTGCGCGGCGATGGCCCGCGTCATCTCGCGTTCGCAGGGCATGTCGATGTCGTTCCTGCGGGTGAAGGCTGGAGCGGCTCACCCTGGTCCGGCGAAGTTCGCGGCGGACTGCTGTACGGACGCGGCGCGGTCGACATGAAGGGTGCGGTCGCTGCGTTCGTTGCCGCCGCGAGCAGGAGCAATGCCCAGCGAGACGGGGGCACGCTGTCGCTGATCATCACCGGCGACGAGGAAGGCCCCGCGACCTACGGCACCGTCGCGTTGATGGAGCGGATGGCCGCGCGGGGTATCGTGCCGGACCTGTGCCTGGTCGGTGAACCGACGTCGACCACGCGGCTCGGTGACATGGTCAAGATCGGGCGGCGTGGTTCGGTGAACATCTGGATCGATGTGCCGGGGCGTCAGGGGCATGTCGCCTACCCCCATCTGGCCGACAACCCGATTCCCCGGCTCGTCGAGATCCTTGCGGAGATCGAGGCCGTCATTCTCGATAAGGGCACCGACTGGTTCCAGCCTTCGAACATCGAAGTGACCGACATCGCCGTCGGCAATCCGGCGCACAACGTCATCCCCGCCAAGGCCTCAGCGCGGTTGAGCATCCGGTTCAACGATCGCCACCGCGGGGCGGACCTGATCGAGCGTCTCCGCGCGATCGCGGCGAAGCACGACCCCCGCGCGATCGTGACGGGCAAGGTTTCGGGCGAAGCGTTTCTCACCGAGCCCGGCGCGTTCTCGACGCTGTTGTCAGAGGCGATCCTCTCATCGACGGGCATCACCCCGGAACTGTCGACCACCGGCGGCACCTCCGACGCGCGCTTCCTGTCGAAGCTTTGCCCTGTGGTCGAGTTCGGCCTGATCAACGCGACGATGCACAAGGTCGACGAGGCCGTTGCGGTCGAGGACCTGTTGGCGCTGACGGATATCTATGAAGACGTGATCGTGCGCGCGCTCAACTAGCGCCCCTCCCTGGAAGGGAGGGGTTGGGGGTGGGTAGGCCCGCTCGAGCCGCATCGTACGCATTCGCGGAAGGCGACCCACCCCCTACCCCTCCCTTCCAGGGAAGGGGGAAGTAAACGTGCTAGGAAGCGCTCAAACCTGCAGGCTTGCGATCAACATACGTTTCCCAAACTGACGAAACGATCGTGAGTGCCGGACTCGCAAATCTAATCCCGCCCGCGCCTCAGGACGATGTACAGCGCACCCTGCCCGCCATGTCGCGGATGTGCGCCACGTACCGCGGCGATCGAGTCCGCATGCCGCGAGCTCGCCAGCCAGTCGGTGACTGCAGACCGGATGGCGCCCCTTGCGTGCGGGCGTTCGCTTTCGGGGCGGGGCGGCTTGCCCGTCACCAGCAGGAGCACGCGGTCGCCACGCGCGATCGCGCGCCCCAGACCGACATCGAGCATCGCATGCGCCGACGCCAGCGTGTGGCCGTGCAGGTCGATCGAGCTGTCGGGACTCACTACACCTCGCGTGAGCCTCTTGTCCCATCCGCCATCGAGCGTGTTGGCCGTGATCGGTTTGACGACCGGCCGTGCTACCACCGGCTTCGCCCCCGGCCGCGCGGCGTAAGGCGTCACGACGGTACGAACGAGCGGCTTCACCCGCCCCATCGGTGCCGGTGGTGCGGGCACGATCTTGCCGTTGGGACCGATGATCGGCTTGGGTGGCGGCGGCAGCGGTGGCGCGCGCTCGGGGATAAGCACGGCGACCGCACGCATCGGACGCACGCTCGCCATAACCCGCGCCCAGAGTTGCGCCTCATCAGGGTTGAGCGGACGGCCCGCCATATCGCGCCCCATTCGCCTGATTGAGCCGCGCGACGGTACCGATCGGCAGCAACAGATACGCGGTGCCCCGTCCGGCCATGCCGCCGGCCGTAGCCTCCGCCGCGGCGCCAGCACCCCAGAACGTGTCGAAACGGTTGCTGCCCTTGATCGCGCCGCCGGTATCCTGCGCGACCCAAAGCCCGCTGGCGTCTTGCCGGTCGAGCGACAGGAACACCGGCGCGCCGAGCGGCACGAACTTGACGTCGGCCGCAGCACTGACCTGGCCGGTGACAGGCAGTCCGAGCGCCCCCAGCGGCGCGCCCTCCAGCTCGCGGAAGAACACGAAGCTCTTGTTCTCGCGCATGATCGCCTGCCCCTCGGCGGGATGCGCGTGGAGCCATGCGACGATACCCTGCATCGAGGTCTGGCCCGGCTGTAGCAACCCGCGCGACTTCATCAGCGCGCCAATGCCGGTATAGTCGCGTCCGTTCTGCGTCGCATAGCCGATCCGCAAAATCTCCCCATCCGGCAGGCGAAGCCGCCCCGAGCCCTGGATCTGGAGAAAGAACAGTTCGACCGGATCACGTGCCCAGGCAAGGATCGGTGCCTTGCCCGACAGCGCACCCTGTTCGATCGCGGTGCGGTCGTAATAGGGCACCAGGTTGCTGCGATCGACGCGACCGCGGATCTTCTTGCCCTTGAGGCTGGTCGAGAACGCGCCGAGGTCGACGTCGATCAGGTCGGTCGGTCGGCCGTAGATCGGCGCATAGCCGTCACGCCGCTCCAGCGACCCGGCGATCTCCGGCTCGTAATAGCCCGTCGCGAACGCCTTGCCGTCGCCGATCTGCGCCGTCTCGAACCATTGTGCGAAGAATGTGCGGGCATCGCGACGATTGGTGGAAACCGCTGCCGTACACGCTGGCTGCCAATCCGTTCCGCGCGTCAGACCCGATGTGTCGGTCCGGCGCACCAGCGACGGGCAACTCGTGACAAACGCCGCAAGCGCGGCTTGCGCTTGCGCATCGTCGATCGGAAGGCTTGCAAACGACGGCCCGGGCAACACGCCGGCCGCGGCGGCGTTCACCGGCGCGACCGCAGGCACCGTCGGAGCAGGCAGCAAGGGTACCGCGCCGACGATCCGGGCCGGCGACTGAATACCACGAATGTTGGGCGACGCGCCGGTATCGCGCGAAGGACGAACACGAACCGGTTCGGTCGGACGGGTATCCCGGTCGATCGGAGCCGGCACTGGTGAAACGCGTGGCGCCTCGACGCTGCCGACGCACGCGCTCAACAGCAGCGACAGTCCAACGCCACCAAGCCCTACCCCCCTGAACGTCCGCATCAGGCTTCGTCGGTATCCGCAAGCTTCCAGTTTGGATCGCTGCTCTTCAGGGTGCGGGCAAACGTCCACACGTCGTGCGTCTCGACCGCGTCGGTGAGCGAACCGGCGAGCACGTTGCCTTCCGCATCCCGCGTGACCGCGGCGATATCGGCATCGAAGCGCACGGTGATCCGCGCATCGCGGCCCGAAACGCTCGCGTCCGAGATGACGGCGCGCTCGATCGAGACGAGGCGGTTGTCGAGCACTTCGCCAGCCTTGCGCCGAGCGACGATCGCCTCGACGAACGCGGCACGGACATCGTCGATCGCAAGATCGGCCAGTGCGTCCTCGTCGCCCTTCCAAAAGGCTTCGAGGATCATGCGATATGCAGCCTGCGACCCTTCGAGGAAGCGGCCGACGTCGAAACCAGGTTCGCCTGCGACGATGGCGCGAAGCCCGGCTTCGGCCTGAGGCTCGATATTGCGGCTGGCGACCTCGCGGGGTTCGGCAACGGCATCGACCGTGCGCGGCACCGAGATCGGCACCGGGCGTTCCTCAGCCGTGCGCGGCAACGGCTGCTCATGCCCGGTTCGCTTACCGAGCACGCTGTACAGGCGCATGGCGAGAAAGCCTGCCACCATCGCGAGAAGTACTACGTAAAACAACCGTGCCTCCGATCTTCGGGCTAACATAGGCCAAAGCTGCGCTTATTCAAACCCGCGCCCGTTGAAACGCCCCGTCGGCACTGCTAATCGCACCGCCTCGACCAACCAGAACGCGCGAGTGTTCCGCTTCGGTCCCATCTTTGCGCTAATCTTCCCCCTACGTATATCTTCCCCCCTTACGTATATCTTCCCCCCTTACGTATATCTTCCCCCCTTACGTATATCTTCCCCCCTTACGTATATCTTCAAGGACATGACGAATGGCTGACCAGGACAATGGCGTGACGACGCCGGATCAGATGGGTGATCAAACTCTCGTGAACGGCGAGGACATGATCCCGGCAGCCGGCCTGATCTCGCAGTACGTCAAGGACCTGTCGTTCGAGAACCCGAACGCCCCCGCCGTCTACCAGAACCAGACCCCGCCGGCGATCGACGTGCAGTTCAACATCGGCGCGGCGCAGGTCGGCGACGAAGTGCACGAAGTCGTGCTCAAGATCGACGTCCGCGCCGAGACCGAGGGCCAGGTCGCGTTCATCGTCGACCTCTCGTACGCCGGCCTGTTCGGCCTGCGCAACATCCCGGCCGAGCACGTCCAGCCGTTCCTGCTGGGCGAGGCACCGCGCCTGTTGTTCCCGTTCGCCCGCCGCGTGCTGTCGGATGCGGTGCGTGACGGTGGCTTCCCGCCGCTGCTGCTCGAGCCGATCGACTTCTCGCAGCTCTATCTCCAGCAGTCGGAGCAGCAGGGCATCCAGCCGAACGTCGGCGATTTCGGCCAGGCGTGATCGAAGGAATTGGGGCGGAATAGATGAACCTTGCCAAGGCGCTGGGATCGGTCGGCGGGCTGACGCTCGCCAGCCGCATCCTGGGGTTGGTGCGCGACTCGCTGTTCGCGCGGTTCGTCGGCGCCGGGTTCGCGTCGGACGCGTTCCTGATCGCGTTCCGCCTCCCCAACATGTTCCGCGCCCTTTTCGCGGAGGGCGCGTTCTCCGCTGCGTTCATTCCGATGTTCAATCGGAAGGTCGGTGACAAGAACGGGCGCGGCCTGCCGGACGGGATCGCGTTCGCCGAGGATGCGCTGTCGGTGCTGTTGCCGACGCTGATCCTGATGACCGTGATCTTCGAGATCGCGGCGTGGCCGATGACGTGGCTGCTGACCTTCGGGTTCAACGGCGCGAGCGCGGAGCGGTTCGACTATGTCGTCCATCTGTCGCGGATCATGCTGCCCTATCTACCGCTGATCAGCCTCGTGTCGCTGCTCGGCGGCATCCTCAATTCGTTGCACAAGTTCTGGATCAACGCGGCCGCGCCGATCCTGCTGAACGCGACGCTGATCGCCGCGCTGCTGCTGTTCCACGAGCACCAGCCGTTGCTGACCGCACGCAACCAGGCGATCGCGGTGACGATATCAGGGGCGTTGCAGCTCGGGTGGCTGATCTGGGCGTGTCGCGCGTCCGGCGTGAAGCTTCGCCTCAAGCGTCCGCAGCTCAATCCCGACGTGAAGAAGCTCATGTCGCTGATCTGGCCCGCCGCCGCCGGGGCCGGCGCGGTGCAGATCAACCTCGTCGTCTCGACCGCGCTCGCCGCCGCGTTGCTGCCGGCCGGGTCGGTCTCGTACATCTATTTCGCCGACCGGCTGAACCAGTTGCCGCTCGGGCTGATCGGCATCGGCCTCGGTACCGTCCTGCTTCCGACGATCTCGCGCCAGCTCGGCCGCGGCGAGGATGCGGAGGCCATGACGACGCAGAACCGCGGCATGGAGCTTGCGCTGTTCCTGACCCTGCCCGCGACGGTCGCATTGATCGTGTGCGGGGTGCCGATCGTCGGCGCGCTGTTCCAGCACGGCAAGTTCGCACTTGAGGACAGTGTGCTGACCGCGCAGGCGCTCGCCGCCTTCTCGATCGGGCTGCCCTCGTACATCCTCGTGAAGGTCCTGACGCCCGGTTATTACGCCCGCTCCGACACGCGCACGCCGGTACGCTATGCGACGATGTCGATGGTCGTGAACCTCGTCCTCAATCTCGCCTTCATCAAGCCGCTCGGCCATATGGGGCCGCCACTCGCCACCGCGATCGCGAGCACGGTCAACGTCGCGATGCTGTACCGGACGCTGGTCCGGCGCGGGCACTTCACCCCGGACGCGCGGTTGCGCCGGCGGACGTGGCGGCTGCTGGTCGCTGCGCTGATCATGGGGGTCGTGATGTTTTTCCTCAACGACCTGTTCCAGCCGTTCGTGACCGGCACCAGCATCCAGCGCTGGGGCGCGATGCTGGTGCTGGTTACCACCGGCGGCGTGGTCTATGCGATCGCGACATTGCTCACCGGCGCGTTCCGGCTGGGCGACATCTCCACGCTTCTGCGTCGTTCCAGATAGGTTTCTCTATGCGCGTCGTCTCCGGCATCAAGCCAACCGGTAATCTCCACCTCGGCAATTACCTTGGCGCCGTGAAGCAGTGGGTCGCACTCCAGGACGATGTCGCCGCGCAGGGTGGCGAGTCGATGTTCTTCATCGCAGATCTCCACGCGCCGACCGAATGGATCGCGCCGGCGGAACTGTCCGCGCACACGATCGAGGTCGCCGCGACGATGATCGCGGCCGGCATCGATCCGGCGAAGTCGATCCTCTTCAACCAGGCGCGCGTGCCGGCGCATAGCGAGATGGCGTGGTTGCTCAACACGGTCGCCCGCGTCGGCTGGCTGAACCGCATGACGCAGTTCAAGGACAAGGCGGGCAAAAATCGCGAGGGCGCGAGCGTCGGGCTGTACGACTACCCCGTGCTGATGGCCGCCGACGTGCTGCTCTACAACGCGACGCACGTGCCGGTCGGCGAGGACCAGAAGCAGCATCTGGAGCTCGCGCGCGACATCGCCACCAAGTTCAACGGCGACTACGGCGTCGACCTGTTCACGCTACCCGCGCCGCTGATCAGCAAGGCGGCGCCCCGGATCATGTCGTTGCGCGATGCGTCGGCGAAAATGTCGAAGTCGAACCCGTCCGAGCAGTCGGTGGTCAAGCTGATCGACAGCGACGACACCATCGCCGACAAGTTCCGCAAGGCGAAGACCGATCCGGACGTGTTGCCCGCGACGGTGGAGGAACTCGGCGATCGCGCCGAGGCGCGCAACCTGCTGACGATCTACGCCGCGCTGGCGGATAGCAACCTAGCGACGGTGCTCGGCGAGTTCGGCGGCAAGGGCTTCGGCGCGTTCAAGCCCGCGCTGGCGGACCTGGCGGTGGCGAAGCTCGGCCCTATCCGCGACGAGATGGTGCGGTTGCTCGACGATCGCAGCGCGGTAACGGCGGTATTGCAGGCGGGGGCGGAGAAAGCGCGCGCGCTGGCAGCACCGGTGTTGAAGGCCACCCAGAACGCCATGGGGTTGCAGGTCTAGGCGCGAACCGACCTGCTCCCCTCCCTGAAAGGGAGGGGTCGGGGGTGGGTCGCCATCCGCATCATGGAACCGATGCGACAAAAGCAGACCAACCCACCCCCAGCCCCTCCCTTCCAGGGAGGGGGGAAGAATTGAGTACGGTCGTTGAAGTGTGCCCCCGCGAAGGCGGGGGTCCAGTCTGGGCTCCCGCCTTCGCGGGAGAACAAGCATGGAAAGCCTAGCCCTCAAGCTCCCGCATCAGCACGCGCACCGCCGCATCGATGTCCCGATCCGAATCGCGCAGTTCCTCGATCTTGCGCACCGCATGGATCACCGTCGAGTGATCGCGCCCACCGAACTTCCGCCCGATCTCCGGCAGCGACCGAGTCGTCAACCGCTTCGCCAGATACATCGCGATCTGCCGCGGCCGTGCCACCGCCCGAGCCCGCCGCGCCGAAATCAGATCGAGCGGCTTCAGTTCGAAATGCGCCGACACGAGCTTCTGGATCTCGTCGATCGTCACGCGCTTCTGCGCGCCACGTAGAACCTCGCCCAGCGTCGCGACCGCGAAGTCGAGATCGATCGTGTCCCCGGTCAGCTGTGCATACGCCACCACCCGGTTCAGCGCGCCCTCAAGCTCGCGGATGTTCGCATGAATGCGGCTGGCGAGCAGGTCGAGCACGTCGGTCGGCACGCGCATGTCGGGCAGGTCGACGAGCTTCCGATCGAGGATCGTCCGGCGCAGAGTCAGGTCGGGCGCCTTGATGTCCGCAACCAGGCCGACCGCCATCCGGCTGATGATCCGCGCCTCGACGCCGTCCAGCGCCTGTGGGCAGCGATCGGCGGAGATCACCAGCCGCTTGCCCGCAGCCATGATCTCGTTGACCGTGTGGAAGAACTCCTCCTGCGTCGCGTCCTTGCCGGCGATGAACTGGAGGTCGTCGATCAGCAGCAGGTCGGCACCGCGCAGCCGCTGCTTGAACGCATGCGTATCGCGTGCGCGCATCGACGCGACGAAATCGTACATGAACCGCTCGGCGGACATGCACAGCACGATCGCGTGCGGGTTGTGCTCGAGGAACGCATGGCCGATCGCGTGCATGAGGTGGGTCTTGCCCTGCCCCGTGCCGCTGTGGAGGAACAACGGACTGAACCGCACCGGACCGGGCTCGGCCAGCACCTTGGCCGCGTTGAATGCGACCTTGTTGGACGGATCGACGACGAATCGCGCGAACGTGTACCGCGGATCGAGCGGCGGCCGCTCGGCCGGCATGCCGACCGGCGTCAAGGCTATGACGGGTGCCGGCGCAGGCTTCAGCGACGGATCGACGCCGAACTTCATCGCCGCCTGTACCGACTCGGCGCCCCGTTCGGGGGCAGGCTCGACCTGGACCGGCACAGGATCTGCAATGGGCCGAGGCGCAACGGCGTCCGCCACCGGCTCGATCGCCAACACCACGGGCGCGCGACCCGGCGCCCGGGTTTCGATCTGGACGGTGCGGACGTTCGGCAGGATCTGCTTGAACTCGAGCACGAGTCGGTCGGCGTAATGATTGCGGACCCAGTTCGTCATGAACGCCGACGGCAGCGCAAGGCGGATCGTGTCGCGGTCTTCGCCGGGAATCAGCTCGATCGGCTTCAGCCACTGCTCGAACAGCCGCGCGCCCGCCGACTCTCGCAAGGACGCACGCACGCGGGCCCAGGCCTTTTCAGCCTCGGTCGCGTGGGTCATCGGTCCTTGCCACTTCGTCACGCGCACACTTCTCCGACCCCGCGAGACTGCTCGCGCGGGTGATATAGTTCCGACAGAAAATGGTCCCCCTGACGACCCCAAGGGTCATCCGGCATCTTCGCCCTGTTTGTTGATGCAGCGGTGGAAACCACCGTCGCTGTGAGCCCCGTTATGAAGCGATCGGCGATCCGAGCAAGGCCCCGACGCGTCACATTTTCGAAATAAAGCGGGTTGACTTGATCAAGCCGCGGAAATGCGTCGATATTTTTATAAGTGGCTGTGTTTACGCATTTTTTGCAATTTCTGCGATTGCGTGACGTGATTCTCGAACACACGAATCGTGGCGAATCCTAGGGTTATGCGGACTCCCCGCCGGTTCCCTTCGCAGACGCAAAAAACCCGCCGGGAAGGTCCCGACGGGTGATCCGCTTCGCCAATGATCCGGCAGTGATCGGTCGCTTAGGCGAGCCCGGTCACGGCCTTGGTCAGACGTGCGAACTTGCGGCTCGCGGTGTTCTTGTGCAGCACGCCCTTGGCGACGCCGCGCTGCAGCTCAGGCTGTGCCGCTGCGAGTGCGGTGGTCGCTGCGCCCTTGTCGCCCGAAGCCAGTGCAGCCTCGACCTTCTTGATGAAGGTACGGATACGGCCGACTCGGTTGCCGTTCACTTCCGCGCGACGGTCGTTGCGACGGATACGCTTTTTCGCCTGCGGCGTGTTCGCCATGAAGCCCTCTGGATGTTCGAATGAATAAAAAGGGGCGCCGGATTGCTCCTACGCCCTCTCGAAGCCGCGGCCCTACCCACATTGCGCTAGATCGTCAACCGCGTTGGCACTTGGGACACCAGAACGTCGAGCGCCCGCCCTCGGTGCGCCGCCTGACGGTAGCACCACATTCGCACGCCTCACCCTCGCGACCATAGACGCGCCACTGCTTGGAGAAATAGCCGAGTTCGCCGTCCGGCCGCACATAGTCGCGCAGCGACGAACCACCGGCCAGGATCGCCGCCGTCAACACCGTCCGAACCGCCTCGACGAGTCGCTCGAGTCGAAACAGCGAGATCCGCCCCGCCGCCCGGCTCGGCGCGATCTTCGCCATATGCAGCGCCTCGCACACATAGATATTGCCGAGCCCCGCGACGATCCGCTGGTCGAGCAGCATCGCCTTGATCGATGCTCCCCGCCCTTCGAGCGCCTCGAGCAGATACGCGGCCGTCAGGTCTGGTCCGAGCGGCTCGGGCCCCATGCTGAGGAACGGGGGATAATTGGCGATGTCGTCGGTCGCCCACAGATCGAGAAAGCCGAATCGCCGCGGGTCGTTGAGCGCAACCGTCCGGCCCGCCGCGGTGCCGATCAGCAGGTGATCGTGCGCGAGCAGTTCGCTCGGATCGACTCGCCAGCGTCCCGACATGCCGAGATGGAACACCAAAGTGTCGCCGCGATCGGTATCGATCAGCCCGTATTTCGCGCGCCGCCCGAGCGTCGTGACCGTCGCGCCCGTCATCCGCTGACGCAGGTCGACCGGGATCGCTTTCCGTAGGTCGGCGCGCCGCGGCTCGACCGAGGTCAGGCGCTGGCCCTTCAGCACGGGCTCCAGCCCGCGCACGGTGGTTTCGACTTCTGGTAATTCTGGCACGCTTTGCAGCTAGGTTGCGTTTGCTCGCGCCACAAGGCGCGGCTAGAGCGCAGGATATGAACGACTTGATCGCGCCCGCGCCCGCACTCACGCCCGATACCGTCTCCTTCGGCTACGAAGACATCCCCGCGACCGAGAAGACCGCCCGCGTCGGCGGCGTCTTCTCGAACGTCGCGGGCAAATACGACCTGATGAACGATGCGATGTCGGGCGGCATGCACCGGCTGTGGAAGGACCGCTTCGTCCGCCGCGTGAAACCGCGCGAAGGCGAGCAGATCCTCGACATGGCGGGCGGCACCGGCGACATCGCGTTCCGCATGGAGCCGTCGGGCGCCTCGATCACGGTCGCCGACATCAACCCGCAGATGCTCGAAGTCGGCATGGAACGCGCCCAGAAGCGAGGGATCGACGGCCTGGTCTGGACCGAAGCCAATGCGGAAACGCTGACCTTCCCCGACAAGTTCTTCGACGCGTACACGATCGCATTCGGCATCCGTAACGTCACCGACATCCCCAAGGCACTCCGCGAAGCCCACCGCGTGCTGCGGCGTGGCGGGCGGTTCTACTGCCTCGAATTCTCGACCACCGTCTGGCCGGGGTTCGCCGAGGTGTACGACGCCTATTCGCACAAGATGGTCCCGAAGCTCGGCCAGCTGCTCGCGCAGGATGCCGACAGCTATCGCTACCTGATCGAGTCGATCCGCCGCTTCCCCGACATGCCCAAGTTCAAGGGCATGATCGCCGACGCCGGCTTCGTGCAGACGAAGGTCGAGCCTTTGCTGGGCGGACTCGTAGCGATTCACAGCGGCTGGAAGATCTAGTGATCACGCGAAGGCGCGAAGTGGCGAAGAGTGGTTCACGCGGAGACGCGGAGACGCGGAGAGTAAGTGGGCGCGAAGGCGCCGGGTCTTATGCGCGTCAGCGCTATGTCAGCCCTTCGCCAATGATGAAAAGCCGCAAGCGCGGCGAGGCAACACACCTCTGCGCCTCTGCGCCTCTGCGCGAACCACTTCTTCTTTCTCTCCGCGTCTCCGCGTCTCCGCGTGAACCGATCTCTCTTCGCGCCCCTTCGACCCTGCTCAGGACAGGCTTCCCGCCTTCGCGTGAACAAACCCCTTCTCAAGGCGCTCGACCACGGTGACCGCCTCAACCACCCACATATGGCGACTCCTCAAATGGGGCCGCATCCTCGCCCGCCACGGCGCGTTGCGCGGGATCGAGCGTGACCCGAACACGCCAGCCCCCGTCCGCCGCCTCGCACGCATCGCGCGGTTCGGCGCCCGCGTGCCGGCGGTGCCGCGCTATGCCGATGCGTTCCAGGCGATCGGACCCGCGGCGATCAAGCTCGGCCAGACGCTCGCCACCCGGCCCGATCTCGTCGGCGAGGACGCCGCGCACGACCTACTGAGGCTCCAGGACCAGCTCTCCCCCGTCCCCTACGAGACGATCGAAGCGGCTATGCTGGCGAGCTTCGGCAAGCCGCTTGAGACGTTGTTCTCGCGTATCGAGCAGGTCCCGGTCGGCGCAGCCTCGATCGCTCAGGTCCACCGCGCCGTCACGACCGACGGCCGCCAGGTCGCGGTCAAGGTCCTCCGCCCCGGCGTCGAAGACGATTTCGCCCGCGCGATCGACACCTACAGCTGGGCCGCGGCACAACTGGAGGCGCTCAGCCCCGAGGCGATGCGGCTGCGCCCGCGCCTAACGATCGAGACGTTCAAGCGCTGGACCCTGCGCGAACTCAACTTCCGCCGCGAAGCCGCCTCCGCTTCCGAACTCGCGGAAGGCATGACCGCAGAGGCCGATTTCGTCATCCCCGCGATCGACTGGGCACGCTCGACCAACAAGGTCATGACGATCGAGTGGATCGACGGCATCAAGCTGTCCGACCGCCCGGCGCTCGTCGCAGCCGGCTACGACCTTCCCGCACTTGCCAACACGCTCGTCCGTGCATTCCTTCGCCAGGCGATCGCCGACGGGTTCTTCCACGCCGACATGCACCAGGGAAACCTGTTCGCGCTGCCGGGCAACCGCATCGCCGCGATCGATTTCGGCATCATGGGCCGGATCGACCGACGCGCGCGCGTCTGGCTCGCCGAGATCCTCTACGGGCTCATCACCGGCAATTATAAGCGCGTCGCCGAAATCCATTTCGAAGCGGGCTATGTCCCCGCGCATCACGACGTCGCCGAATTCGCCACCGCGCTGCGTGCGGTCGGCGAGCCGATGCGCGGGCTGCCGGTCAAGGACATGTCGATCGGCATGATGCTCGACAGCCTGTTCTCGATCACCCGCGATTTCGACATGGTGACACAGCCGCATCTGCTGCTGCTCCAGAAGACGATGGTGATGGTCGAGGGTGTCGCGACCAGCCTCAACCCCGACATCAACCTTTGGGAAGCGGCCGAACCGTTCGTCCGCGACTGGATTCGCGGCGAGCTGGGACCCGAGGCGATGATCGCCGACCGCCTGATCGAGGATTTCCGCACGCTCACCCGGCTACCCGAGTTGGTGCGCCGGATCGAAGCGCATTACCCTGCCCCCGGTGGCGCACCGCCGACGATGCCGCTGCGCGAGATCGAAGTGATCCGGATCGGTGGTGGCTGGCGGTACGGTCTGGTCGCGGTGCTCGCGGCCGCCGCGGGTGTCGTGACGACGCTGCTTCTTGGTTGAGGGCATGAAAACGCGCCGCGGCGCTCCGTTATGGGTGACCGGCGCAACCCGGTTCGCAGGCATGCCGTCGGCGCAGGCGCGGATCGGCCTCGTGCTGTTCGCGGTATTCCTGATCGCCTGCCTCAGCGCGATCGCTTCGCCGGGCCCGCGACCGAGCGTTGATGGAGAGGTCGCATCGACCTCGGTCGCGGCCGATGGCCCGCCACCGGGACAGACCGACCTGCTATTGTACGAGACGATCGTCGCCGGGATCCGTGGCGGCTCGCCCTATTACGCCGTCGCCGCCGAGACGCAGCGCATGGGCCATTACCCGCTGAAGCCGTTCTTTGCGGTCCGCTTGCCGACCTTGGCCGTCATTCAAGCGGCATTGCCCGCGATACTGGTGAACCTGCTGCTGTTGGTGCTGTGCATCGGGACGATCCTCGCCTGGGTCGCGCGGCTTCGTCCTGAAACGACGGGCATCCTTCCGCTCGGCGCGGCGGGGCTGCTGGTGGTCGCCGGCCTCTACGTGAACCTGGACCAAAGTTTCGTGGTGTTCCACGAAGTCTGGGCGGGTCCTTTGATCGCGCTGTCGCTGGCGTTGCGCCGTCCGGGCCATTGGCTTCCCGCGGTCGCGTTCGGGCTGTCGGCGATGCTGATCCGCGAGACCGCGCTGCTCTACGTCGCGATCATGGCGGTGTTCGCGTGGGTCGAGGGCGAGCGCCGCGAGACGCTCGGCTGGCTCGCGGCGATCGGGGTCTTCGCCGTGGTGCTTGCCGCCCATGCACACGCGGTATCGCTTATCAGCGGGCCGCTCGACCGCGTATCGCAAGGATGGACCGGGCTCGAAGGGTTCGGGTTCTACGTCAGGCTCGCGACGATCTCGTCGGGTCTCGACATCCTGCCGCAATGGCTCGCCTCGCTGGTCCTCGGCACCGCGCTGTTCGGCTGGCTCGCCTGGCGCGATGCGGTCGCGACGCGTGCGCTGGTCGTGTTCGCCGCCTATGCCGCGCTGATCTCGCTGTTCGCGCGGAGCGACAATTTCTACTGGGCGCTGATGACCACGCCGGTGCTGCTGGTCGGGCTGGTGTTCGCGGTCGACGGCCTGCGTGATATGATCGCCGCCGCGCGCGATACGCGGCGCATTACGGTGACGCGCGTTATCCGCTAGAGCTGCGGCATGAAACGCATCCTCCTGATCGTCGGCGGCGGGATCGCCGCCTACAAGGCCGCCGAGCTGATCCGCCTGCTCAAGACGCGCGGGTACGCGGTGCGCTGCGTGATGACCGAGGCGGCGCATCATTTCGTCACGCCGATGACGCTCGCAGCACTCAGCGAGGACAAGGTCTACACCACGCTCTGGGACCTCAAGGACGAGGCCGAGATGGGCCATATCCAGCTCAGCCGCGAGGCCGACCTGATCGTCGTTGCCCCCGCCACCGCCGACCTGATGGCACGGATGACGGCAGGCCTCGCGAACGACCTCGCAACCACGCTGCTGCTCGCGACCGATAAACCGGTGCTGGTCGCGCCGGCGATGAACGTCCGCATGTGGACCCACGCCGCGACCGTCCGCAACGTGGCGCAGCTTCATGCCGACGGCGTGACGGTTATGACGCCGGACGAGGGCATGATGGCGTGCGGCGAATATGGCCCCGGCCGCCTTCCAGAGCCGCCCGCGATCGTCGCCGCGGTCGAGGCGATGCTCGCCCCTGCCCCCCCGAAGCGCCTGGCAGGGCGTCACATCCTCGTTACTGCCGGGCCGACGCACGAGCCGATCGACCCGGTCCGCTACATCGCCAACCGCTCGTCGGGCAAACAGGGCTTCGCGATAGCCGCAGCGCTGGCACGGCTCGGCGCACGCGTAACGCTCGTCGCCGGCCCCGTGACGCTGCCAACTCCGCATGGCGTCGACCGGATAGATGTCGAGACGGCGCGCGAGATGGCGGACGCGGTCGACCGTGCGCTGCCCGCCGACGCCGCCGTCATGGTGGCCGCGGTGGCGGACTGGCACGTTGAGGCCGTCCCGCAGAAGATCAAGAAGGGCGACGCCACGCCCACGCTCATCCTCGCAGAAAACCCTGACATCCTCGCGACGTTGGCGCGCAGCCCGGACCGCCCTCGCCTGCTCGTCGGCTTCGCGGCCGAGACCGAGCGCGTGATCGAGCACGCCGTCGCCAAGCGTATTCGCAAGACCGCCGACTGGATCGTCGCCAACGACGTATCGGGCGACGTGATGGGCGGCGCGGACAATAGCGTTCACCTCGTCACCGAAGCGGGTGTCGAAAGCTGGGAGCGCCTGCCCAAGGACGCCGTCGCCGCACGACTGGCGGACCGCATCGCCGATGCGCTAGAAGCCGCATCATGATCCGTATCGAACTGAAGCGCCTGCCGCATGGCGAGGGCCTGCCGTTGCCCGCCTATGCGACCGAGGGTGCCGCCGGGATGGACGTCGTTTCCGCCGAAGCGCTTACGCTCGCCCCCGGCGCACGCGCCGCCGTCGCGACCGGCTTTGCGATCGCCATTCCCGCAGGTCACGAGGTCCAGGTCCGCCCCCGCTCCGGCCTCGCGTTCAAATACGGCGTCACTTGCCTCAACACGCCGGGCACGATCGACTGCGACTATCGCGGCGAAGTGAAGGTGATCCTTGCCAACCTCGGCCAGGAACCGTTCGAAATCGCGCGCGGCGACCGGATCGCGCAACTCGTCCCCGCAGTCGTCCTGCGCGCCACGCTCGACGAGGTCGCGACACTCGACGACACCGTGCGTGGTCTCGGCGGTTTCGGATCGACCGGCCGATGATCGGCGCGCTTCTCCTTCTGCTTCAGGCCGTTGTTCCACCGGTCCTGGTTCCCACCGCACCGACGACGCAGGTGGCCAGCACGCTGCCGCCACAGGACTGGAGCACGCTTCCGATCCTGCGCATCCGCGGTCAGGCGACGGCACGCGCGAACACGTCCGCCTACGTCCACGGCGAAGTCGCTGCCGGCCGCTGTGCCCGTGCGGTCCGCACCTCTCTGGGCTGGACGCTGACCGTCGACCTTGCCGTGCTGATCACGCCCGACGGCCGCCTCCGCCGGGTGACGCCGCGCGCGATCGACTGCCCGACGGTCGAACAATATGCCGCAGGGGTCATTCTGGGCGCCGCGCGATTCGATCGATGTTGTCGTTAAAGACACCGACACCTGGTACCGCACCACCATCACCTTCGTTTGGGGCGCATGATCCTATCCGACGACGAACTCGCCCGGTATGCGCGCCATATCGTCCTCAAGGAATTCGGCGGCACCGGCCAGGCGCGGCTGAAGGCGGCGACCGTCGCGATCGTCGGCGCAGGCGGCATCGGCTCGCCCGCGATCCAGTATCTGGGCGCGGCGGGAGTCGGTCGCGTGATCCTGATCGACGACGACACTGTCGAACCCTCCAATCTTCAGCGCCAAACGATCTTCAGGACCGCGGATACCGGTATCGCCAAGGTCGACGCCGCAGCGGCGGCCGTAAAGCGGATTAACCCGAACGTTTCGGTCAATACGCACCGCGTTCGGATCGATGCCAGCAACGTCACGGCGCTGCTGGCCGGCGCGGACGTAGTACTCGACGGCTGCGACAATTTCGCGACGCGTTTCTGCGTCGCCGATGCCGCGCATGCTGCGAAAATCCCGCTCGTCTCGGCCGCCGTAGGCCAGTTCGAAGGGCAATTGGCGACCTATCGCGGCTGGGAGGCAGACAAGCCGTGCTACCGGTGTTTCGTCGGCGAAGATCCGGAGCGCGCGGAGACCAGTTGCGCGGAGGACGGTGTGCTCGGCCCCGTCACCGGCGTAATCGGCAGCCTGGCTGCATTGGAGGTACTGCGGGCGATTGCGCCGTTCGGTGACGATCCCGTCGGCAAATTGCTGCTGATCGACCTGCTTGCACTACGTTTCCGTATGATTCGCCTTCCCAAGGACCCTGGGTGCACAACCTGCAACAAAATCGCGGCTTCACTATAAGTTAGCGACAGGTTTCTTTCTCGGCACAGACGAAATTGGCAAAATAACAACTAAAGTCTCGTACGGACGAACAGTAGTTCTTTTGCATTGCGGCATTTTACGGTATCCCTTTGCGCAGGGGGGACTGCACGTGCGTCCGACAAGTTCATGAATGTGGAGACCGGCGTTTTGAGCCGCGCTATGTCACCGTCACGTGGCAAGAAGCCTGCGCGGACTTGGCGGCCGAGCGCGTCCTCACTTCGGGTTCGCCTGATCCTCGGCATGCTGACGGTGGATACCGGCTGCATTATTGTCAGTTATATGGCGGCGGCGGGTTTGCGGGGGGTATTCGCGAACGACACCGCGTGGATCGTAATTCTTGCGATGGTGATCCCAATCTTCGTTATTACGACGCTCAATAACGACAGCTATGCAGCCACGAACCTGCGCGATCCTTTCCGATCCGTCGCGCGTGGATTGCAGGCCTATGCGCTGGCGATCTCCGCAGTCATCTTCATCGCCTTCTGCCTGAAGGCCAGCGATACATTCCCGCGTCTAGTCGTCGCGACGAGTTCGGCATTCGCCATTGCTTCCCTCGCACTAGGGCGGTTCCTGTTCGTCCGGCACATGCCGGCGCTTATCGGCGGAAATCCGTTCAGCATCGTCCTGCTGTACGATTCCGGTCAGCCGATCCCGCGCGGAGAATTCTCGGTCGTTATCGCAGCGGACTCCTATTTCGACCCCGATCACCATGATCCCGTCATGTACGACCGCCTCGCGCAATCGCTGTCGGGCGCCGACCGGGTGATCGTCGCGTGCAGTCCCGAACGTCGGCTCGCCTGGGCGCAGGCGTTGAAGGGCGCGAATATCCAGAGCGAGATCTTCATGCCGGAGCTGAATGTGCTCGCCCCGCTCGGCATCAGCGCGCACGGTGACACCCCGACGGTCATCATCGCCAACGGCCCGCTAGTCCTGTTCGACCGCTTCGTGAAGCGCAGCTTCGACGTGATACTGGCTAGTTGTGCGCTGGTGACACTGATGCCGATCTGGATCCTGATCGCGCTGTCGGTGAAGATCGATTCGCCCGGTCCGATCTTCTTCAGCCAGATCCGAATCGGTCGCAGCAACCAGATGTTCCGCCTAATGAAGTTCCGCAGCATGCGCGTCGACCTCAGCGATGGCGCGGGCGCGCGTTCTACATCACGCAATGACGACCGGATCACGCGCGTCGGCAAGTTCATCCGCAGCACCAGTATCGACGAACTGCCGCAGCTGCTGAACGTCCTGAAGGGCGACATGAGCATCGTCGGCCCGCGTCCGCACGCCCTCGGCTCGCGCGCCGCCGACAAATTATTCTGGGAAGTCGACCAGCGATATTGGCATCGCCACGCCGCCAAGCCCGGCCTGACGGGCTTGGCGCAGATTCGCGGCTATCGCGGTGCAACGCTGTACGAGGACGATTTGCGCAACCGGCTTCAGGCGGATCTGGAGTATCTCGAGCACTGGTCGATCTGGCGCGACATCAAGATCATCCTCCTGACCTTCCGTGTCCTGCTGCACCGGAACGCCTTCTGACGTTCGGGTGCGCGTGCCGATGGCTCAGCGGGCCAGCAGGTTCGTCACGAAATCCCGAATACGGGGACCGATGTCGCCGCGGGCCATCGCGATCGCCAGATTGGCCTAGACGTACCCGGCCTTGCCGCCACAATCATAGCGCTGTCCGTCGAACGTGAAGCCGTGGAACGGCTGGTTGTCGATCAACTGGCCATCGCGTTCTGGCTGCGAATGAGTCTGAGGGCTAGCACCGCCTCACTCCGCCTGTCCGTTCAGCTGCCACCGCACGCGCGCGAATAGGCCTGAACTATATGTTGGATCGCGAGCTCCGCAATCGACGAATATGTCCGCGATTTGACAAAAGGCTTCACCTCGGTTCGTTAATCGAATCCTTACAATTCGGCATCTCTGCTCAAAGGCAGTCCCTCATGCCCTAATTTTATTAGGGAGAGCGCCAAGTTCGGCTTCCAAGCGAGTGCGTTACGAGTTCCAGCAAGTGTCGGCCCAAACCACTGCCCCGGCCCGAGCAGTGAACGTCCATGATCGCATCCTTGAGCGTCATGGTCATAGACGAGGCACCATCTCACATTCTCAGCAACCATATTAGTGGGCGACGGGTGACGAAAACGCGGGCGATCGCGGCACTGCGTCGAGATCCTCGGAGACCTCCTCACCGATGACGTGCAGAGTACACTACAGCAGTCACCTACCTTGTTCTTCAAGTCGGCTACGTGCGCAACCCGCGGCAGGAAATGGAGAGCCACCTCAAGTGGTTTTGCGCCGACATGGCTCGGGCGGGGATGAGCGCAACGGTATCAAAACTGACAGCGACTGCGGTAAACGCCGCCTCCGAATTCTTGAACGCCATCCAACTGCTCGTCGTCGAGTTTCTCTGAGCGTGCGCCGAAGCGGTGCCGGCGCCGCGCAGTGACGGTCTCCTGCAACCGGACCAGTTCCGCCTCGGGATAGTCATTGCGCCGGGCCTAGCAATCTCGGCCCGTGCATTCGCATCGTCTACAAGCGGAAACCAATTTTTGCCCTCTTTTCCCTATGGACGGCACACAGTGAGGCGAGTTCGTCATTGTGCGATGCAACCGCGCCATTGCCGCGACAAGTATGTCGCGTAGAGCACGCGGATCAGATGGAAGATCAGCCTTGAACGGCATGCGGAGCAGGGCATCAGGCCGCTCGCGCGGCGTAAATCGGAGGGTGCGGCGCACGGGCTTGCGGCCGCCAATTAAATACTCGTGAGGAACGTTGAACCTGGCCGCCAGCCATCGCGCCGACCGCTCTCGCCTTACGAAGCTCTTGGCCAAAAAATCAGGTCCGGCTGCCTTGCCAATTGCGACGCAATCGGTAGGCAAGACCCTGCCACATTACCGTTATCCCGTACTCCGATACGGGATGCTAAATATCACATTTAACGATGTAAATTTTTTTGTTGTACTGGCGACTGAGCTCAAGATACGTTTTTGGCACGTGCGGACGAATGTTGAACCAAATTTGTCAGGCGATGCATCCATCGGGATAGAGGTTAAAATGAATATTCGGGTTGGTATTCAAGATTCTTGCGTATGCTATATCGCAAATGAGGGCTATCTTTTTCAAACACTAACCAGCGCACTTCAAGCCAAATCACTTTCCGGAAATGCTGCCGATATTATATTAGTAAATCTTACGGCTGATCCAACCGCCGAAACGGAAACTGTATCTGAGGTTTGTGAGAAGAGTGGTATAGTTTTCATCACGAAAACGCCTACGTTCTTGGAAGGCCTTCCCTTCGTCTACTCTCGTATGTTTTTTGACGAATTTCTTCCGAGTCAGTATACTAATATATTATATATAGATGGCGATACTCAAATAGTATCGGACATTACACCGCTTATTGGTATGCCTCTTCGGCCTGGGTTCATATGCGCCGCTCGTGACCCTATGGTATTTTTAAATAAAGCCGGTGCCCTCACCGATAAAAATCGGGAAGAAGTTAGAAGGATCGGTGATGGCTATGTCAATGCAGGAATATTACGATTTAACCGATCGACGTGGTCGTCATTATCGAAAGAGGCTTTGGCTCTAAAGCGTGCGTCAGTAACGAAGCCTGTATTTGAAGATCAAACTGTTATCAATATTGTTGCGCAGAATAAAATTGAATTTGCCTCTATAGGTTGGAATTTTCCAGGTTTTATCATGGGCTACGGATTTGAAAGCCAATTTCCACCTAAGATTGTGCATTTCATGTCTGACCCCCGGCCGTGGCAAGGCATTTACGCCCCATGGGGTAAAAAATGGGCAGAACCTTATAACGACGTGACCAAACTATACCCGTCATTGGAAAGCCTTCGGTCGCGACATGATATTTTTCAAAGAGCAGCTTATTCACCTAAGCAGATTTTGAAGACGACAAAGGAGCGTCGCACTTGGCGTAACAAGGCCTTGGTCGATTCGGTAAAGATACTTGATAAATCAGTTTCAATATAGGCTGCGGCTTAACGCAGATGTTGTGAAAATTAAGATTGAAATCTTTAGGGTTTAAGCAGCTACGGGCCATATGCAGTGAAGCCAGTCCGCCATTACCACTTGGCGGTGGTGGCGGCGGCGGTGACCGCTCTTTTACGAATGTAAAGTCTGTAGAATGGCATCGGACGCATTTCGACCCCGGCTAGCGACAGTGACTTCTATTGCAGTAATAATTGCGTGACATTTTGCCGATGTGCATACGAGGCAGACTAATCGAAAAATGTTTTATCGCAGCCAGCGAGATGACGGAATGACGATGTGATGTTTAGCAAGCGTCTAACAACTCCGGCTTGGGGCAACGCACGACGCATGAGGCAGGACAATCGGCTTATGCGGTCGAAAATGGTTGCGTTTTGATCCTCGTAGCCTGGACGATTGCCGCTATGGACTAGGCGGGCCGACGCCATCCGCATTAACGAGGTTCGAACCCAATAGCGCATCGAACAGGCAAACCCGCTTCTCGACCAGATCTACCGGCATCCGGTGGATGCTCAACCTGATAGCGCCCCGCCGAGATCACGCCGCAACCGCAGACTCGACGCTCGGTGCCTAGTTTATTAGGAGCGCGCGCCTAGATTTCTTTATTTCAAGCTCCTTGCTTAGAGGCTTCACAAAGCCGAAAATCTCTCGCTCTAAAGGGATTGAGAAAAGAAGGGCGACAAACAGCCGCTCGCCGCGTGATGCAAAATTGCAATTTTAGGATCAACCAGTTGCTAGTCCTAATCTGCGCGCCGAAAAACGGTGCCGCGCCGATAATTACATCCGCAACTAAAAACAGAGTCCTCGGCTCAGCATGTATGGGTCGAATTCCAGAGATTGCCAGCGCCAACCGTGCGAATAGTCGCCGCTTACCCCCAATGACGAATTTCGCGTTCAAGTCGTTCGCATCTACACAGCCTCATATTGTGCGGCCTGAAGGTCAGGGTGATCGACGCCCTCCTTATCAAAAATCAATTTTTTTGACGACGCTCAAGCGCGATTCTATCATTTAAATGACGAGTTCTATTCACAATAATTGCGCGTTTTATAAAATGGATTGGCGCGATCTTCTCTAACAGAGGTTAGTCTTATGCTATCTAATATAGACAATCTTTGGACCATAATTAATTCATTAGGCACCCTACCAAGAGTGATTCTGCATATTTATTTGTGAGTTTTTTACTTACACAAGATTATTAGTTCATAGTTAATATTTATTATTAGTTTGTTACAGGATGGATATTGCCATAGCCCCTTCGTTGACGCTTTCTTGATTGTGCAGCCGGCGAGTAAAGGGAGTGGATTATGCGTAAGGACGTGCCTCCCCATCAGACAGATGGGGTAATCCAACTCTTTCAAAGCTCCAACTTGTACGGAGTCGACCAACTTGCCCTGGAACGGATCGTAGCTGAAGCCGGGTATGCTACGGGGTGTAGTTCCGCCATCGTGTGCCGCGAATGCGACGGCGAGTTCATTATCGTTGTCGGCAATGCTGAAGGTTCACTACAAGGTTTTGCACCTGCTGTTTTGTACGGGGAAAATCTGGTCCATTCCCGCGTTTTCGCGACACAGTTCGTCGACGATGCGCCATCTTCGCCAATCGGCTTTCATTCCGAGCATGGTCCGGAAGTGCGATTTTCTGCGGCTGCGCGAATAGCGGACGACGAGAATAGCTTCCTTGTAGTCTTACACGGCGAGGATCACCCTCCGCTCAGCCGGGCACAAATATACGTTTTACGTGCTCACGCAGCACACTTGGCAACGGTCTTTGAGCTCGCAAAAATGCGAGAGACCGTCGATCTCGTTAATGGCGCTGCAAATGCCAAGATAGAGCGGCTGCGTTTGCTGGAATCGGTTGCGGTCCATGCCCGCGATTCCATCCTCATCACTGAGGCCGAACCGATCGATCTGCCGGGGCCGCGCATCCTCTATTGTAACGCAGCCTTTACCAAAACGACCGGCTACTCAGCCGCAGAGGTACTAGGACTGACCCCTCGCATCCTCCAGGGGCCAAATACCGACCCTGCCGCCCGCGCCCGACTGCGCAAGGCGTTCCTGGCTTGGGAATCCGTTGAGATCGAGCTCATCAACTACCGCAAAGACGGCACGGAGTTCTGGGTCGAGCTCAGCATCGTCCCCGTAGCAGACGATCGAGGCTGGTTTACACACTGGGTTTCGGTGCAGCGCGATATCACCGAACGCAAGGAAGCCGAACAACTCGCCAACCGTGTCCGCATTGCCGAATTCGAAAACAAGGTGTTGGCCACAGAGATTCAGGAACGCAAGCGCGTCGAGGGTGAACTGCTGTACACGGCGTTCCACGATAACCTGACGCGGCTGCGCAATCGAGCGTTCTTCATGGAGCGCTTGGCAACAGCCCTCGACCGCGCGCGAGGCGAGACGCTTGCGGCATGCTCGGTACTGTTCCTGGATCTTGATCAGTTCAAGATCGTCAACGACAGCCTGGGGCATCTCGCCGGCGACACGCTATTGAAGGAGATCGCGCTGCGCCTGAAAGATTGTGTCAGGCCGCAGGATACCCTTGCTCGCCTTGGCGGAGACGAATTCGCTATTCTCATCGAGGATGGGGTCGGGCTTGCCACGCCGGTTCGGGTTGCCGAGCGCATTATCGCCGCTCTACGTGCCCCCGTGCAACTCGGTCGCCAAAGCGTTTTCCCCTCCTGCAGCATCGGCATAGCTCAAACAGATGACCGTGAAGCGCTGCCTGACGATCTGATCCGTGATGCTGACATCGCGATGTATGTCGCAAAGCGCGCAGGCTACGGCGATTATGCGATCTTCGACGCGTCGATGCACGACAGTGCGGTAGCACGACTTAGCCTGCAAACAGATTTGAGACAGGCGATCGAACGGGGCGAATTTAACCTGGCCTATCAACCTATCGTCGATCCCGCGACCGGTGCCCTGTTCGGTTTCGAAGCCCTTGTGCGCTGGGACCATCCCGAGCGCGGGCTTATTTCGCCTGTCGATTTCATCTCCGTCGCCGAAGAGATCGGGGTTATCCGTCAGATTGATCACTGGGTGATGCGCGAAGCCTGCTTACAGCTCAGCAAATGGCAGCGGCAGTTCTCAAACCCTTCACTGCGCATGAACCTGAATACGTCTGCGGCGGAATTCGTCGACCCAGAATTCCTGAAGGATCTCACCAAAACGATGGCTGAGTTCAGCTTGCTGCCGCAGTGCATCGAGATCGAAATCACCGAAGGCATCTTCCTTCACCCCTCTCCCGAGATAGCATCGACCATCGCTGCAATCCGGCAGCTTGGCGTGCGGATCGCGCTGGATGACTTTGGCACGGGCTATTCATCGCTCAGCTACATCAACCGTTTTTCGATCGACACCATTAAGATCGATAAGTCCTTTATCGATGACGTCTGCGGCGACGATCGCACTCGGGCTATCATCGATCTGATCATTAAATTAGGCCGCACCCTCGACGTTGCCGTGGTCGCCGAAGGCGTGGAAACGAAGGATCAAGCCGATGCATTGACAGCGATCGGCTGCCGCGCTGTTCAAGGATTTTACTTCGCACGTCCGCTGTCAATCAACGACGCGACAGAACTACTTCGGAGATCAATGGAATGACATTTCACGTGTAGAACGAGCCTATGGCACATAGTCGCGGTCTCGAAATCTCTGGAAACTCATCTCATTACACAGCTATCCTGAGAACTACCTTGCCTTTCCGTTTCTTCATCTTCTATGATAACGCTATCCCTTCTCGCCCCCATTCATAACCACTATTGGCTGTAAGCGCCTAGTTGCGTATGATGGGGCGGAGAAGAATATGAAAGTGGTGTTCAACTTTCGAAAACGCTCAAGATGCGGGGCAAGTCCCCGTTCGGTTAGTCGACGCCCGGGTGCTATCGGCAAATCCGTGCGGTCTTACCCGATCGGAACGATTCCGCCGGTGCCGGGTATCAGGCGTCTGGTCCGTTCGATGCGTGCCCAAGCAGGGAAGTCGTTTACCGCGATAGCTAGGGGCGGGAGGTGTGTTTTTTTCGACGACGGTAACCGGCCGGTGCGACAGACCGCGCCGGCGTTGGGCGCCATGGACGACCTGCACCGGAATTTAGATGCATGCCACCGCGAACGACACCGTCTGCGTCATCAGCAATATCGACGGGCGGCTCTATGCGAGCCGGATCGGCGGTGACACCCTCCTGATAGATATGACGGCCGGCGCTGCCTCGCGCGGAGATAGCCCGGGCCACGCGGCCGGATGGCGCGATTGTCGATCGGTCCGCTGGCTTTCCCCTATCCCGATCCTCTTTGAAAGATCAGTTCGTCGGCTTTATTCGATGTCCGCAGCCAAATGGGACACACCAACCGTTGCGCCGGTTTCGCCCTCACAAGTTAGGAGCGGACGGTTAGTTCGCTCGTTTACAACGCACATCTGACGTAGCGGCAGTCGATGTAGTCGTGTGGGGTCCGCAGGGGTATCGTTCTGACGTCACGGTTGAAGCATCGCAGGATACGAATGGCCGTAGCGTCCTGCCCTTCGGGGGGGAAGGTCCCTGAAAGCCCGGAATGCCCTGCCAATCTTCGGATCCAGCAGCGCATTTAGTTACCGTGCGCAGAACAACCTTTCCGCACACTATCGTTACCATGACAGGCGTGGTTTCCCCCCTGCCCCGCCGGCCACCACCGCCAGCTACTCTTCCGCCGCGAGGATTTTCGCCGTCGGTATCCTTTGCTGACCGGCTAAAGGCCGTGAGGTGACATTTACCACTGACGAATAGTGCCACCAGCGCTGATCTCTACAACGGGGATCGCTAGCGAAACCGTGCCGCCCTCTCAGACGAGACCTCGTCTCTGGTACGGCGGCAACCGTTGCCTTGGAGACTGAAGGGTAAAAAAGTCGCTCGCATCAAGCAAAACGGGCAAGCGCGAGCTACATGCTTATCTTGCGCGAAAGCCGGTGTCGCCCTGGCTTGTGCTTTTCAACAGCGCCGTTGCCGCCCGAGTATGGCGCCCCGTCTAGGGTCAGTCACGCGCAAAAAACGAAGCGGCGCTCGAAAGACGCCGCTTCGTTAGGCTGATAAGTCAGATAGGCGTCGACACCGGTTCGGCCGCGAACGGCACACCGCCCGGCCCCGCAGCGAAGTTGAGCGGAGATACTGAGGGTTCCTGATTCACCCCCCCCGGACGGCTCCAATCGCACACGCCACCCGCAAACACAGCGCGCAGGCGGCTTTGTTGCTCCGTAGTGAAGGTGATGTTGCCATAGTCCGCAAAGTTGAGCGCCTTTAGCTGACATTTGAGGATGTCTTCGGCCCGCGGACCCCCGGCAACCTGGCGAGGTGAACTGCGGATCACCAGCGGCGGGTCGCTGTCGCAGATGCCGAAGTCGCGCACTTGGGTGGAATAGCTTGTGTCCGTGCTCAGATAGCAGAAGTCGAAGGCCGCGGCGGGCTTGGCCGCCAGGATCTGCGCCTGGTTGCGCACGGCATTGGTCGACGCCTTCGGCGCCTGCGCGTTGAGCGCATTCAGCCAGGTGTCCATCGCGACGAGCGACCGGGACGCCAGCGAGATGCCCCCGTTGCTGCGCCAGATCACTTGGTTGCCGAAATTGCCGCCATTATCACGCGCCAACCGGTCTCGCTGGGAGAAACTGCGCCAGTTGTAGTGGATGCCTTGCTCGTCCGGCGTGCGCTGATCGATGATCGGCACCCGCGACACCTGCGTGCCACTGACCAGGATACCCGCACGATAGGCGATGCGGAGGCCCTCTGCATCCGCCGTGGAGCGCTGTGGGATCAGGTTCGAATCCGCATCGCTGCCGCCGACCCCCTCGTTGAGGGTCACGAACTCTTCTGCGGTGATCGCGCCCGACTGCAAGGCCTTCAGTCCATATTGGACGCCGACATTGTCGTTGGTCTGATTGGCCCGGTTGGTGCCAGGCGCCGTGCCCCAGACGGCGATCGCCGCATCGGGGTCGCTGCAACGGATACCACCGGGATTGCTGGCCGGATCATAGACCTGCGCCGCTGGCAGCCGGCAATTGTTGGTGACCGTCGGCGACGTGAAGAGCGCGCCGGCTGCGTTGATAACCAGCACGGCCTGGTAATTCCCAGGCTTGTTCGCGCTGCCGAAGGCGTTGGACCAGCTATGGCAGCCGAGTTGGTCGAGATGGCCGTTGATCGCCGTCTTCTTGGCGTTGATCTGCGCTTGGCTAAGCCCCTGCTGCCGCATCAGTCCGGTCCAGGCTGGGCCGGCGTAGAAGTTGACGAGTTGAACGCAGTCGCTGACTTCGATCGCGGTGGTGACCGAATCGGCGAAGTCCAGTTGGATCTGCAGGCCGTCAAGCAGGCCGGGCGCTATCGATGCGACCGTATTCTGGTTGATGGCGCCGCCCGAGGCGCCATTGCCGATATAGCCGCGCAACTCCCCGTATTGCTCGATGATGTGCTCCTTCATCTTCATCACCGTTTCAGCGACGAGCACACGGTTCGAATTGTTGGCACTGTCCGTCAGGCTGTTGACCGCCACCATGTATCCGCGAGACAGCGCAGTATCGTCGACCCATGAGCTGTTGGGCCGTGCCTGGAACCGGGGCTGGCCCGTGCTGCCGCCGAAATTGTGGACGACCTTGCCGGCCCATTGCGGCTGCGGGCTTTCGAACGTCCACGGTCGATTGGGGTCGAACAGCACGGCAAGGTCGTAGATGCCGCGGTTGATCACCCCGCGCTCTACCCGCACGATGTAGGGTACGGCCGCCGTCACGCCGATCGGCGTCGTGGTCGCGATGAGCGCGGCCTGGGTTGTGCCAGTAACATAGGGCTGAAAACAGCTGTTGGCGGGAGTCGTCGGATTCGGGTTTGCCGCGGTCGGCGACGGATCGGGAAGCACGAACGCGCAACCGCCTGTGCCAGCGGCTGTCAGCGTACGATAATACAGCTTGGTTTCGGTGCGCGTCGTGCACTGCGTATCGGTCGGGGCCGTGGACAACCCGCTAGCGTTGGTGACCGTTGCGGTTCCCGGCTGCGGCGTCGCGCATATGTAAGGGTTGATGTGCGAACTGAGCAACACCGGCGCGTTGATACCGGCGTTGGTCAAGGTCAGTCGTGCGCCGGCAAAGCTGTTGTTGGTTGCCGTCACCTCGATTACGTTGGCACCGGCTGCGAGCCCCGAAACCAGGCCCGTGACGCGACCGTTCGAACGGAGCGCGAAGTTCGAAGACTGATCGCGCCCGCCGACGGCGACCCGCAGATTGGCCGGCACGGCGCCCGTCGGCAGCACGACCTCGACCAACGCGTCTCCGTCGGTCACCATGTCGGCCCGCCCGGACAGAATTTTGATGCTGGTGCCGCTCAGCGGCGGCGCGGCGGTGGGCGAGTTCTCGTCATCGCCGCAACCAGATAACAGCCCGGTTGCCGCGACAAGCAGCACGAGGCGCGCGCCTCTTCCCCGTCTCATCATTATCCTCTCCTGTCGCGATGATACCCATCGCAGGCCCGACGATTAGTCACCGGATATTGTGAGCTTAAGCGGATGCCCGACGCAGTCAACGCGATCGACTGCCGCGAGCAGCAGGAATAGATTCAAAAGCGAGGGCATCGACGGCCCTTCCCGTCGAGAATGACGACCACTGCATGAGGCGCAGTATCAAACGCTGGGCCAGCAGACTGATACAGCGTGGCTAAATGGGCTGGCCAAAACGGCAAAAACCATTGCGTTGACCTAATAGACAACCCCTCCGATAGGGGTAATTAGTACCTGCTAAATCCGTAGAACTGCGGTTTAGGCTCAAATGTGCTGGTTGAACTCAAGCACAAGCATCTAAAGCATCTAAAGCATCTAAAGCATCTAAAGCATCTAAAGCATCTAAAGCATCTAAAGCATCTAAAGCATCTAAAGCATCTTCTCCACGGTTGGCAAGATTGCAGCAACTACCGCTGCGATAGCCTTCGCGTTGGGATGCACTCGATCCGCCAGCACCATATCGGCGTGTCCCAGCACCCCAGGCGGAAAGAACGGCCAAATGGTCGCCCCGTGTTCGGCAGCCAGCGCCGTGTGAATGTCCAGATACGCAGCAGCCCGGTCACGTATGAACACTGGAGGATCGACCGTCGTCAGCAACACGGGAATGCCACAGCTACCCAAGTTCAGCAGGATCTGCTCGAGCTGTGCTCGAGTACGCGCCACCGGAACCTGTCGCAGGACATCGTTGGGTCCCACCTGAACGATTGCGAGTGCGGGTCGCTGGTCCAGGGCGGATAGCAAGCGAGGCAAACGCCGCAGGACGTCGACGGTCGTATCGCCCGATACCCCGGCGTTCACCACGCGAGCGTAAGGAGATGTCTTTTGCAGCAAGGCCTGCAACTGTGCTGGAAAACTATCGGCGGCCTGCAGGCCGTAACCGGCGATCAGGCTGTCGCCTATTGCCAGGATCAGAGGCTGGTTGATTGTCATGTACCGCCGCGAGATAGTTTCGTTTGGATGCAATGTAAGGCGTCCAGTCACTATCGTGCCGAACCTTTACCGCTGGTGCTCGTTTATCCGCGATGACATACAACCGGACGGCACGGCGCTCATGAGCGTCTTCTTCACGGCCGACACGCATTTTGGCGACCACCGCACAATCAATATTTCTCGACGTCCCTTTGCCAACACGACTGAAATGAATGAGGCGCTGGTCGAGCGATGGAACGCCGTCGTCGGCGCGGATGACGTGGTGTGGCACCTGGGCGACGTCGCCCGTCGCCCGACGGATGTAGCCGAACTGCTTTCCCGACTAAACGGCAGCAAACACCTGCTCCGTGGCAATAACGACCCCGATGCGACGCTCGCGGCGGACGGTTGGACAAGCGTCGGGGACTACGCGGAAATCGAGCTGGACGGCTGATCGCTTGTTCTGTGCCACTACCCGTTCCGAAGCTGGAATGGGCAACACCGCGGTTCGCTGAACCTGCATGGGCACAGTCACGGAAGGCTAAAACCGATGCCGCGCCAGTTCGACGTGGGCGTCGATGGCCACGACTTTACACCGGTCCTGCTCGAAAGCCTGATTGGGGGCCGTAGATACCCACTCGTTGGGCAAGCTACCGCTCCGGGAAACTGACCCAGACCCGACATTCATGCCCTGTCTTCGCTTCTCATAACCGGTCGATCGTTCCTGTTTCTAATTCGGTTGGCTTCGGTCACGGCCATCAAATGAGCCTCCGCGGAACGCCCTGTCGTGAACTGCGAGCGATGCTCGGGATGTGAATTCCACCCTACACGCTGGCGCTAGTAAAAGTGCCGCGGCGGGCACGTTGCCGGCGTGTCACCGATCCGTCCCCGCGGCGTCATCAAACTGTACCCGCGCCCCCATACCGGGTGGGCGGATGACCACGTCCGACCTTACGACGACCGACGCCGGGGCACGTCGCTTATGGGCGGGGTGGTCGCGGTTGCGCGCGCAGGTCGAGCGGATGACGCGGCGCACGGATGGCGAGGACCTGCTCCACGATGCCTATGTCAGCATGGCGGGGCTGGCGAACGCGCCGCGCAACGACGAGGCGTTCCTGGTCCACGCCGCGGTCAACCGGGGGCGCGACGCGTTTCGCCGGGAGGCGGTGCGCGGGGTGTGCGAACCGGCCGAGGCGATCGACTGGCTGCGCGATCCCACACCAATCCAGGACGAGGTGATGATCGCCAAGGCGCGGCTGGCGCGGGTCCGCGAGGGAATCGGCCGACTGTCTCCCAGGACCCGCGAGATTTTTCTGATGCAGCGGCTCGACGGGTATAAGTATCGCGAGATTGCCGAGCGCCTGGACATCAGCCAGGGCGCGGTCGAGAAGCACATGGCCAAGGCAATGACGTTCTTGGCCGATTGGACGGAGGGTTGGTAAGTTTCGCGATGCCCGGCCGCCGTCCCTCGAACAGCTTCGATGCGAACCGGGCAGCCAGCAACCGAACCGCTGCCGACTGGATCGCACGGCTCAATGCCGACGATGCGACGCCGCGCGATGCGGCGGACTTCCGGCGCTGGCTCGCCGCGAACCCCGACCATGCCGCGCGGTTCGAGCGTGCGACCGATCTTTGGGAGATGGTGCCGGGGACCGCGCCGTCGCCGGCGCCGGTGACGCGGCGCCGGGCGATCGGCGGGCTGGTGGCGCTGACCGCGACGACGGCCGGCGGCACGTTTGCGTTCCAGGCGGCCTATGCGGCGACGCCGTATGAGACGGGGATCGGCGAACAGCGGCGGATCGGGCTGCAAGACGGCTCGTCGCTGCTGCTCGATGCGGCGACCCGCGTGCGCGTGATCGCAACCCCCGAGCGGCGGCGGCTCTGGCTGGCGCGCGGTCGGATCGACCTGACCGTGGCGCCGCTGACGACCCCGTTCACGATCGACGTGGGGGCCGGGGACATGACCGCGGCGGCCGGACGGTTCGATCTGCGCCGCGACCGCGACGACCGGGTGGCGGTGACCGCGATCGAGGGCAGCGCGGCGGTGGCGACGACCGGCGCAGCGCGACGGCTGACCGGTGGCGAGCGGCTGCGCGCGGGCCGGATCGATCGCCCCGATCTTGCCGCGACGCAGGCCTGGACCAGCGGGCGTGCGGCGTTCCACGACGATACGCTGGCGACGGTCGCCGAAGAGGCCAACCGCTACAGCACGACCCGGCTGGTGATCGCCGACCCCGCGGTCGCCGGAGTGCGCGTCAGCGGGATGTACCGGGTGGGCGACAATGTCGCGCTGGGCCGGTCGCTCGCGGCGCTGCTCGCGCTGCGGGTGCGGACGATCGAGGGCGCGGTCCTGCTCGGCGGATAAAGTTCGCCGCAATTCGCCGTGGGGGGTGGGGTAGATCGATCCTCGCCCGTCGAGGAGGTGCGGCATCATCGCCGCCTTCCTTGGGGGGATGAACACCGTGATCACCAATCGCCGGCGTCTGCGCCGATCGTTCGTGCTGGGCGCCGCCGTTGCTGCGCTGTCGACCGCCTTTCTCGCCACCGCCGCCACCGCACAGGCGCGCGTAACCCTGCATCTCGCAGCCCAACCGCTCGGCAAGGCGCTCGAAGCGCTCGCCCGCCAGAGTGGCACCGACATCCTGTTTACGCCCGCCGCCGTTGCCGGGATGACCGCCCCCGCGCTCAACGGCACGATGGCCCCGCAGGCTGCGGTCGAGCGCCTGATTGCAGGCACACCGCTCACCGTACGTCGCGAGGCCAATGGCGCGCTGCTCGTCTCGGGTGCGGTAGTCGGCACCGCGCCGCAGACAGTGGCGACCGAAGCCCTTCAAAACGACACCGCCGAGATCGTCGTCACCGGCTATGCCAGCAGCCTGACCACCGCGCTCGCGCAGAAGCGCAAGGCGACCAACGTCATCGACGTCGTCAAGGCCGAGGACATCGGCAAGTTCCCCGCGCAGAACATCGCCGAGGCGCTCCAGCGCGTCCCCGGCGTGTCGATCGTCCGCGATCGCGGCGAGGGCGTGTTCGTCCGCATCCGCGGGCTCGGCGCCAATTTCCAGGTGGTGACGCTCAACGATCGCTCGGTCGCGGTGAACGAGAACGTCCGCGACAGCGGCCAGAGCGGCCGCCAGTTCCGCTTCGACACGCTCCCGTCCGAACTCATGTCCGCGGTCGAGGTGATCAAGAGCCCGCGCGCGAGCCTCGACGAAGGCGGCATCGGTGGGACGATCAACCTGCGCACTTTCCGCCCGCTTGACCTGAAGAAGCCGGTGCTGTCGCTGTCTGCCACTGCCAGTTCGCCGCGGCTTGCCGATACGGTCGACCCGCGCCTGTCGGGCATGGCGAGCTGGGCGAGCCCCGACGGCAAGATCGGCGCGCTGATCGCCGCCGTCTATGACGAGCGCACCACCCGCCAAGACCGCATCACCGGCGTCGGCTGGGCGGACGGCAAGATCGATACCGACGGCAACGGCTCGCTCGACAGCGCGACGACCCTGATCCCGACCGCGATCCGCCCGACGCTCGAACGCGAGAAACGCGACCGGATCGGCCTCAATGGCGAGGTGCAGTGGAAGCCCGATGACCGGTTCGAGCTGAACGTCGATGGGCTGTGGAGCCGGCTGAACGTCGCCTATGACGAGCTGACCTATTCGGCGGCGGATGGCGCCGGCCTGCCGCGCGGGATCGTGCCGGGTAGCGCGGTGATCGAGAATGGCGTGCTGACCGGCGCGACCACGACCGCCTCGACCACGCAGATCGGTCGCGAGACGTCCATGCTGCAATATAAGAACTGGCTGTTCGGCACCAACGCACGGTGGCAGGCGGGCGGCTGGACGATCGCTGCGGATGGTAGCATCGGCCAGGCCTATTCGAACACGCCGGAGCCGATCTATCGCACCCGCCTGCTCGGGACAGTCGGCGCGACGACGTTCGACTTCGGCAAGGCCGGCGACCGGCTGCCCAACGTGACCCTGCTGAACGCCGACCTGTCGAACCCGGCGCTGTTGCCGGGGCGGCGGATCGAATACCGCGTCAACGATTCGAAGGACCGCGAGCGCGCCGCCAAGCTCGACATCACGCGCGACCTGAGCGGCGTCTTCAGCGCGCTGCACGTCGGTGCAAAATACCAGAAGCGGACGCGCGCCTATAATCGCCGCGACATCAACTTCACCAGCGGCATCACCGGCAAGTCTTTCGACGCGAGCTATTTCGTGCCGTTCCCGGTCGATGACTTCCTCGACGGGGCCAAGGGCGACCTGCCGACGACCTGGGCGATGCCCGATCCCGCCAAGTTCCTCGCCGCCGCCACCGGCAAGGAGGCCTTGCTCGCCGCCCCGCTCGCGCGCGGCGATCTGCGAAACAGCTATGCGATCGGCGAGGAGATCCTCGCGGGCTACGGCATGGCCGACTTCGCGTTCCCGGTCGGCGGCATCGCGGTGCGCGGCGACGTCGGCGTGCGCTATGCCCGGACGCGCCAGACCTCGTCGGGCTATGCCGACGACGGCAAGGTCGCGCTGCCGGTCAGCTACGAGAAGACATACGACAATTTCCTCCCCTCGCTCAATCTGGTCGCTGAGTTCACCCCCAAATTGCAGATGCGCTTCGCCGCGTCGAAGGTGATCACCCGCCCGTCGCTGGCCGATCTGGCCCCGCGGCTGACGATCAATTCGAGCCCGACCGTCCTCACCGCGGTCGGTGGCAACCCCGAATTGAAGCCGTTCGAGGCGTGGCAATATGACGGCACCGTCGAATGGTATTTCGCGCCCGGCAGCGCGCTGGTCGGCGGCGTGTTCTACAAGGACATCACCACCTTCGTGTTCCAGCAGACGCGCGACTTCGTCCTCGACGGACAGACCTATCGCCTGACCGCGCCAAAGAACGGTGGCGACGCCTATGTCGCCGGCGTCGAGATCGCGTACCAGCAGCTCTTCAAGATGCTCCCCGCACCGTTCGATGGTCTCGGCGCGCAGGCGAACTACACGCACACCGCGACCGGCGGCACCTATGCGCTGGCGACGGGCGGTACGTTCCGCGATGGGCTGGTCGACGTCGCCAAGGACAGCTTCAATCTGACGGCGTTCTACGAGAAGGAGCGCGTCGGCGCGCGCGTCAGCTACAGCTGGCGCGGCAACGTGCTGCGCGACGTCGGCGGGGCGGGGCTTGCCGCCAACAATGACAGTGCGTTCGGCAGTCTCGATTTCGACATGTCGTACAAGGTCACGCCGAACGTCACCTTCGTCGTGCAAGGGATGAACGTCGCAGGCGGCGTCCAGTGGCAATATGTCCGCGACAACCAGTTCGCGGGCTATACCGATTACGGGCGGACGTTCACCGCCGGCGTAAGGGCGAAGTTCTGAGGCGGATCGCACCACTCGCAGCCGGCTTCGCGCTGGTCGTCTCGACATGATCGCCGGTGCGGCGGTGGCGCAGACCTCGCCCCCGCCGCCGCAGGACAAGCTCGAACACGTGGTCATCATCATGCGCCACGGCTCCGCAGCGCGATGTCGAGCCCGGAAGAACTCGGTCGGCACAGCGTCCGCGGCTGGCCGCGGTTCGCGGTGCCGCCGGGCCATCCGACCACCAACGGCGCGACGCCGGTGACGATGCTCGAGAGCTGACATCGCCAGCATTACCGACGGATGGGCTGCTCGGGGTGCGAGATTTCACCATCTATTCCCTAGGCGAACCCGCCCCCCATGCTCGTCGTTCAAGAAGATCAACAGGCAGCGCCGGCTCGGCAATTCGCCCCGCGCAATGCGGATCGACGGCATCGGCATGGCGGACCGACGCTCCCCAGCCTGCAGGTTGACGGGATCCCGAGAGTTGGTGATGGCCTATGCCGACTGGCTCGCGTTCCGCGAATTGCGCGGGATCGATGCGGCGACGATCAGCAAGGCGCTCGTCGTGCACGGGGCCGGCATCGAACACCACCAGGGCTATGACGATGTCCGACGTACAGGCAATGGAGATCTGCGCGGCGATAGTCTCACAGACTTCTCTCCGCCCCCGTTGACGGCAAAGCGTTGCGTTGTGGTTAGGAGGATACCAGCGTGCCTTTCCTTGAACGCCGCCGATTGTTCAAAGTACTCCTACCCGCGTGGTCACGGTCAAGGACATACCGATTACCAGCGCCCGTACGCGCGCGCTCGAACATCAAAAAGCGCGAGGTCGATAGCGACGCCAGACTAAAAAGTACGGCTGTGCCAGCGGCAAAGTGATTGGTGTCGCAGCGTACGTCTTCTGGAAATCGCATCGCGACAAACGGTGAAATTGGGAGGGATGCAAACGCTCCCCATATCGGCAAACGCCAGTTTCCCGTTTTATCCGCATCCCATTGCCTGATCTCGTTCATCGAACCTACTCCGTTGAACGCCCATGCATACCGAAAGTGCGCGAACGGCTACCATCCGGCTTAGTATGACAACCGATCTTGGCCATCACATTGCAGCGCTACCGCGTCATACGAACACACCGCGATAGAAACCCAACGTCAGCGCCATCGACTGCAGGAACAGTGCTGGATCGTAACGCGGGCCTTCGTCCCTCAAAAACGCATGCTGCGCGTTCATCTCGTGCCACTCGTAAGACACGCCGACTGCTTCGAGCCGCGCGCGAACTACCTCGCGGCCGGCATAGGGGACGTGGGGATCCTGGCGCCCCCAGACGAACATGACATCGGCCTTCAGTTCCGCCATTCGCGCCAAGCTATCGTCCGACCGCCCCTCCCCCAGCGTTCCCGAATGGATATCGGTCGGGTAGAAGCAGACCGCCGCCGCAACGCGTGGATCGAGCGCCGCCCGGTAGGCGAGATGACCGCCAAGGCAGACGCCGAACGTACCCAGCATGCCATTACATGCCGGATGTTCTTCAAGCGCAGTCAAAGCAGCCCTTGCATCGGCGTCATAAGCGGCGACGGACTTGGTGAACTTGAGCGCGTTGCCACGGTCCGTGCCCTCGGGATCGTAGTTCAGGACTGTGCCTGCAGGCTCGAATTCGTGATAAACCTCCGGGACGGCTACCACATAGCCGTTCCCCGCGATCATCACCGCGAGCCGGCGTATCGGCGCCGTGATCTGGTAGATCTCGGAATACAAAACTATGCCCGGAAAGCGTCCCTCGGTCGCTGGCCGAAAGAAATGCGTTCGCATCGGACCGCTACCGGGCACGGTGACGTCCTGCGTCTCGTTTTCATGCAAGATCATCTAATCATTCTCACAAAGTCCGGGTGCAAGACACCTCCGTTCCAAAGCCGGCCGGTTGCCGGAACGATTTCAGCGTGAAGCATCACAGCAGACCGCGCGTGTTAGCCGGCGAAGCATAATCATAGCACCTTCTGAAACTTGAGCGTCAGGCGGTCGCTTTCGCCGATACGCGCATATTTAGCGCGGTCGACATCCTTCAAGCGATACGTCGGAGGCAAGGTCCAGACGCCTTCCGGATGATCATGACTATCCAAAGCGTTGGCGTTGATATCGGACTCACCCACCAGGCGAAAGCCTGCCTGCTGCGCTAGCCGAACGATCGTAGAACGCTTGATGTAGCCGCTCGATTTCTCCTGCGCGGTATCCATTTGCTCAGGCAACCGGTGATCGACGACGCCGAATATGCCACCAGGCTTCAGCATGTCGTGGAAGGCCTTGAACACGCGAGCAGCCACCGCCGGATCATCCTGCATCAGCAGATTGTGAACGTTGCGAAACGTCAGCACCACGTCAGCGCGACCGGCGGGCATCGTCGATGCTCCAGTTTTGAAGTCGATCGTCTGGACCTGCGTTTCGCCATATCGAGCAGCTCCGGACGCAAGCATCACGCGGGTCCGCTCAGCTTGAGCAGGTGGTACGAGTGCGACGTAGCTACCGCTGCGTTTGACCAGTGGGGCCAGGATTTCAGTGTACCAGCCCCCTCCGGGAATGAACTCGACGACCGTCTGGCCTGGCGTCACGCAGAAGAACGAGAGCGTCGCCGCGGGATGACGATAACGGTCCCGCGCGCGATTGGCAGCGGTCCTGTCCGGTGACCCGACCGCTGCCGCGATCTCCTTTGAAGGCTTGACGGATTGAGCAGCCACGCCGGTCGCCCCCATGACGAAGACGCAGGCTAGAGCAACGAGCGGTCGAGACATGATGAAGGCACCTTCCTATCGATTTCGACGATCATGACGCGCCGGCAGCGTTTGAACAACCGCAATGAACACGATGCTGCCAGTGTCTTCATCACTGAAGCAACACGTCCGTTTCCATACTCGGACATGGTAAAATTGTTGAAGCGATTCGAACGGATCCGTGGGTTCTTTCAATCGGCTCGTACGAAATTTAGCTCTGAACAATCGTAATAATGGAATTGCGGCACGTGATACAGTCGGGGCTGTCGATCATCCCGGATACAAGCTGTGATAGCTCGCAACCGCTGCGGCGGCGATCACGCTCTCGTACCACTCGAAGCTATCGCTCAGGCGAACAATGCCGCTACGGCCAAAAAGGGTTTCGCATCGACGCGCGCGACTACATTCGGCGCGGTACCTGTGGAAACGCCACAACGCTATTCATCAACCTCGACGATCATATTCGGGTCAGCGCCACGTCGCACGAGTTCACTCATCGCCTCCGACCCGCTCGTACCGTAGCCGGCCACGATGACATGGTTCTCGAAATGGCGCTGGATCACGTTCATTCGCTACTTCTCCCAGACGCGTTTCAACAGAAAATTATACGCAGTGCCGAGGAAGATCAGCCACACGAACAGCCGGATCGGCGTCGCCACGAAGGTATCGAGCATACGGGCTTGCTGGGTCACGGGCACGATATCGCCGTAACCGACGGTCGTCACCGTGATCATCGTGAAATAGAGGATATCGGCGAAGGTGACCGGCTCTCCCGAATTCTGCCGCAGGCCGTCGCGATCGAACCAGTGAACTGCCAGAGCGATGCCAATCAGCGCTAGCGCCAGGAGCGCGCGCCAGGACAACGGAGCCATACCGGCGTCCGACTTGCTCGGCGCAGATGGTAGTGCGTGCTATCGGCGGCGTCGCTGCTCATGCTGACTGTCTGCAATCTTTCATCGGCCGGGATGGGGCATGGCGGCCGATGATCAGGTGTTGGCGGTCGACGCCGGCGTATCCCGCTTCGGTGCCTCGAAGGTAGCCCAATCGCCCTCGTCAGCTGGCCGCGGAGGGAGGCCTGCGACGCTGTCGGGTTCCTCGATCGCGCCGATCCGCACGCGGTGGAGGTGGACCTTGGCGATCATGTTCGCCGAGATCGGCGCGGTAATGAACAGGAAGAGCGAGATCAGCAGCTCGTGCGCGGTCCATATCCCCAATCGCGCCTGGAAATAGACGACCGAGGCTAGCAGTAGGGAGCCGAGGCCCAGCGTAGTGGCCTTGGTCGGACCGTGCAGCCGCTCCATCGTCGACGGCAGGCGAACAAGCCCCCAGCTTCCGATCAGGACGAAGCCCGCACCGAGCAGGATCAGCGCTGAGACGACGATATCGACGACCACGCTCATTCGACGATATCCCCGCGAAGGATGAACTTGCAGTAAGCGATCGTGCTGACGAACCCGACCATCGCCAGCAGCAACGCCACTTCGAAAAAGGTCGCGGTGCCCCCGATCATGCCGACCAGCACGATCAGCGCGATCGCGTTGATGACCATGGTGTCGAGCGCAACAATGCGGTCGCCAAGCGCGGGCCCCTTGAGCAGGCGCCAGCCATTTGAACAGCAGCGCCAAAGCAACGCACGCCATGGCGATCTGAAGGGCGATGCCGATCATGCGAAAATCCTTTGCAGACGCGCTTCGTAGCGGCTCTTGAGCCGCGCGATTTCGGCTGTTTCGTCACCAACGTCGAGCGCGTGGACGAGGAGCGATCGACCGTCGGCGGAGACGTCGGACGACACCGTACCCGGCGTCAGGCTGATGGTCGCCGCCAAGACCGTGATCGCCTCGGGCGTCGTGAGCGCGACAGGAACGACCAGCCAGCGCGATCGCAGATCGCGGTTACGCCTAAACAGGATCAGCCACGCGATCTGAAAGTTGGCGATGACGATATCGGCCAGGACGACGAGGCAATAGCCAAGCAGCGCACGACCAAAGCGAACGCGCGGGCGATCCGGCCAGAACGGCTCGGTGAACTTGGGAAGGACAATCCCCAGGAGCGCGCCGAGCAGGACGCCACCGACGGTGATGTCGTTCGCCATCAGCAGCCAGACGACCAGCAGCATGATCGAGAGCGCGGGATGCGGCAGGATGCGCTTCATCATCGGGCCACCTCCCCCAATACGGCTTCGATATAACGCTGTGGCGCGAAGATCTGCGCCGCGGTCGCCTGCGCCTGCGCCGTTGCCCAACCTCCGCCCAGGGTGAGCAGGCCAAGCAATGCGATCAGCGCTGCGGGCATCGCCAGTTCCGGGCGCGACCGTTCCGTACAGGCAATCGCATCCGCGTCTGCCGCCGCGGTCTTCCAGAAAAGCGTGCTGCCGCTGCGCGCGAAGCCGATAATGCCAACCAGCGTGGTACCGAGGATCGTCGCCCAGACCACCACCCACGCAGGGGTAGCAAACGTCGTCTGCAGGATGAAGAGCTTCCCGACAAAGCCCGACAACGGCGGCAGTCCGACGGCAGCGATCGTCGCGGCCATGAACAACAGTCCCAACGCTTCTTGCCCGGCAAAGCGCGGGCTCGGCACGGTCGCGTCGCCGTATTGGCCGCGCCGGCGCAGCGTTGCGTCGGCGACGAGGAAGAGTGCCGCCCCCGCGAGCGTGGCATGGGCCAAATAAAAGAGCGACGCCGCGGTCGTCGCCTGCGTCCAGCACGAGACCGCCAGCAACAGCGTGCCGGTCGATCCGAGAATGGCGAACGCCGCCTGCTCGCGCATCGCGCGTGCCGCGAGCACGCCGGCAAAGCCGACGATCGCCGTCAGCACCGCAGCCGGCAGCAGCCAGGGTGCCGGCACCCACGCCGCGGCCCCGGCGGCATCGCCGAAGATCAGCGGCACGGTGCGGATCATCGCATAGACGCCGACCTTCGTCATGATCGCGAACAGCGCCGCGACCACTGGCGCGGTCGCCGCATAGGTGCGCGGCAACCACAGATGGAGTGGCACCACCGCGGCCTTGAGCGCGAAGACGGTGAGCAGCAACAGGCCTGCGAGCCGGACCAGGCCCTGGTCCTGCGATCCGAGCGCGGCGACCCGGCGCGCCAGATCGGCCATGTTGAGCGTGCCCGTCAGCCCGTAGAGCAGCCCCAGCGCGATCAGGAACAGTGCCGACCCGACGATGTTGACGATGACGTACGCGACCCCGGCCTTCAGCCGCGCGGACCCCTGGCCGTGAAGCATCAGCCCGTAGGAGGCGATCAGCAACACTTCGAAGAAGACGAACAAGTTGAACAGGTCGCCCGTCAGGAACGCACCGTTCAGACCTAGCAGCTGGAAATGAAACATCGGATGAAAATGCCAGCCCTTGCGGTCGACCGCAGTCACGACCGCATGAATCATCACGACCAGTGCAAGGACCGCCGCCAGCACCAGCATCATCGCCGACAGCCGATCGAGCACCAGCACGATACCGAACGGCGCCGGCCAATTGCCGAGCGGATAGGCGCGGATCGCATCGTCCTGCGCGATCCCGAACAGCCAAAGCGCGGCGACGAGCATCGCGACGCATCCCGCCATCGAAATCGCCACGCCGACGTGCCGACGCCGTCGCATCGCCAGCAGCGCGAGCGGCGCGACGACGGAGGGGATCACGACCGGCGCGATGACCAGATGATCGAGCGCGGTCACTGTCGGGCCTCCCTTTGCGCGGTGGGCCCGGAAGGAACGGCTCCGGATGGGGGTGCGCCCGTTTCGTCAGCCGTGTCATCGGACGGGTCGGCGATGCCGTCTACCTGGTCCGATCCACTTTCCAGGAAGCTGCGCAGCGAAAGAATGACGACGAGCGCGGTCATGCCGAAGGTGATGACGATCGCGGTCAGCACCAGCGCCTGCGGCAGAGGATCGGCATGGTCGGTCACGCCCTTGGCGAACAGCGGGGGACGATCAACTACCAGTCGGCCGATCGCGAACAGGAACAGGTTCACCGCATAGGACAGCATCGTCATCCCGAGCACGACCTGGAAGGTGCGGCCGCGAAGCGACAGGTAGACTCCGCCCGCGGTCAGCACAGCGATCGCGCTGGCGACGAGAAATTCCAGGCTCATCGTACAGCTTCCCCATCGGTCGCGTCCGGCCCGTCATTGGCCTCTGCATGCCGGGTGGCCCGCTGCGCGACATGGCTGAGTTGCGCCAACGCCATCATCACCGCCCCCACCACAACGCATGCCACGCCGGTGTCGAACAGCGTGGCCGTCGCCAGTTCGACTTCGCCGATCAAGGGCACGTGGAAATATCCGAAGCTGCTCGATAGGAACGGCGCGCCGAAGACCAGCGACCCGAGCCCGGTGGCAACGGCGATCAGGACGCCGAACGCAATCAGTGGATGCTCGCCGATCCGACGACGATCGTCGGTCCAGTCGAAGCCCGAGGCGAGATACTGGAGCAGAATCGCGATCGCAAAGACCAGCGCGGCGATGAAACCGCCACCCGGCTGGTTGTGCCCCCGCAGGAAGATGTAGATGCCTACCAGCAGCGCGAGCGGCATGAGCAGCCGCGCCGCCATGACGAACATCATCGGGTGACGCTCGGGCGAATGCGGCATGTCCTCACGCCATTCGCGCAATCGCCGCCCTGCTACGCCGCGCGCGGCAGGCTCGAGCAAGGCGTAGATTGCGAGCCCCGCAATGCCCAGCACGATGATCTCGCCCAGCGTGTCGAAGGCGCGGAAGTCGACCAGCGTCACGTTGACGACGTTCGTGCCGCCACCGCCCGAATAGCTGTTCGCCCAGTGATAGGACGACACCGTGTCGCGCGTCTCGCGTGTCATCACTGCCCAGGCCGCCCAGCCGGTTCCGACCCCCGCGGCCACCCCGAGCGCAGCGTCGCGGAGTCTGCGGGGCGTGCTCGACAGGCTGGGCGGCGTCTTCGGCAGGAGATGGAGCGCCAGCAGCAAGAGCAGGATCGTGACGACCTCGACCGCGACCTGGGTCAGCGCGAGGTCGGGCGCGGACAAATGGACGAAGGCGAGCGCGATGACGAGACCGATTACGCTGATGAACACCAGCGCCAGGAACCGCTGGCGTTGCCGGGCGACCACGACGAGCGTGGCGACGACCAGCGCGAACCAGGCGGTGATCGCAACCGGCGATGCGGGCAGCGTCGCCCCTGCCCCGGCGGCAAGCCCCCCCGTCGTCGAAGCTGCGTCGATCCCGAGCAGGATCGCCACCGCGAACAGCGCGAAGAGATAGCGTTGGAGCGATCCGGCATGGACCGCGAGCGACACGCGGCGCGTGCCGTCGACGACTGCGGCCATCGCGGTGTCAAAGACATGCTTTGCGTCGAGTCCGCCACGCCCGGCCAACCACGCCGCGACCGGCGCGCGGCGCCAGAGCAGCAGTGCGCCGATCGCCACCGCGGCCAGGCTCATTGCGAGAGCAGGATTGATCCCGTGCCACAGCGCAAGGTGCAATTCGGGCGGCGCGGCGCCGATCACTGCGCCCGTCGCGGCGGCCACGAGCGGCCCCGCCACCGTCATCGGCAACAGACCAAACGCCAGCGCTATCATCACTAACACTGCAGGCGGGGCGAGCATCGCCGTACCCGGGTCGTGCGGCGCCGCGACGTCGCCCGTACGCCGCGCACCGAAGAACAACCCGGCCGCAAAGCGCAGAGAATAGGCGACCGACAGGATCGCCGCGATCGTCGCAAGCAGCGGCACGAGCAAGCCCTGCCCCGCAAAGACGGTATGGACGCTTTGCTCGAGCATCATTTCCTTCGAAATGAACCCACCGAGCGGCGGTAGCCCCGCCATCGCCGCGACCGCCAGCGTTCCCAGGGTCGCCGTGATCGGCATCAGCGCGGCCAGTCCCCCGAGCCTGCGGATGTCGCGCGTGCCGGTCTCGTGATCGACGATGCCCGCGGTCATGAACAGCGCCGCCTTGAACGCGGCATGGTTGAGGATGTGGAAGACCGCGGCGGTCGCAGCGGCCGGCGTCCCGAAGCCGAGCAGCATCACCATCAGCCCGAGCTGGCTGATCGTCGAATAGGCCAGGATCGCCTTCAGATCGTCGCGGAACAGCGCCACGCCCGCACCGAAGATCATCGTGACCAAGCCAGTGGACGCCACGAGGTAGAACCACATATCGGTCCCGGCGAGAACCGGCCAGAGCCGCGCGAGCAGGAAGACGCCGGCCTTCACCATCGTCGCCGAATGGAGATAGGCGCTAACCGGAGTCGGCGCCGACATACCGTGCGGCAGCCAGAAGTGAAACGGGAACTGCGCCGACTTGGTGAACGCGCCGAGGAGGACGAGGACGAGGATCGCGGGATAGAGCGGCGAGGCCTGAACCAGATCAACGCGACCGAGAATCGTCACCAGTTCATAGGAACCCGCCACTTGGCCGAGTAACAGCATTCCCCCGATCAGCGCGAGCCCGCCGCCTCCAGTTACGGCCAGTGCCATCCGCGCGCCCTGACGCGCATCGGCCCGGTCGCGCCAGAACCCGATCAGCAGGAAGGATGACAGGCTCGTCAGCTCCCAGAAAACGAGCATCAGCAGGATGTTGCTCGATAGCGCGATCCCAACCATCGCCCCCTGAAACAGCATCAAAAACGAAAGAAACCGCCCCGTGGGCTCGCTCTTGGCCAAATACCCTTGCGCATAGATCACGACGAGCAAGCCGATGCCGAGGATCAGTCCGGCGAACAGCAACGCCAGTGGATCGAGGCGCAGGCTTAGGTCCAGCTGGAGCGCGGGGATCCAGCTGACACGCGTCTCGATCGGCGTTCCTGCGATCACGCCCCGCGCAGCGCCGACGATCAAGGCAAGACCTGCAGCACTCGCGCCCGCTGCAATTGCCACATGAACTCCGCGCGACGCACGGGCGCATAGTGATAAGGCCACGGCAGCAGCGAACGGCAAAAACAACAGGGCCACCAGGACCATTTTACAATCTCCCGGAAACCTACATGCGCAGCCATACACGGGGTGCTGCCTAGGTCGATGTCCTCATCGAAAACGGTGCGCGCGCACTGCTCTGGGTGCAGTTCTGGTAGGGACCGCCGGCGGCCCCCACAAATACCGCACGTTCTTCATCCTGTACGAAGGAAACGCTGTTCGAACCATAGCGAACCCCAAGTGAGGATCGTCACGCCTCCAGATCATAGCGGTTAGCCGGCGTTCTGATAATGGCCAAATTGCCCTCGAACTGACCTGAGAAGCCTATTCCGCCATCGCACGTAGAGTTTCGGACGTCCGCTGCTAAGTGAGCAGCGTCAGCCGGAGCGCAGCTCGCGGTAGAGCCTGACGAAACTAGGAACGCCACTTTGAGCACTCGCAGAGATGAACCTGACCCTGACATCGGGGTCAGTTTGCCCGCACGACGAGTGAAACCGCCCGGCGATTCTGCCCATATGACTCCTCGTCCGGCCCGACGACAGCGACTGCCATAAAAAGATAGATGCCCTTGTCGCGCATGATCGGTTCGTCCCGCGTTTCGAACGAGTAGCGTTAATCTGAAGCGGGGAAGCGCGTTACTATAGGGTTCATATGTATGGACCCGTTGTCCCACTCGTCTATCGCTGCCGACAGGAGCGTGGCGTCGCTTGCGGAATTGGACTTCACGCAGACGGCCCATTGCTCTTGCCCCACCGCTGCGACGGATCGGTCGTGACCTCCCCCGGTCTTAGATCCGCCGCAGCGGACCAGCCGCGGAGTGAGCCTGCGATAATGCCTGTGACGGTAATCAGCGGCGGCTTCGCGGCCAGCAGGATCAGGATGACCCTAGACCGGCGCGGCCTTCTTCTGACGTTGATTGTCGTCATCGTTTCAGCGCTAGCCGCCAATTTCGTCGCGTCCCACTATGGCGAGGTGCCCGCCGCACTCGTCTTCATGCTCGGCGTCACATTAGCAGGCGCGCTGGGTGGGCTGGCATCCGGGTTGATCGGCGCGGTTGCGGCCTTCCTTATCTTCAATTTCTTCATCAGCGAGCCAGCCCTAACTTTTCGCGTGGCTACCGGACGCGACCTTGCACCGTTGGTCATTTTCAACCTGTGCGCCGTCGTCACTGGCATCCTCGCCGGTCGCCTTCGCGATCGGTCCGAAGCGGCTCGGGCGAGCAATGCGCAGCTCGTCAACTTGCTAACATTGAGCCGCGGTCTGCAATCGGCGGCGCGGATTCCGGACATCGTGTCCGCGCTCGACCAGGTAGCCGATCCTACGCTCGGTGCGAGGCTGACACTGTTCCGGGCCGCCCACGGTTTGTTCGAGCATCTTGGACCGTCCGGTACGAACGCTGAGGTTGAATCCTTGGCCGCGGCGTTGGCCGGCTCCGAAAGGAAAACCGTGGCGGCGCGTTCGCTCGTTGGTGTTCGCCTTGACGGCAGCGAGGGGACGATTGGAGTTTTGGTTTTGCAAGGCGCACGCGTTGGTGGGATCGACCCGCCCTTCCTCGACGCATTTGGTGGTATCGTGGCGCTCGCGCTCGAACGGGCTATTTTATCCGAGCAGATTGCCGAGCGCGGTGCAGCCGCCCGGGCCGAGGAATTAAAGACCGCTTTGCTATCCTCCGTCAGCCACGATTTCCGCACGCCTCTGACCGCGATCAGCGCATCAGCTTCGAGTCTGCTTGCGTACCGCGACAAGTTTGATCCGGAAACGTCCGAGCGGTTCCTTCGTCAGATCGTCGACGACTGCGAGCGCCTGAACCGATACACCGCAAATCTGTTGGAAATGAGCAAGTTGGAGGCCGGTGGAAACCCCGCTTCCTCACAGACTTTGAGTGTGGCCGAGATGGTAGGCGTTGCCGTCCAGCGGGTGCGATCCAGGGTGGGCAACCGGATCATCCGATCGCTTTTCGCTGACCCGGATCTGCTGATCATAGCAAACCCGGCCTTATTCGAGCTGGTTCTCATCAACGTGCTCGATAACGCGATACTGTATAGCGCGGACGGCACCCGCATCGTCATCATGGCGAAACGCGACGGAGAGGAGTGTCGGATCAGTATCGCCGACGAAGGCTGCGGGATCCCCGAAGCGGACCTCCCTCGTGTGTTCGAACGCTTCTACCGCGTGCGTAGGGCAGAGGCTTCGCCTCGTGGAAGCGGCCTCGGCCTCGCGATCGCAAAGGGCTTTGTGGAGGCGCTTGAGGGATCGATTTCAGCCCATATCCCCGGTGTCGCTGACAGCGGCACCACGATCGAGATCAGGCTTCCCTGCGCATTCGAACAGGCGTCGCTATGACCCGCATCCTCATCGTCGATGACGAACCCTCATTGCTCGCGGTTCTCGAACCAGCTCTGAGCGCTGCCGGCTATACCGTCAGCACGGCGCTTGATGGGCGTTCGACGATCAGCACGGTAATGGCAACGGATCCTGATCTGATCCTGCTTGATCTCGGACTCCCTGACATGGACGGAAAGGATGTCATTGTTCAGGTCCGCGCCCTCAGCGAGGCATCAATCATTGTTATTTCCGCCCGACATCAGGAGAGCGAGAAAATCGCCGCTCTGGATGAAGGGGCGGACGATTACGTCAACAAGCCATTTGAAATTGGAGAACTGACGGCGCGTATCCGTGCAGCAGTACGTCGCCGCACGAGCATGCGCGTCAAACCGCGCACCTTCCAAAGCGGACCACTCGAAATCGACTTCAGCGCACGGACGGTCGTGCTGGACGGGGACGCCGTCAAACTATCCCGCAAGGAGTTCGATCTGCTTCAGGCACTCGCCCTGAGCGCCGGCCAGGTGGTCACACACAAGCGGCTTCTCGCGGCCGGTTGGGGGACCGCCACGACCGACAATCAATATCTGCGCGTCTACATCGGCTATCTGCGGCAGAAGCTGGAAGAGGATTCGGCCGCCCCCCGCCTGATCCTGACCGAGCCAGGCGTCGGCTATCGGCTGGCAGCCCCAATATGATCGAGCAACGTCCACTTTGCACATTGGGCACCACACGATCGAGTCTGGTCGAGGCAACGCACCATTTTTCCTTTGCTGGCTATATGAGCGAAAAGAGAGACGGCTGGGGGGAAATGCGCGTTCTAAATCACGCGACGATCCCGCCGCGCGGCGAACTCAAGCCGCAGCCAATCGATGGTTTTGATATAGTTACGGTAGTGCGAAAGGGGGTTCTCGAAATCATCGGGGCGGGGCGCGCTCACCGGGTGACCGCCGGTGAGGTCGACGTCGTGTCCTCGTCAGCGTGTGCAGAGCTGGGCCGCCATAATCCTGGAGGGCTGCCGGCAGAGTATATCGAGATTCGGTTTCGCGCCCCCGTCATGGAGCAAGCGCGGCGCATGTTACGCCGCGCTGCAGCCTTTCCCAATCGTGACAACTGCGGATGTTGGGCTCCGTTGGCCACGGGGTTCACCGAAGACGGCGTTGCACCTTCGCTAAGATCGAGCGCGCGTGTTTTAGGCGCGAAGCTAATAACCCATGGTTCGATAAACCATAAATTGCCGCACCATCATAATGCCTACGTAGTTCTATTATCGGGCAGCGTCGCTGTAAACGGCTTTGTGATTAATGCCGGCGACGGCGTGGCAATAGCTAATGAGACATGCATCACGATCGAAACACTTACTGCAGGTGAAATTATCTTAGTCGAGACGATCTGATACGGAGCGTAACGCGGTGTCACCTGTATCAAAAAATCTAAGTATTTGCCGGTCATTACCCCTTAGAATTGGTCTAATTCTGCTATGCCTCTCGAGTTGCGATCGAACGAGTGACAGTCGAGCCGGAATTGAGCGATCATCCGGTCTACCGCAGGGTACTGGTGCGGCTCGGCAGCGCGTTTCGGACGGATTAAAATGCGTCCAGCTGCTGGGCGCCATCGCGACCGCGACGAACGGACCGCTGAGAGGCGAGATCGAAAAGTATGACCTCGATTCAGTTGGGTCCGATCTAGCATCCAGATGGGAAGCCCGGATCAGATTTGATGCGCGCGATATGGGTATGACTACTGACGGGGTTGATGAGCTTCTACGCAACGCACCACCAATTGTGTTGGACGATTCCGAATTACGCAGGTCGGCGGACGATGCCTTTGTCTGCGCGGCCGATGTGAGCGGCTCGCACGGCGGTTGAGTTAGCCAGCATGCGAAAGATGCCGGCCCGTTGGACTCCGACCAAAGAGCAATTGCTGGCGAGCCGTTGAGGTTCCGATGCTGCGATAATACCCACCCGATGCGGCCATATCGCGCGGCGGACGTTAAGGACTGACAGGCAAGATCAATAAGGGGAACGATCATCGGTTGGTGGAGCAGCTATTGCGGACCCGCTCCGAGCGTGGACGATTGGGTGTCGCGGTGGAATGGCGACCCGGTGCTGCTGGTAACGCTGGCAGTGTCGGCACTCGCCATGACGCGATTGCCGGATGCGCGGCGCATCGCCGGGCTGGCCGGCATAGCGGTGTTATTCGTGGCGTTCGTGTCGCCGCTCTGTGCTTTGACGACGGCGTTGTTTTCGGCGCGCGCGGTGCATCATCTGCTGCTCGTAACGGTCGCCGCTCCGTTGCTCGCGGTCGCGCTGCAGCCGCGGCGCGCGATCGGCATGGCCATCACCATCGCCCTGCCGCTGTCTACCGCGATCCTGTGGGGGTGGCACGCGCCAGCCCTGTACGATGCGGCGCTTGGTCATGTCGGGATCTACTGGATCATGCAGGCGACCCTGCTGGCGAGTGGGTGGCTGTTCTGGGCCGCTGTCCTGCACGCCAGGCCGGCGGAGGCTGCCGCGGGGATCATTGGTGGGGCCGTACAGATGGGGTTCCTCGGCGCGCTGCTGACCTTTGCAGGCCGGCCGCTCTATGCGGCGCATCTTTCTACCACGGTCGCGTTCGGCATCGGGCCACTCGCCGACCAACAGCTGGCGGGGCTCGTCATGTGGGTGCCGGGCATGGCGCCCTATGCCGCCGCAGCAGCATGGATCGCGACGCGGCGCTGGCGGGCAATTGCGCTTAACGGTCCCGCCAACGGGGCTGCTGCATGATCCTAACGCTGGTCAAGGCGCTGCATATCGCCGCGCTGATCCTATGGTGCGCGGGGCTGTTCGCGCTGCCGCTCGTTCTCGCTAAGCATGACGAGGGCGAAGCGCAGGCGGATTATGCGCGGCTGCGGCGGATCACGCATTACGGATATATCCGGATCGTGACACCGGCCGCGGTGATCGCGATCGCGGCAGGCACCGCGCTTATATTTTTGCGCGGCGCATTCGTGCCGTGGATGTTCGCCAAGCTGGTCGCCGTCGGCCTTCTGGTTGCCCTACATGCGGTGATCGGCCACACGGTCGTCCAAATGAGCGAGCGCCGCGGCGAATATGTTCCGCCATCGGCGGTGCCGCTGCTGGGCGCAACGATGGCGATCATGATCGCGGTGCTGTTGCTGGTGCTGGGCAAGCCGGTGATGCCGGACTTGACCCCGCGCTGGCTCGACGCGCCGCAGCACCATCAATTGCCGTTGGGGGCGACACCGACGTGATATTCGAACACCAGCTTTCCGCCATGCCATCCGGTAAACCCGGTAAAGGCCGCGGCGAACGCCGACAGCAGGAGGCCGTAAGGCAGCACCGCCGCCTCATAACCGCCAAGCCGATAGCCCCAGTTCGCGCCGAGCACGGAGAGCAGCATCACCGCGATCACGAAGTGCGTCCAGCTCGATGCGCGCGCGCGGATGCCGGGCACCATCAGCAATTCGACCGTGCCGGCGATCCCTGCGAGCACCCCCAGCAGGAAGCCCGCGCCCGAGGCCCACAACGCCGCGCGCGCCCAGAACAGGTCGCCAGTCCACCAGTAGAACAGATCCGCACCGAGCGTACTGGCGGCCAACGCCACTGGAAAGGCGACGAGCATCGCGTGGATCGGATGTCCAGCAACCGCGATCTTCGATTCGGTGCGGTGGAAGGCGGGATCGTTCTCGATCGGATCGCTCAGTGTCTCGTCGATCGGTGTCGTCGTCTCAGTCATCGTATCGCACTCCCGAAGAGACCCTTGCATATAGGGGTAACGGCGATACCGACAGCGGGTTGCACCGGCCCGTTGTCCGTGATCGACCCGGCAGGTCCGCACGCCGCAGCGGTGGCTCGCCTATGGTGGGTGATGCTGGGCGGATCGGCGCTGCTTGCTGCACTGGTATTCGCGTTGCTGACGGTGGCGATGCGGCGACGCGAGGCACCCGACGCGCATACGCCGAAGGCGCGCGTTTGGATCGTTTGGCTGGGGCTGATCATGCCCTCGACCGTCCTGGCGGTGTTGCTCGGCTATGCGCTGGTGCTGGGCGGGCGGATACTGCCGACGCCGGCTCCCGACGGCGTGGCGATCGGCGTCGAGGCGCGGCGCTATGACTGGGCGTTCCGGCATCCAGGCCTCGGCGGCACGCGAAACGTCCTGCACATGCCCGCGAACCGTCCGGTCGACCTGCGCATCACCTCGACCGATGTGATCCACAGCGTCTGGGTGCCGCGACTGGCGGGCAAGATGGATGCCATCCCCGGCCACACCAACACCTTGCGCCTCGTTGCCAGCCGTCCCGGCACCTATCGCGGCGAATGTGCGGAATATTGCGGGCCAGGACACAAGGATCATGGCTTTACGGTCGTCGTGCACGACGCGCGCGGCTGGGCCGCGTTTACCGGAGCGGCACGATGAAGGCCCTGAAACTGCACCAAGAGCTGACCGCGATATGGCGGAACGCGCCGGGCTGGCGCGGGACTTTGTGCTCGGTCAACCATTCGGACATCGGTAAGCGATTCATCGTCGGCGCGTTCGCATTCTTCGCTATCGGCGGCGTACTGGCAATGCTGATCCGCGCGCAGCTCGCAACGCCCGCCAGCGCGTTCGTCGGGCCCGAGGTCTACAACCAGTTGTTCACGATGCACGGCAGCATCATGATGTTCCTGTTTGCGATCCCGATGTTCGAGGGGCTCGCGCTGTACCTTCTGCCCAAGATGCTGGGCGCGCGCGACATGGCGTACCCGCGGCTCTCGGCGCTCGGCTGGTGGTGCTATCTTTTTGGTGGCAGCATCCTGATCGTGGCGATGCTGGCCGGCGTCGCGCCCGATGCGGGGTGGTTCCTCTATCCGCCTCTGTCGGGCAAGCAATGGACGCCGGGGATCAATTCCGACGTCTGGCTGCTCGGCATCACGTTCGTCGAGATTTCGGCGATGTGCGCGGCGATCGAGATCGCGGTGTCGATCCTGCGGCTGCGCGCGCCCGGCATGCGGATCGACCGGATGCCGCTGTTCGCATGGTATCTGCTGGCGACCGCGGCGATGATGCTGTTCGGCTTCCCGCCGCTGATCCTGGGATCGATTCTGCTGGAGATCGAGCGCGCCTTCGGATGGCCCTTCTATACGCCCGCACTCGGCGGATCGCCGCTGTTGTGGCAGCACCTGTTCTGGCTGTTCGGCCACCCCGAGGTCTATATCATCTTCCTCCCCGCGGCGGGCGCGGTGTCGACGATCCTGCCGGTGATGGCGCGCACCCGCATCCTTGCCTATGGCGCGCTCGTCGCCGCGGTGATGGCGCTGGCGTTCCTCAGCTTTGGGCTGTGGGTGCATCACATGTTCACGACGGGCATCCCGCACATGGCGTTGGGGTTCTTTTCCGCCGCCTCCACGCTGGTTGCGATCCCGACCGCGGTGCAGGTCTTCGCGTGGATCGGCACACTATGGTCGGGCCGCCCGCAAATGAAGCTGCCGATGCTGTATCTGATCGGCTTCTTCGTCGTGTTCGTGCTCGGCGGTCTCACCGGCGTCATGCTCGCGGTGGTACCGTTCGATCAGCAGGCGCACGACACCGCGTTCGTCACCGCGCATCTCCACTACGTGCTGGTCGGCGGATTCGTCTTCCCGATGCTGGCCGCGGCCTATTACTGGCTCCCGCATTTCACCGGGCGCGAGCGGGTGATGCAACTGGGTGAAACCGCGTTCTGGCTGATCTTCGTCGGTTTCAACCTGACCTTCTTCATGATGCATCTGACCGGGCTGCTCGGGATGCCGCGGCGGATCGACACCTACTCCGATGCCATGGGCTGGACTTGGCTGAACCTGCTGTCGTCGGTCGGCAGCTTCGTGATGGCGTTCGGCTTTGCGCTGTTCACGATCGACGTCGGGCTGCAGATCTGGCTGGGGCGGCACCACCGGCGCAATCCCTGGCATGCCGGCACGCTGGAATGGGCGATGGCGATCCCGGCACCCGCCTATAACTTCGCCAGCCTGCCACAGGTCGCGGGGCGCGATCCGCTGTACGACCAGCCCGATCTCGGCGTTGCGCTGGCGCGCGGCGAGGGGTGGCTCGGTGCGACACGGCATGGCTGGCGCGAGACGCTGGCGGTCGACATGGTCACCGGCGAGCCCGATCATATCGTGATCCTGCCGGGCAATAGCTGGCTGCCGATCGCGACCGCGGGCGTGCTGGCGGGCTTCTTCCTCGCCATGCTGGCGGGGCTGTACTGGATCGCGCCGCTGTTCCTCGTCGGAGTTGGCGCGATAGGCTGGCGCTGGGCGTGGACCAACGGTGCGCGCGAAGACTATGGGACGTTGCCCGCCGGACAAGGTGTGGCCCTGCCCCCGTCGACCGAAGCGCTAGGGACGACCGGCTGGTGGGGCAGCGTGTTCGCGCTCGCCGCCAGCGCGACGCTCTTCGCCTCGCTGCTGTTCGGCTATGCGTTTCTGTGGACCGTCGCGCCCGACTGGCCACCGCCCCAGCTGATCGCGCGCACCGTGCTGGAGCCGTCGCTCGCGCTGCTCGGGGCTGTTCTCGCGATCGTCGCGGTGCGCCGCGTTGGACCGGACGGGCGCACCGCGCTCGCGGTCGCAGCGGGGGGGCAGATCGCGCTTATCCTCGCGCTCGTTCTTCTCGTCGTGCTGCGGCTGCCGTCGCCCGCCAGCCATGCCTATGCCGCGACCGGCGCGGTGGTGGCGGCCTACGCGATCTTCCACGCTACGCTCGCCGCGACGATGCTCGCCTTCGCACGCGCACGCATCGCCAGCGGCCATATCGGCGGCGCGCGGCTTGGCGAACTGCGCATCGTGCGGTTGTGGAGCGATCATGCGGCCGGCGCGGGCGTCGTCGCCACGCTGCTGCTCGCGCTGCCCGGGTGGATCGCATGAGAGCCTTGGTTCGGATGAGCGCGGGACTGATCGTCTGGGCAATCGCGTTCTGCCTCCTCTATGCGCTTCACGGCTTGGGCTGCGCGCGCGGCTGGGCGACAATCCGGTTCGGGGAGACGAGCGCGCATCAGACGGCGCTCATCGCCGGGTGGCTGCTATGCATCGGAATGGGAATCGGTATCGCAGTATGGCAATGGCCAGCGCGGTCCGGAACGCTGGTCGATCGGACCGGCTTTCGCCTCGCTCTCATCGGCGTTGCCGCGACGGCCATAACCGGCCTGCCGATCTTCACATTGCCCGCATGTTTCTAGATGTCATCGGCGGCACGCTCACTGCGCTGCTGGTCGTTCTAACCGTATCGGGCGGGGTTTTGTGGTGGCGGAGGCGACCGACGGGTTTGCTAAGTCCGCGGATGCCATCGGCGCGGCCACGCTACCGGCCCGCGTTCGTCGAAGCGATCGTCGGACTTGGGATCTATATGCCGCTGTTCGGCGTGACGCTGTTGATCATGACGATAGTTGAAAGGGCCTGCTCCGCTTCCCTGGAACTAGACCAGACTGTGCGGAAACTCGTCATTGGCTGATAGCCGCGAATGAAATGCGCTCGATGAGGGCCATGGTTTTGACTGAGAGTTACTAGGCGGCACAGGGCCATCTATAGGGGACATCGGCCGCTGATGATGCCTTGAGGGGGGGTATTTAGGCGTTAGATCAGCCTGCACGGCCCGGATCAGCCCCTGTACGCCAACGAGGTTGATCGCCGGTCTGAGATTGTAGGCAAGCGCCGTCAAACTGAACTCGGCTCGCACCTTGTCGAGCCCGCGCATCAGGAATGCACCCTGGTTCATCCATTGCTTGATCGAACCGAACGGGTGCGCGACCGTCTCGCGGCGAATATAGAATCCCGGGCCGGGCGGCGAGGCGTATCGGTCAAGCACGGCCTGACCTTCCCACCGCGTGATTACGGCGGAAGTTTCCCCAGGCGCACTGCGCCTTGAGGCCACAACCGCCATAGGCGCGAGGGTTTGAATATTGCACGATAATATGCCGCCCTGAAGCCAGCGGTACCGTGTATCGAGCCGTTGATCGGCGGGGCAGTGATAGCAATCCGCGGCTTCATCGTAGCGGAACCGCTCCTTGGGAAAGCGCCCGTCGCCGACAGCCGTGCCGCGCTGGGGGCGGGCGACATAGGGTGTGATGCCGGCCCGCTCGCACGCGGCAATGTCCTCGCCCATGTAATATCCCATGTCGGCGACCGCATCGATCCGGTCGACGCCGAGGAGGGCCTTCGCCGCGCCGGCTGTTTCAGCCAGAAAACCCAAATCGCTGCCCGCGTTGGTGACATGCTGTTCGGCGATTAGTTTGTGCTTCGCATCGACCGCGACTTGAGCGTTATAGCCGACGCCGACCTTGGGATGGGCTGCCATAGCGCGGGCGTCTGGGTTGGTGAACGAAATCTGACTCTCACCGCTGGCCTTCAGCTGCTCCAGCATCGCCTGGTTCACCTGACGTTGCTCACGCACCGCGATCTTTGCCGCCAGGGCATCGCTCCGCCTGGTCGCACCAGCCTCCTCGCCGCGGTCGGCGTCATCCAACTGCGCAAGGTATTTCTCGAGCCGCTCGTCGGCTGACTTGATGTATTTGTCGAGCTTGGCCTTCGTAAGGTTGCACTCGCGGCTGTTCACCGCCTTCAGCCGCGTGCCGTCCACCGCCAGCAGCTCGCGCCCGAACAGGTCGAGCTTGCGGCGAAGGAAAACGAAGGCGCGGAAGACCGCCTTGAACGCGGAACGGTTGTCCCGTCGGAAGTCAGCGATAGTCTTGAAGTCAGGCCGTAGCCCGCGCACCAGCCAGATCACCTCCAAGTTGCGTACCGCTTCCGCCTCCAGGCGACGGCTCGACCGCACTCGGTTGAGATACCCGTACAGGTACAGCTTCAGCATATCGCCCGGATCAAAACCAGGTCGCCCCGTCGCCTTCGGCCGCGACCGCAGGAAACCTACCTCGCCCAGATTAAGATCGTCGACGAAGGCATCATCTTCGACGACACCTATGCCTGTTTGCGCTGCCTCTAGACCGCGCTAGGAACAGGAAGCCGAGCCAGTCGCGCCTTGCGGCGAGCAGCCCTTCACGCGCTACAGCCCGGCGGCATCGACCGCGGCAGCGAGTCTTGCCTCGATCCATGCGCTTGGCTGGGCATTAGGGCGTCCACACCATCTGCTCCGCACGGTTAGGATCGATTGGAAAGCGACGGTAAAGCGGGACCCGAAGAGTCCCGACAAGGCTGCGGGCACGCATGACGGCGTTCCTGCTCCTGTCAAAACGGATCATGGCCAAGGTACGCCGGCAGCAGGAAGAACATCTGCCGAGCGAAACAAGCGGCTTTCTCATGGGTGAACGACGTGGTTCGCACATTCAGGTTAGGGGCTGACCCATCAAGGCCGGAGCGACATCGCAACACGAACCTCGTTCGAACGGAGCTGTGCCTCTCACCGCGACGCAATTCATCGCGCCTGGCTGCTCAGGGACGGTATGCAAAGTCTGGTTGAACACTGGCACTCGCACCCTTGTGGATCGGCTGACGCGTCATCGACCGACATGGCCGCTTGGCGCACGCTCGCGCGGACGTCACGCCGTCCGATTATCGCCCTTGTTGATGCCGGTGACCTGCAGAAGATCTATTTCGCCGCTGAGAATGACCGACCGTTCGCGAGGTCGCTTAGGGTCGAGGAGGAGACGATTGACCACTACGCCTATATCATTCCCCGCGCTTGGAGCGCGAACATGCTTACACGTCTCGTACCCCAAGCGTTCATGCGATGAGTTTACTGCCGCCTATTCCACGATGCTACGTTATAAAGCTCGTTCCCCAGAGAAAGGAGCTAGCGACGACTTTGGACTGTAGGCTGCGCCCTCTTCTCAAGGTCTCGATCGCTGCCGTCGATGGCACGCGAACGCGCGTTCATGACCAAGACGCACGACATTTGGACATAAGCGGAGAGGCCTTCGAGATCCTGTCAGCCTCCAATCGGCGTTCAATGAACGAACAGCGACTTCAGGGCGCATAGCTGCAAACTCTCTAAATGAATGAAGGGCCGCTCACCGCCTCTGCGTTCCCGAAAGCGATAGGGCTGTAATCCACCAATAAAAGACGTCGGCAAATCCGCCGACAGCCGCGTCTTGTTGCGGGCCGGCAACTATGTGGGAAGGTTGGGGTTGGGGTTGGGGTCGGGGTGACGCCACGCGCTCCAACTGGCTTGGATGCCGTCGCGGCCCCCGCTCCACGACCTCGCGCTGGACCTCGCGCTTCTGCTGGCGCGCGACCTGGCGCGGCAGCGGAGATCCCAGAAGAAGCAGGTCGACTGGAAAACGGGTAGGCGACCATCATGACGACCTTCGTTGCGAATGCGGAAAGCAAGAATGGAGGAAAGATGAAGCGGTGTGCGATATATGCGCGGTATTCGACGGATAAACAGGACGTGCAGTCGATCGAGACGCAGCTGATGTTGTGCCGCCGTGAGGTCGGGCGTGAAGGCTGGCAGGAGGTGCTCTGCTTCACAGAGGCAGCGGAGTCGGCCGCTACCATACACCGTCCCGGTATGAAGGCACTGCTGGAAGCGGTGGCGGCGGGCGGCATCGAAATCGTCTACGCGGACGCGATGGATCGACTGTCGCGTAGCCAGGCGGACATCGCGATGCTGTTCGAACGCCTACGGTTTCGTGGCATCATTCTAGCTACGCGCAAAGAAGACCGGGTGACACCGCTGCACATCGGAATGATGGGCACCATCAACGCCGAGCAACTCAGCGCCACGAGCGAGACGACGCGCGATGCGCTGGTTCGCCGCCATGCGATGGGTAAAAATCCCGGCGGCTCTGCCTACGGCTATGAGAAGCGCATCGAGCACGACGCCAATGGCGAACGCATACGCGGCTTGCAGCAGATCGTAGCCGTCGAGGCGGCGGTCGTGATGCGGATTTTCGAAGACTATGCCGCGGGACTGTCTCCCATCACCATCACGCGGCGGCTTAATGCCGAGGGCGTGCCCTCGCCACGCAGCGGCAAAACCAGCATACACCCTCTCGGCAAGCCAGCAGCCTGGACGCCGAACACACTGACCGGCAACGCTGCGCGTGGCACCGGTATCCTCAACAATCCACTCTATGTCGGCCGGCGGCCATACGGTAAGCAGACCTATCGCAAGAACCCGGACAAGGGGAAACGCCACGCCTTCATCAATCCGGAAGATATGCGAGCCGACGTCATAGAGGCGCCCGAGCTGCGCATTGTGCCCGTCGAGCTATGGGAGCGCGTTAAAGCCCGGCAGGCGACCTTGATGCGAGCACCGACGTCGCAGGCGACGGCCCCTGCCCTGCCCTTCTTCGCACAGCAGCGCCCGCGATATCTGCTGACCGGTAAGATGACCTGTGGCACCTGTGGCGCGAGCTATGCCAAATCGGGCAAGAGCCGGTTCGGCTGCCAAGGCGCCGCCAAGAAAGGACCCACCTGGTGCGGCAACCGGCTGACGATCCGCCAGGACGAACTGGACACGCGCGTGCTCGCGGGGTTGGCAACCGAGATGCTGCGCGACGATGTCATCGCGGCATTCCTCACCGAGTATGAGGCGGAGACCCGGCGCTTGGCGGCTGAAACGGTCAACGCCCGTCCGGAGCGCGAAGTCGAACTGGCGAATCTCGACCGGCAGATCGCACTTGCGAAGGCCGCCATCCTGAAGGGTGTCGACGCAGCGTTGTCGTCGAGGACATGAAGGTCTGGACCGAGCGTCGTCAGGTCCTGCTTGCTGAACAGGACACCGCGCAGACCGCATCCACAGAATCCCAGTTGCTGCGCCCCGACCTTGGTCGCCTTTATCGCGAAAAGGTCGGTCAGCTCACTGCGGCGTTCCAGGACGATGCGCTGAAGGCGCAGGCGTTCGAACGGTTGCGCGGGCTCATCGAGGCGGTGGTTCTGATGCCGGAAGACGGCAATCTCGCCATCGAACTGCGCGGTGAGCTTGCGTCGATGCTGTCGCTATGTATCGAAGCAGAAACGCCCCCCCCTCGGGAGTTCCCTCGGAGGCGTTGCAAGTTAAGATGGTTGCGGGGACAGGATTTGAACCTGTGACCTTCAGGTTATGAGCCTGACGAGCTACCGGGCTGCTCCACCCCGCGACGGTTCTCGTTGGAGAACGTGGGTAGAAGACATGGTGAATGGGTTTTCAGCGTTTCCTGTTACGTATCGCCGCACGGGCTTCAATGCCTGGCGACGACCTACTCTTCCATCGCTTGAGCGATAGTACCATTGGCGCAGGCGGGTTTCACGGCCGAGTTCGGAATGGGATCGGGTGGGACACCGACGCTATAGCCACCAGGCAATGGAGCCGGTGCGACGATACGTTGGGAATGCTTTGGGTACCCCACCATGCTTGACGCCTGGTGGGGTTTTAAAATCGATACCGTGCAAGGTTGTAGTGGTATTTGGACCAATCCCTCGACGGCGAGGGGATTGGCAATCTGGCGTTCGACTTAATCATCCGCACGCATCTGACGCGTTGGGTTACCCCAGTGTTGTCATTGATGGTGTGAGACTCTCAAGCGCGAATAGAGCAATTAGTATCGGTTAGCTCCATGCGTTACCGCACTTCTACATCCGATCTATCAACGTCGTGGTCTCCGACGGCTCTATGAAATCTTATCTCGAGGGAGGCTTCCCGCTTAGATGCTTTCAGCGGTTATCCCGTCCATACATAGCTACCCAGCTGCGCTCCTGGCGGAACGACTGGTACACCAGAGGTATGTTCAACCCGGTCCTCTCGTACTAGGGTCAACTCCTCTCAAATTTCGACGCCCACGGCAGATAGGGACCAAACTGTCTCGCGACGTTCTGAACCCAGCTCACGTACCACTTTAATTGGCGAACAGCCAAACCCTTGGGACCTGCTCCAGCCCCAGGATGTGATGAGCCGACATCGAGGTGCCAAACAACCCCGTCGATATGAGCTCTTGGGGGTTATCAGCCTGTTATCCCCGGCGTACCTTTTATCCGTTGAGCGATGGCCCTTCCACGAGGGACCACCGGATCACTATGACCGACTTTCGTCTCTGCTCGACTTGTCAGTCTCGCAGTCAGGCGGGCTTATGCCATTGCACTCTAACAGACGGTTTCCGACCGTCCTGAGCCCACCATTGCGCGCCTCCGTTACTCTTTAGGAGGCGACCGCCCCAGTCAAACTACCCGCCACAGAGGGTCCCTGTTCCGGCTTACGGAACGAGGTTAGACATCAGAAACAAACAGGGTGGTATTTCACCTATGGCTCCACATCAGCTGGCGCCAATGCTTCAAAGCCTCCCACCTATGCTACACAGTTTCTTCCTAATGCCACTCTGAAGCTGCAGTAAAGGTGCACGGGGTCTTTCCGTCTAACCGCGGGTACTCCGCATCTTCACGGAGAATTCAATTTCGCTGAGCATGTCCTGGAGACAGTGGGGAAGTCGTTACGCCATTCGTGCAGGTCGGAACTTACCCGACAAGGAATTTCGCTACCTTAGGACCGTTATAGTTACGGCCGCCGTTTACCTGGGCTTCATTTCAGAGCTTGCACCCCTCCACTTAACCTTCAGGCACCGGGCAGGCGTCAGGCCCTATACGTCGTCTTGAAGCCGACTTAGCAGAGCCCTGTGTTTTTGCTAAACAGTCGCTACCCCCTGGCCTGTGCCCCCTCAAAGTGCTTGCGCATAGTGAGGGCCTCCTTCTTCCGAAGGTACGGAGGCAATTTGCCGAGTTCCTTCAGGACACTTCTCTCAAGCGCCTTGGTATACTCTACCTGACCACCTGTGTCGGTTTCGGGTACGGTCTATACGGTGGGGCTATTTCCTGGAACCATTTCGAAGCACGTCCAATCCGATAAGGACGCACAACACACATGATCCGTCACACACCACCAGGCCCACGAATATTAACGTGGTTCCCATCGACTACCCCCTTCGGGCTCGTCTTAGGGGCCGGCTCACCCTGCGCGGATT